>NZ_JACHIU010000001.1:5304914-5619155 GCF_014207705.1 Sphaerisporangium rubeum
CCGCAAGGCCGAGCGGGTGCGCGAGGCGGCGGCCGACCTGCTGGTGTCGGCCAATCCCGGGTGCACGATGCAGATCGCGGCGGCGATGCGGCGCCGCGGTGCGGACATCAGGGTCGCGCACACCGCCGAGGTGCTCGACGCCTCGCTGCGCGGCCTGCCTCCCACGGCTCTCGGCGGCCCGGCATGACGGTGCAGAGTGTGGACCGCGCGCTCGACGTGCTGGAGGCGCTGGCGGAGCGCGGCGGCGCGGCGGCGCTCTCGGAGATCGCGGCGCGCACGGGGCTGCCGTACGGGACGATCCACCGGCTGCTGCGGTCGCTGCTGGCGCGGGGGTACGTGCGCCAGGAGTCCGACCGGCGGTACGCGCTCGGCGGCGCGCTGGTGCGGCTCGGCGGGGTGGCCGAAGGCATGATCGGCGTGTGGGCCCAGCCGTACCTGGAGAAGATGGTGGCGCTGTCGGGGGAGACGGCCAACCTGGCCGTGCTGGAAGGCGATTTCGTGGTGTACGTCGCGCAGGCGGCCTCGCCGCGGCGGCTGCGGATGTTCGCCGAGGTGGGACGGCGTGTGCTGCCGCACAGCACCGCGGTCGGCAAGGTGCTGCTCGCCGACCGGCCGGACGCCGCCGCCGTGCTCGGCCGCACCGGACTGCCGCACCGGACCGAGCACACGATCACGGCCGCCGGCGCTCTGCTCGCGGAGCTGGCCGTCGTGCGCGAGCGCGGGTACGCCATGGATCTCGGCGAGGAGGAGCTCGGGGTGCACTGCCTGGCGGTCCCGGTGCCGGACGGCGGAGGCCGGGTGGTGGCCGCCATGTCGGTCTCCGGGCCCGCGGAGCGGATCGACGCGCTGGACCAGGAGACGCTGGCCGCGGGGATGCGGGACCTCGCGCGTGCCTTCGGCGCCGAGCTCGGTCCCGCCGGCTGACCGCCGGGCTCACCAGGTGTTCTCCGTGGGGTGCTCGCACAGGCAGAAGACCGCGCCGAACGGGTCGGCGACCACGGCGACCCGGCCGTGCGGCATGTCGTAGGTGCCGATCAGCACCTGGCCGCCGGCCCGCTCGATGCGTCGCTCCGCGGCCTCGCTGTCGTCCACCGTCAGGTAGCTGGTCCAGTGCGGCGGCCTCGGCGGCTGTTCGCCGTCCATCCGCAGCCGTCCGCACACCGGCCGCGACGCGACCTTCCACAGCACGTAGTCGAAGTCGACGCCGTCCCCCACCTGCTCGGCCTCGTAGCCGAACAGAGCGGTGTAGAACTTGTCGGCCACCACGGAGCTGCGCGCGAACAGTTCGTTCCAGCACATGGCGCCGATCTCCTTGTACAGCAGAGGCGGGCTTTCCTTCCCCAGCTGCAGGAGACCGAACCCCGCCCCTTCCCGGTCCATGGCCATGGCGACCCGTCCAAGACCCGGCAGGTCCGTCGGCAGCACCACCAGTTCGCCGTTGTTGGCCTGCACCCGGACCGCCGACGCGTCGACCTGCGAGGTGGCGAGGTAGACGTTCCACGTCGCCAAGCAGTTCTCCATGCCGACCGGTGGCGGGGTCAGGCCGGCCACCGGCATGTCGTCCATCAGGCACATCGTGTAGTCCCAGACCTTCGGGCCGAGAGACCGGAAGGTCCAGCCGAACACCTCGCCGTAGAAGTGCGCGGCGCCGCCGAGGTCGGTGACGGTGAGCTCGGGCCAGCACGGCGCTCCGTCGGAATACTGGGTGCATTTCGGCATCCGGCACCCCCTCACAAGGACTCGGACACGACCCTCAGGCCATCGTCGCACCCGAAGCGGGACACCGGCCGGCCGGGTTCACCGTTGCTGCGGCGTGATGTTGATCGCTCCGTTCTGCGGCACCGGGACGACCTGCACCCGGCCGTCCTGGATGGCCTTCCAGAGGATGGCCCCCTGCGGGCCGAGCACCTTCACCAGCTGCTTGATCGACTCGATCTCGGTCTGGACCTTGGTGTTGATCTGCTGCTGCGCGAGGTTCTGCTGCTTGGCGGCCTGCTCGGCGGCGAGCGCGTCGATCAGGCTCTGCGGCGGCTCGGGCTTCTGGATGGTCAGGACCACGTCGCCGCAGTCACCGGTGCCGCCGTAGCTCGGCTGGCAGAAGTAGTCGGCCCCGGCGGTCTCCTTGATGAACTGCCTGGCGAGCTGGCCGACCCGCTGCTCCCACTGCTGCTTGGCGTTCGGGTCGTTGAACAGCTTCTTCCACTCGAACTCCTGGGACGCGGCGTCCATCGCGCGGTCCAGGGGCTGCTTGAAGTAGAAGTTCAGCATGCGGCGCCAGCCGTCGGAAGTGCTCTCACCCTCGAAGTAGGCGCCGTACTTCAGGCCGATGCGCTCGTGGAACTGGCGCAGGACGGCGCAGTTGGTGTTCAGCGTGAACGTCGCCGAGCCCGCCACGTTCAGCTCGACGTTGTCCTTGGACACGATGCTGATCGGCTTGGACTCGGCGTCCTCGGAACCGGAGAAGTCGAACGTGCGCTGGCCGAACGGGTAGGCGTACGAAGTGTCGCCAGGGCCGAGGAACGTGGCGCCGCTGGACGGGGTGATGCACTTGGTGAACTTGATCGCCTCGAACGGGCCGCCTGCGTAGTGCAGGCGCACCTCGTCCGGCGCCGTACTGACCTTGGTGCAGCCACTCGCCACGAACCCCAGCACCACGATCGCGATGACCGCGAGCAGCAAGGCCCGCAAGACCAGCCGTCCTCGTCCTTTCGCCCCTGCCTGCGCGTCGGCCGTCTTGCGTGCGTTCATCGCCCTTCCGCCTTTACTCGTGCTTTACGGTCGGCCGATCTTATGGCACGGGTCAGGCGCACTGGGTGAGCATCGTCTCCTTGTCCGCAGGAGTGACCGGAAGTTCATATTTCAGCGCCACCTGCGCGAAACGGAGGGCATACGCGCAGCGGATCGAGCGGTTCGGCGGCAGCCACGTCGCCGGCCCCGAGTCCCCCTTGGAGGAGTTGGTCGACCCGTCCACCGGCATGAGGTTCAGCGGGTCGTTGGCGATCCGCATCCGCTTGGACTTGCTCCAGCGGGACGCACCCATCTGCCAGTCGTACGACAACGGCATCACGTGGTCGATCTGCACCTCGGCGGCGTCCTCCTTGCGCCACTCGATCGTCGTGCCGGTGTAGGGGTCGTACAACGACATCGACACCAGGACGCACTTCGACCCCGACCGGTACTTCAGGTCCTTGCCGTCCCTGGCCAGCACGTCGTTGCGCGTGTCACAGCCGTTGCGGCCGAACGGCACCTCGTCCACGTTGTCGGCCCACGCGTACCCGAACTCGTCCCGGTCGTAGCCGGTCTTGGCGCCGCGTCCCTTGGTGTCCACCTTCTGGATCACGTCGACGGCCGCCGCGCGGTCCTTCTTCGACCGCACCTCCCCGAGGCCCGGCTCGGTGCCGTCGGGATTGTCCAGCGGGCTGACCCCGGCGGCCTTCCCGCCGCCACCGTCACCCGCTCCCCCGCCACCTCCACCGCCGCCGCCTCCCGCGGCGTCAAGGGGTGCGCATCCCATCAACCCGAGAACCAGCCCACCCGCGACGAAACCTCGCAGCCAGCGCCGCCCCACAGCCCACCCCCAGGAGTACACGAAAGGTAAAAGATACGTATATCAATTACCCCGAAGTACCCCAATTAGCCGCAGCGTGGTCAACAAAAGGATCTTCGCAAGCGGCGCCACCCGCCGGTGGCCGGTCACCCTCCGGCGGGTCCGCTCAGCGGTGTCCGTCAGGCGCGGCCGTAGGCGTCGTCGAGCCGCTCGATGTCGTCCTCGTCGAAGTGGCCGAACGCGACCTCCAGGATGCGCGCGGCAGGGCCCGAGGAGGACAGGCGATGGGTCTGCCCCGCACGGATCAGCACCCGCTGACCGACGACCGGCTCGACGCGCTCACCGTCGATCTCGAAGACCAGGCCGGGATCGAGCGCGACCCACAGCTCGTCCCGGTGCTTGTGACGCTGCAGGCTGAGCCGCTGCCCCGCCGCCACCTCGATGATCTTGACGGTCGAGGTCTCGTTGTGTGTGAACCGCTCGAAGTTCCCCCACGGACGCTCGTCACGCACCACCGCGCCGAGCCGATCGATCTCCAGCACTACAGCCCTCCACTGACCCGCGAGATAGAGACCGCTTACTCTCCCACAACCGGATTAACAACCCGAGAATCCCACAAGAGCACGAAGTAACCCAGCCCGCCACGACGGTGGATACGTGGCGGGCCCCCGGCCCGTCCGGACGGACGGGCCGGCCAGGAAAGGTCAGAGACCGTACTCCTTGATGATGCGCTCATGACGCTCGGCCTCGATGCCCGCCGCGCGAGCGAGGTCCAGCCAGGCCAGCGGGTGGGACCAGCGCTCGGTGGCGTCGTCGAGCACGGCGTCGAGCTGAGCGGGCTCCACGCCGGGGGGAACGGCGATCCAGCCGTACACACCCTGAAGGCTCTCACCGGAGGTGGGATGGGTGACGGTGTAGTTGTCCTCGCTGTAGACCCACATGGGCCAGCCGCGCTCGGCCATCAGCTCGTTGAACTCGGTCCAGTCGTCCTCGCCGGGGGCCGCGCCGTCGAAGAACCAGCTCGTGTAGCCGCCGGGCCGGAGCATGGAGACGGCGGCGAACGGGATGACGAAGCTCTCCTGCTGCTGAGGGTCCTCGGGTACCGGCTCCAGCGGCCGGGGGTCGATGACGACGATGTCACCGGCGTTGTAGTCCATGCCGCGGGGCTGCGGGATGAGCAGCCGCGCGGTCGCGGGGCCGGTGCGCACCGACAGCACCTCGCGGCGGCTGCCGTCGGAGACGGGAAGCACGACCCGCACGAGGTGCCACTCCTCCTCGATCGGGCCCTCGGTGCCGTCGACGTCCATGCCGAGCTTGGCCGCGCCGGCGCGCACCAGGGCCCAGTCCTCGGCGGCGGTGGCCATGACGATCATGCGCCACACGTCCTCCTCCTCGGAGGCACCGGACTCGACGATCTTGTGGAGCAGTGCCGCGCCTTCGGCGTTGTCGCCGAGCTGCTGCGCCGCTCCCGCGAGCAGGCGCTGCGCCTCAAGCGCCACCCCACCCTCGGCCCCGGCCGCCACCGACGCGGCGGCCTCCTCGCGCACCTGCTCCCAGCGCTCGCGCGCGCGGTGCAGCCGCGCCAGAGCGAGATGGCGGGACGGCTCCGGCAGCATGGCCGCGAACCGCTCCACCCGCTCGTCCTGACCGGCCTCGATCAGCACCCCGGTGAGGTAGCCGACGTCGTCGGGCTCGGCCTGCGCCGGGTCGGCGGAGTCGACGATCTGCTTCCACAGCAGGTCGGCGCCGATCGGCGCGTACCCGAGGAAGGCGATGGTCGTGGTGTGGCGGCGCGTGGCCTCCAGATCGGTCCCCGACAGCGGGGCCAGCCAGCCGACCCACCGCTCAGGGTCGGCGTTGTGGCCGTCGGCCGCGTCGAAGTAGGCCACCAGCTCGTCCTGCGGGCCGGGAGCGGGCAACGGCGTGGCGGCGTCGGCGGCGGCCCGCAACTCGGCCACCCGCTCGGCCACACCGTCGGCGACCCGCAGGTCGGCCGTCCAGGCCTCGGCCAGATCGGCCAGAGCGCGCGCCTGCCAGATGCCCTTGCGCGCCACCGCGAGGTGGCCGGCGATCAGCGCCAGCTCGACCCGGCCGCGGTGCACACCCATGCTCTCGTAGTAACCCATCCACTGGCGCAGCACCCGGCCGAGCTGCCAGGTGTTGGCGATGACCTGGTCGAGCAGGCGCACCGCACGGGCCCACTCCACCCAGTCGCGGGGGTGCTCGCCGATGACGTCGAGATCGGGCAGCGCCTCCAGCGCGGCGGCGTGGCGGCCCGCGGTGGCGAGCACCAGCGCGCGCAGCACACCCTCACGGTGCGGCTTGGACACCGGGTCGTCGGCCGGGAAGTCCTTGGCGGCGTCGAGCTCGGTGCGGGCCTCCTCGGTGCGGCCCGCCGCGAGCAGCGCGCGCACCCCCATGGCGGCGAGCTCCCAGCTCACCTGCGCGTCCGCGGCCCGGCGGCCGGTCACCGCGGACTGGTGGTAGGTGACGGCCTGCTCGTGCTCACCCGCGTCCAGAAGCGCCGAGACGTACTGCGCGGCGAGACCGCAGAACGCCGCGGAGTCGTGGGCCACGCCGTCCAGCACGGCGCCGAGAGCCGCCAGCCGCTCGGCGGCGTACCCCGGGCCGTCGGTGTTGGCCTGGGTGAGGGCCACCGCCTCGACGGCGGCCGGCGTGGAGGGGCACTCCTTGACGTCCGCCCTGCGGGAGAACTCGGCCAGCGCCTCGGCGTCGCCGAGGGCCACCGCACCCTGATGGCGGTCGCCGACCCGGCTCAGCAGATGCCAGTAACGCGCGAAGAACTCCAGCCACGGCTGGTTCAGCTCCTGGGCCTGCTGGGCCACCGCGGGGGCCATCACGTCAAGCTGGGCATAACGGCCCTCGAAGACCTGCGCGGGCAGGTCACCCAGCGCGATGGCAAGACCGGTGTTACCGGCTTCGTGCAGTTGCCGCTGGGTGTCCGCCACCCATGCCCAGATGTCAACGTCCATGGCAGGCCAGTCTGCCAGTTCACAGGGCCTGCCCCAAACATGCGAGCGGTGCCCTGGGGATACCGAGGACCGTATGTGGCCGGCGAGCACGAGAAGTCACGGAAGTTTTTCCCCGCCGTCGCCAGAACAACGGTGGCCGGCCACCGGCCGCGCCGCTTTCCCCGCGCGGGTCAGATCGACGGCGGGCCGCAGGAGGTGGCCGGACACGACACCTCGTGGCCCGCGTGCGGGGTCAGATCAGGGTCGTGGCGGGGTGGTCACCGGAGGCCACGAGGACGGCCGGGCCGGTCAGCAGGCTGGTCTGCGGGGTGAGGGTGACGGTGAGCAGGCCGCCGAGCACCTCCACCGTCCAGGTGCCTGTGGTCTCGCCGGCGGCGTGCGCGGCGGCGACGGCCGAGGCCACGGCGCCGGTGCCGCAGGACCGGGTCTCCCCCGAGCCGCGCTCGTGGACCCGCATGACGACACGGCGCTCACCCACGGGGTTGACGATCTCGACGTTGACGCCGGTGGGGAACACCGCGGGGTCGAAACCGGGATGTGCGCCGAGGTCGAGACGGGCCACCGGCTCGCCGGTGAGGCACGCCAGGTGCGGGTTCCCCATGTCGACGACCAGGCCGGTGTAGTGCGTGCCGGCCACCGTCGTCCAGCTCTCACCCTTGACGAGTGGGGGCCCCATGTCGACGGTCACCATGCCGTCCGGCGCGATGCTGACCGGCCGCACACCGGCGCGGGTCACCACGTCGAACCCGGCCGGGTCGGCGAGACCCGCCTCGGCGAGATAGCGCGCGAAGACACGCAGGCCGTTGCCGCACATCTCGGCCATGCCGCCGTCGGCGTTGCGGTAGTCCATGAACCACTCGGCGTCACCGGTGTAACCGGCCTCGCGGCGGGCCCTCGCGATGATCTCGCTCGCCTCGGCGCTCAGCTTCACCGGCACCACACGCAGCACGCCGTCGGCGCCGATGCCGGAGCGCCGGTCGCACAGGGCCGCGATCGAGGTGGCGGACAGTTCGAGCACACCATCTGGATCGGGCAGGATGACGAAGTCGTTCTCTGTGCCGTGCCCCTTGACGAAACGCATGTCACAACATCCTACGCCCGCACCGCCTCGATCGCCTGCCGGACGAGGTCAGGAGCGTCGTACGGCAGCCAGCGCACCCGCGGGTCGCGGCGGAACCACGACTCCTGACGGCGCGCGAACCGCCGTGTGGCCCTGACGGTCTCCTCGACGGCCTGCTCCTCGGTCCACTCCCCCGCGAGGAACCGCAGCACCTGCGCGTAACCGAGGGCCCGTCCCGCCGTACGGCCGTCCGCGAGGCCCCGGCCGGCCAGAGCACGCACCTCGCCGACGAGGCCGGCGTCCCACATGCGGCGCACACGCAGCGCGATGCGCTCATCGAGCTCCGGCCGCGGGACCTGGAGGCCGATCTGCACGGACGGATAGACCGCGTCGTAGGACGGCATGGTCGCGGAGAACGGCCGGCCGGACAGCTCGATGACCTCGAGCGCGCGCACGACACGGCGGCCGTTGCTCGGCAGCACCGCCTCGGCCGCGACCGGGTCGAGCTCCTTCAGCCGCTGGTGCAGGGCCGCCGGCCCGAGGGTTTCGAGCTCGGCCTCCAAGCGCGCACGGACCTCGGGGTCGGTGCCGGGGAACTCCAGGTCGTCGAGCGCGGCCCTGACGTACAGGCCGGAACCGCCGACCAGGATCGGGACGGTGCCTCGCGCGCGCATGCCGTCGATGAGGGGCCTGGCGAGACGCTGGTACTCGGCGACGCTGGCGGCCCGGGTGACGTCCCAGATGTCGAGCAGGTGATGGGGGACGCCGCGGCGCTCGGCCGTGGTGAGCTTGGCGGTGCCGACGTCCATGCCGCGGTAGAGCTGCATCGAGTCGGCGTTGATCGCCTCACCGCCGAGCCGCAGGGCCAGCTCCACGGCCAGGTCGGACTTACCGGCCGCGGTGGGGCCGACCACGGCCACGACCGCCGGCGCGTCCATCACAGGGCCCAGTCGAGTGTCGGCTGGAGGTAGCCCTCCAGGGTGAGCAGCCAGCGCTTGTCCTCGACGCCTTCGCCGCCGCTGAACCCCCCGAGCCCGTTGCCCGCGACGACGCGGTGGCACGGGACGATCACCGGGATGGGGTTGCTCCCCATCACCGAGCCGATGGCCCTCGCCGGGACGCCCGCCGCGCTGCTCTCCGCCAGCGCGCCGTACGTGGTGACCTGGCCGTACCCGACGGTGGCGGTGAGCGTGCCGAGGACCTTGCGCTGCAGAGGGGACATCAGGCGCCAGTCGATCGGAACGTCGAACACACGTCTCTCACCGGCGAAGTACCCGGCCAGCTCGTCCCTGGCCTGCCTCGCCGGCGTCGCGTCGGCCGTCTCGGGAAGCCTGAGCCGCGCCACGATGGCCCGCCGCACAGCGTCACCGTCGTGAAACGCGGTCGCGGCCACCCCGTCGCCGGTGACCGCCACGAGGAAGTCCCCGAGCGGCGTCTCCACCGTGCCGAACGCGACCCCCGTCATGCTTCCGCCTTCCCGACCCACCGATGTCATCTCTCACGGTAGCGGCGGCCGGTGACATCTCCCGACGGTGTCGCTCGAACGGCACGAGCCGCCATGCTCTCCGCGCGACCCGGGGCCCTTATCCAGGGATCGCCTCCTCGGCGCCACGCGGAACGCGACTGGAGAGTCGCGTTCTCAGCGGTGCCAGGAGACCACGTGGTAGCCGACACCGTACGGCGCCTCGTCGTACAGCACCTCCGCCTGGAACGTGTCTTTCCTCCCCGCTCCGGCGAGTACCTGGAGCGCCGCGCGGCCCCCCACCCAGAGCTCGTCGGCCTCTGCGGGATCCAGCGCACCCAGCGCCGTCACGTCCGCCGCGGCGAGGGCTCGTACCAGAGCCCGGTCGTAATCCTCGGCGCCGGGCTGGAGGTACCCCGGAGCCTTGACGGTGAGCGCGGCCGAACCGTCGGCCATGACGAGCAGCGCGACCCGTGAGGCGCGCTCCGCCAGCTCCGCGCCGATGGCGAGACATTCCTCAGGCCCGGCGTCCACCGCCACGGCCCGGTACTCGTCCGGCCTCCCCACCCCGGCCCGGTCCAGCAACCACCGGCCGACGGTGAGCGACAGCGGAAGCACCGCCGTCCCCTCCCCCACCCGGACGTCCACCCCCCAGGGAGCCAGCGTCCCCGCGGCATCGGCGGGATACACCGCACCGGCCGCGCCACCCCCCACGACCACCACCTCGTCCGCGTCCCGCAGGCCCCGGATCGCCGCCACACAACTCTCCCGCAACCCGTCCAACTCCCCCGCCGCACCCCCCGCCAACTCGGGAACAATCAACGGAGGATGCGGACACACAGCAGCGGCGACAAGCACAAGATCAGGCTAACCACTCCCTGCCCCGTCCTCACACCGACCCGGCCGACCGGCTGACCACCGTAACCCGGCGCCGATCTCACCGCACCACTTCCCGCCGTACCGGCGCCGTCCAAGAACCACAGCCAGGAGCACGCGGTGTGGCCCGGAGCGCGCAGTGCAGAGCCACTCGGAACATGCAGTGCAGAAACTCACCTGGCTCGGCTGGATCGCCATGCAACTAGCCGACTACACCACCGCCACCGACCTGGGCCGGCCGCGGCCACCTCTTCTGGATGTCGGCCGGCTGGAACCGCCGCTCCGAGCGTAGTGAGCCGGTGGAACAAGAGAGGTCACCGCGATGGTGTGGTGATCCTGCTGATACCGAGGGTGTCGACCGCAGGCAGGATCCCCGCTTCCGGTACCGGTCAGCTCGGCCAGGCGCTCGAGCCGAGCGCCTGGCACGGCCCTTACCCCAGGTCGTCGGTGGGACGCTCGATCCGATCCCGCGACTCCCAGCTCTCCGGCCGGACGCCACACCACTCCGAGCGTGCGGTGCCGCTCGGCCGACCGATAAGCGGCATCGGTACTACCAGCCCGCGTACCAGGCTGTCTGGAACTCCCGGCGGCAAGCGGGCCGGGCCCTCACGGTGGAGGTCCCGGCCCGTTGCAGGATGGGGGTGGGTCAGTCGCCGCCGAAGTCCTGGGTCCACCAGGGGCCGCCGGAGCCGAAGTGGACGCCGACGCCTATGGCCTTGAGTTTGCAGTTCATGATGTTGGCGCGGTGGCCGGGGCTGTTGAGCCAGGCCTTGACGACGGCCTCGGGGGTGGCCTGGCCGCGTGCGATGTTCTCGGCGAACATCGAGCTCTTGTAGCCGGCGGCCTTGATGCGGTCCCAGGGGGAACGGCCGTCGGCGGAGGTGTGGTCGAAGTAGCCCTTGGCGGCCATGTCGTCGGAGTGGCCGCGCGCGGCGGCGCGGAGCTTCTCGTCGATGCGCAGCGGGCCGCAGCCCTGTTCGGCGCGGGCCGCGTTGGTCAGGCGGGCCACTTCGTCCTCGGCGGTGACGAGCTTGGAGCCGCCGCCGGAGGGGGTCGAGGGCTTGCTCGTCGGGGTGGGGGTCCTGCGCGGCTTCGGTGTGGCGCTCGCGGAGGGCTTCGGCTTGGGGGTGGCCGAGGGTGTGGACTTCGGACCGGGGAACTCGAACCTGCCGATGCCCTTGAACGCGTTGGGCTGCTGCGGCAGCGGCTCGACGTAGCCGGCCGATCCGTCGGGGCCGACGCCTGAGCCGCCGGACCGCGGGGCCGCCGCGTCGTCCTTGGGCTTGTTCTTGGCGGCGCTCTCGCCGTCGCGAACCGGCGCGTCCGGCTGAGCGTCCTGCGCGCCGCCACCTGAGCCACCGGAACCGGCGCCGCCGGAACCCGCGCTGCCGGGGGCGGCGTCACCAGGGGCGTCCTCCAAGGAGGCGTCCCCGGGGTCGGCCTCCGGGCCCACGGGTTCGGCGTTCTCCGCGGGGCCGGCTTCGCCTTGTCCGGCCACCTGCTTGCCGGACACGGGGGCCGCGGTGCCGGAGTCACCCGTGAGGGCGATGACACCTCCGGCGGTGACGGCGGCGGCTACCACCGCCGCGGCCGCACTGATCACGAGGGTGCGGCGGCGGCCCGAGGTGCGCGCGGCCGCCGAGCGCTCGGCTCGTGACGGCCGCTGCTCGGACGACAGGTACTCCGTGGGGAAGGAGGGGGGCGGGGAGAACGAGTGGGACTCGTCGTTGCGGCCCGGCGACGTGGGGTCGTGCCGATCCATGTAGTTGACTCCTGCGGCATATCGGGAAGAAAGCGCTCCGGCTTCCGCGAGTGCACGTCACACTAGCCCCAAACGTCGCGTTATCGCACCTCAATCACGGAGGAATCACGACTTGTCATCTGTTGGACCGATTTCACAACGGTCCAACAACCCCGGGACCCCCACCACCAACACGACCAGAGCGAGCCTACCGAGAGACTCGCACCAAGTGTCCGAAATGCTGTATCTAGCGGAAGATTGGGAGACGACGATCTTTCTGTCGGCGCAGCGACACCGGCACGTCGATCAACCCAGACCGTAGAGGCCGAGTACCACCACAGCCTGATGCGGGGTCCGGCCACACCGGTAAATTTCGACTCGCTGACAGATCCTCATCGCGGCGCGCTGCGCGCGGACGGGACGTGGTGGGGTTCGGGTGCGTGACCGAGCCTCGATCTCATCGGCCACGACATGCGATACCCGGGACAGGACATACACGGGCATCAGGCACGTGACCCAGCCCCGAACCCGTCGGCCACCGCACGCGGTACCCGGGACGGGACATACACGGGAATCAGGCACGTCACCCAGCCCCGAACCCGTCGGCCACCGCACGCGGTACCCGGGACGGGACATACACGGGAATCAGGCACGTCACCCAGCCCCGAACCCGTCGGCCACCGCACGCGGTACCCGGGACGGGACATACACGGGCATCAGGCACGTCACCCAGCCCCGAACCCGTCGGCCACCGCACGCGGTACCCGGGACGGGACATACACGGGCATCAGGCACGTCACCCAGCCTCGAACCCGTCGGCCACCGCACGCGGTACCTGGGACGGGACATACACGGTGACCCAGCCGCGAACCCGTCAGCCACGGCACGCTGTGCGCGGTCGGGACGTGGTGGGGGTTCGGGTGGGTGGCGGAGTTGGAGTGGGGCGACTCCGATGGGTGGGCCAAGGCCACAGCAGCCGAGGTGGGGTTTCGATCAAGGGGCGAAGCGCCGGGGGAACACAGCCGCCCGAGCCGGAAGGCGCACCGGCGACTGGAGGCGGGGACACGGAACGGAGGGTGACCCATCCCTCTAGTTCCACCGGTTGACGTGCGTACGACGGCGCCGGATTCGCCGCACCACGTCCCGCCGCCGCGGCGCCGAGTAAGACCTACCTGCTCATGGCCGTGGTGAAGGCGACCGCACTCATCGCGGCACCGGTATCCCGACGGCACCAGTGTCCCGACGACACCAGTGTCCCGACGACAGTCGGCGTACCAGCGACACCAGTGTCCCAGCGACAGTCGGTGTACCGGAGGCACCGGCGCGGCTGTTCCCAGTTCGGTGCCTCGGACGGTGATGCTCAGGCGGACAGGTCTAGGAGCGGCGCAGGGCCGGCATGCCGAGGGACACCGCTCCCGATTTGCCGGGGGTGGACGGGACGCCGCAGGACGCGCTGTCGGCGGACTCCCAGGCGTCTCCCGCTCGGGTGCGGCGGACGGCCAGGGCGGGGCCGTCCGCCACCAGGTGGTGGGGGGCGGCGTAGGTGACCTTGACGGTGACCATGTCGCCTGGTCGTGGGGTCGTCCATGAGCCGTCGGCGGGGGTGGGGACGAAGTGCACGAGGCGGTTGTCGGGGGCACGGCCCGACATGCGCTGGGTGGCGCCGTCCTTGCGGCCCTCGCCTTCGGCGACGAGGACCTCGAGGGTGCGGCCGATCTGGGTGCGGTTCTCCTCCCAGGAGATCTCTTCCTGGAGGGCCACCAGTCGCTCGTAACGCTCCTGGACGACTTCCTTCGGCACCTGGTCGTCCATGGTGGCGGCGGGGGTGCCGGGCCTGATGGAGTACTGGAAGGTGAAGGCGTTGGCGAAACGGGACCGGCGCACGACCTCCAGGGTCTGCTGGAAGTCCTCCTCGGTCTCGCCGGGGAAGCCCACGATGATGTCGGTGGAGATGGCGGCGTCCGGCATGGCGGCGCGCACCCGCTCGATGATGTCGAGGTAGCGCTCGGCGCGGTACGACCGGCGCATGGCCTTCAGCACGCGGTCGGAACCGGACTGCAGCGGCATGTGCAACTGGTGCATGACGTTGGGGGTGGCGGCCATCGCCTCGATGACGTCGTCGGTGAACGCCGCCGGATGCGGGGAGGTGAACCGCACACGCTCAAGACCCTCGACGTCCCCACAGGCACGCAGCAGCTTGCCGAAGGCCAGCCGGTCGCCGAACTCCACGCCGTAGGTGTTGACGTTCTGGCCGAGCAGCGTGATCTCAAGGACCCCGAGGTCGACCAGGGAACGGACCTCGGCGAGGACGTCGCCGGGCCTGCGGTCCCTCTCCTTGCCGCGCAGCGCGGGCACGATGCAGAAGGTGCAGGTGTTGTTGCAGCCGACCGAGATGGCGACCCACGCGGCGTACGGCGACTCGCGCCTGGTCGGCAGGGTGCTCGGGAAGACGTCGAGCGACTCCTTGATCTCGACCTGCGCCTCGCGCGCGACCCTGGCGCGTTCGAGCAGCACCGGGAGCGACCCGATGTTGTGCGTGCCGAAGACCACGTCGACCCACGGGGCCCGCCGGACGATCTCGCCTTGGTCCTTCTGCGCGAGGCAGCCCCCGACGGCGATCTGCATGCCGGGATTGGTGACCTTGGCCGGCCGCAGGTGGCCGAGGTTGCCGTACAACCTGTTGTCGGCGTTCTCACGGACGGCACAGGTGTTGAACACGACGACGTCGGCGGTCTCGCCTGAGGCCGCCTTGACGTATCCGGCGTCCTCCAGCAGGCCTGACAGCCGCTCTGAGTCGTGTACGTTCATCTGGCACCCGTACGTGCGGACCTCGTACGTGCGGGAGCGCTCCTCGGTGACAGTCATCTCGATGTACAAGCGTAGGCGCTCCGTGACCCGCGCGACGCCTCGTGACCCGCCTCACCCGGTTTTCCTCGTACGCTCCGCACCACTCGTCCGGCCCTGTGACAATGCCGTGATGCGATCGGTACCGCGCGGTTAGTGACGGGCGGCCTTGACCACTTACGTTGTCCAGCATGACGGACAACGGGGATGCGGCACCTCTGGTCAGAGTGGAGAACGTCGACAAGTACTTCGGCTCGCTGCACGTGCTCAAGGACATCAATCTCACCGTGTCCCGGGGCGAGGTCGTGGTGATCATCGGGCCGTCGGGGGGCGGCAAGTCGACGCTGTGCCGCGCGATCAACCGCCTGGAGACCATCGACTCCGGCACCATCACCTTCGACGGCAAGCCGCTGCCGGCCGAGGGCAAGGCCCTCGCGCGCCTGCGTTCCGACGTCGGCATGGTGTTCCAGTCGTTCAACCTGTTCTCGCACAAGACCATCCTGGAGAACGTCACCCTCGGCCCCGTCAAGGTGCGCGGCATGTCCCGCGCCGAGGCCGACAAGAAAGGCATGGAACTGCTGGAGCGCGTCGGCATCGCCAGCCAGGCCGGCAAGTACCCCGCGCAGCTCTCCGGCGGCCAGCAGCAGCGCACGGCCATCGCGCGCGCGCTCGCCATGGGGCCGAAGATGATCCTCTTCGACGAGCCCACCTCCGCGCTGGACCCCGAGATGGTCCAGGAGGTGCTGGACGTCATGATCGGCCTCGCGCGCGAAGGCATGACGATGGTCGTCGTCACCCACGAGATGGGGTTCGCGCGCCGCGCCGCCAACCGCGTGGTCTTCATGTCGGAAGGCCAGATCGTCGAGGAGAACACCCCTGAGGAGTTCTTCACCAACGCTCGCACCGACCGCGCCAAAGACTTCCTCTCCAAGATCCTCACCCACTGAGCAATGCCACGACGACACGCACGGCCTCGCACGTGACGAGGCCCGGCGCGCCGTCCCCGTCCGCGGGAACAGGAACCGACCGTTCGTCAGAGAGAAAGCCGAGGGAGACGTACATGCGTACACGACAGATCGGGGCCGTCCTGGTGTCCGCGGCGGCACTGGCGGGAAGCCTGACCGCCTGTGGCGGCGGTGGCCCCACCACCGCTCTGCAGAAGGCCAAGGACGACAAGAAGCTCGTCATCGGCGTCAAGTACGACCAGCCCGGCATGGGCCTGAAGAAACCGGACGGCACCGTCGAGGGCTTCGACGTGGACGTCGCCAAGTACATCGCCAAGGAGCTCGGCGTCCCCGAGAGCGGCATCACCTGGAAGGAGGCGCGGTCGGCCAACCGCGAGACGTTCCTCCAGCAGGGCCAGGTCGACCTGATCGTCGCGACCTACTCCATCACCGAGGCGCGCAAGCCCAAGGTGACCTTCGCCGGGCCGTTCTACATCGCGCACCAGGACACCCTGATCCGCGCGGACGACGCGTCGATCACCTCGCTCGACACGCTCAAGGGCAAGCGCATCTGCCAGGTGACCGGCTCCAACTCCTGGAAGAACATCGCCGAGGGCACCAACAAGGAGAACAAGAAGGTCGACGTGGAGCTCGTCCCGGCCGGCGGCTACGACGAGTGCATCACCAAGCTCAAGGGCAACGCCATCGACGCGGTGACGACCGACGACATGATCCTCGCCGGGTACGCCAAGCGTGAGGGCAGCGGGCTGAAGGTCGCCGGCGCGCCGTTCACCGACGAGAAGTACGGCGTCGGCCTGAAGAAGGGCGACAAGGAGACCTGTGAGGCCGTCAACAAGGCGATCACCAAGATGTACGAGGACGGCACGCTGAAGACGCTGTTCGAGAAGCACTTCAGCGGTACCGGCCTCGAGTTCACGGCCACCAGCGCGCCGGCGCCGGAAGGCTGCGCCTGATCCAGTGCCAGAGCGCCGGTGAGGCCTGCCTCACCGGCGCTCCCGTCCCCGGTGTGACCAGTGGAGCCTGATGGACGCGTTTTTCGACTTCAGCCCCCTCGCCGAGCAGTTCGGCACGATCCTGGTGGGATTCTGGGCCACGATCCGCCTGACGTTGATGAGCGGGCTGCTGTCGCTCATCCTCGGCACGATCCTGGTGGCGATGCGGGTGTCGCCGACACCGGTGCTGCGCGCCGCCGGCACGATCTACGTCAACGTGCTGCGCAACACCCCCCTGACGCTGGTGCTGCTGCTGTGCGTGCTCGGGCTGAGCGACACCCTCCAGTACACGTTGTCGAGTGACTCGTCGACCAACTACTACTGGTGGGCCACGCTCGGCCTGTCCGCCTACACCGCGGCGTTCGTGTGCGAGTCGCTGCGGGCCGGCATCAACACCGTCCCGGCCGGACAGGCGGAGGCGGCGCGGGCCATCGGGCTGACCTTCACGCAGTCCCTGCGGCTCGTGGTGCTGCCGCAGGCGTTCCGGTCGGTCATCGCGCCGCTCGGCAGCCTCCTGATCGCGCTGACCAAGAACACCACCATCGTGATCGTGGCCGGGTACATCGAGGCGGCCTCGGTGATGCGGCAGATGTTCGACGACTACGGCGGCACCCTGCCGATCTTCATCGGCTTCGCCTTCGGATACATGGTCCTGACCCTGCCCACCGGCTACCTGTTCGGGTGGCTGGCCAAGCGACTGGCGGTGAGCCGATGAGCACGTCGAGCGTGCTGTACGACGTGCCGGGACCCCGCGCGCGGCTGCGTAACAACGTGCTGACGCTGGTGTCGGCCGTGGTGATCCTCGGCATCGGTTACATCGTGGTGCGCGGGCTGGCCGACAAGGGACAGTTCGCGGGCAAGCTGTGGGAGCCGTTCCTGCGGGGGGACGTCTGGGCCAACCAGATCATCCCGGGGCTGCTGGCGACCGTGCAGGCCGCCGCGCTGTCGGCGGTGCTCGCGCTGATCTTCGGCATGGTCTTCGGGCTCGGCCGGCTGTCGGACCACGCCTGGATCCGGGTGCCGTCGGGCTGGGTGGTGGAGTTCTTCCGCGCCATCCCGCTGCTGCTGCTGATCTTCTTCGTGCAGTTCTTCCCGGCCACGGCCAGCGGATACACCGTCAACGTGCCGGCGTTCGCGGCCGTGGTGATCGGCCTGACCCTGTACAACGGGTCGGTGCTCGCCGAGGTGTTCCGGGCCGGCATCCTCGCCGTGCCGCGCGGCCAGTCGGAGGCCGGGTACGCCATCGGGCTGCGCAAGGGCGGCGTGATGCGGCTCATCCTGCTGCCGCAGGCCACCACCGCGATGATGCCGGCGATCGTCAGCCAGATGGTGGTGCTGCTGAAGGACACCGCGCTCGGCTGGGTCATCGCGTACGAGGAACTGCTGAACTTCGGCCTGAAGCAGATCCCGGCCAACTTCGGCAACCTCATCCCGAGCGCGATCGTGATCTCGCTGGTGTACATCGCGATCAACCTGGTGCTCGGCTACGTCGCGATCCGCCTGGAGCGCCGCAGCCGCCGCAGCCGCCGCACTCCGGCGGGCCCGGTGGCGGCGCCGGCGGCGGCCGGCGTCGGCGGCGCCACACCGGGGTCCGGCATGGAGTAGGCCCCGCCTGCCAAGGACCCCTTTTCCGATGCCGTCGCTCCCGCCGTACCACTCCGGCCGTCCGGTGCCGCACCGGTGGCCGGATCCGGTAGCCGTGCCGATACGGGCACGCGCCGCGGCGTTTTCCGGCAGGATTCCGCTATGCCCCCCAAGCCCGCCCCAGGGCGACCCGGTGCCTGGCCCTCACCGATCTCGACCGCCGACGTGGTGCGGGCCGCCACGCGGCCCGGTCATCCGTCGGTCGCCGGCGCGCTGACCTGGTGGGAGGAGGACCGTCCCGCCGAAGGCGGCCGGCGCACCGTCGTCCACGTCGCCGCCGACGGCACCCGCCGCGAGCTGCTGCCGGCGCCGTGGGACGTCCGCACCCGTGTCCACGAGTACGGCGGCCGGTCCCATGTCGTGGCCCCCGGCGCTGGGCTGGTGTTCGCCAACCACGCCGACCAGCGGCTCTACCTGCTGCCGGACGGCGGCGGCGATCCGAGGCCCCTCACCCCCGAGCCCGAGGTCGAGTGCGGGCTGCGCTACGCCGACCCCGTGGTGCGCGACGGCGAGATCTGGTGCGTCCAGGAGCGGCACACAGGGGACGGCAAGGTCACCCGCTCCATCGTGTCCGTCCCGCTGGACGGCGGCGAGGTGCGGCACCGGGTGGGTGGCCACGACTTCTTCGCCTCCCCCGTCGTCTCCCCCGGCGGCACGCACCTGGCGTACGTCTGCTGGGACCACCCGTCGATGCCGTGGACCGGCACGGAGCTGCGGGTCGTGCGGCTCTCCGGCGGCGACCCGGTGTGTGTGCGCGGCGGCAGGGACGAGTCGGTGCTCGCGCCGCGCTGGAAGGACGACGGCACGCTCTACTTCGTGACCGACCGCTCCGGCTGGTGGAACCTCGAAGAGATCACGCTGACCGGCGGGTCACGCGCGCTGTACCCGGCCGGCGAGGAGTTCGGGGAGGCGTCCGCCGAGCTCGGCGGCGCGCCGTACGCCGTGCTCGGCGACGGCAGGCTCGCGGTGCTGCGCGGCCGGGGAGAGCTGCGCCTCGGGGTGCTCGACCCCGCCACCGGCACGCTCACCGACCTCGCCACCCCGTTCGACGGGTGGCTGCCGTGCCTCGCCGCCGACGGCGCCACGGTGTGCGGCGTGGCGTACGGGCCCGCGCTGCCCCGGTCGGTCGTGCGGGTCGACGTCACGACGGGGCGGGTGGAGACCCTGCGCCGCGAGCCGGTCGGCGCGCCGGCCGCCTACATGCCGGTGCCGCGTCCGGTGGAGATCACCGGACCGGACGGCCGAGTCGTGCACGCCATCGTGTACCCCCCGGCCAACCCGGCGGTGCCGGCCACCGGTGGTCCCGCGCCGTACGTCGTGTTCGCGCACGGCGGGCCCGCGGCGCGTGCGATCGGTGCGCTCGACCCGCACAAGGCGTTCCTGACCAGCCGCGGCATCGGTGTGCTCGACGTGAACTACGGCGGCTCCACCGGGTACGGCCGGGCCTACCGCGACCGGCTGCGCGGCCGGTGGGGGGCCGGTGACGTCGAGGACGTCGTGGCCGCCGCCGAGTGGCTGGTCACCGAAGGGCTGGCCGACCCCGAGCGGGTCGCGATCCGGGGCCGAGGCGCGGGGGGCTGGACGGCGATGGCGGCGTGCTGCGCGTCCGGTGTCTTCCGGGGAGGTGTGTCGGTCTCGGGGGCCGGGGCACTCAAGGCGTTCACCGGGTCGACCCACGACTTCGAGTCGCGGTACGTCGAGTGGCTGGTCGGGCCACCCGATCCTCTGCTGTACGCCTCCCGGGAGCCCATGTCCCGCCTCGCCGGTCTCCGGTGCCCCATGTTGCTGATGCACGGCAGGAACGATCCAGTGGTGCCGGCCGCGCAGGCCGAGGCCGTCGTGTCGGCGCTCACCGAGCGGGGGGTGCCGTGCGCGTACCTGTCGTTCGACGGCGAGGGCCACGAGTTCCGCCGCGCCGAGACCCGCAGCGCGGTCCTGGCGGCGGAGCTGGCGTTCTACCAGCAAATCTTCCGCTCCTGAGGCGCCACCGTGCACCGGCTGCCGGTGGATCGCCGGCCCGGGGTCCGGTGGTCCGAAGGTCCAGGGGTCCGGCGGCCGCCGGCTCGGGGGTCAGCGGGCGAACTCGGTGGCGCGGGACTCGCGGACGACCGTGATGCGGATCTGGCCGGGGTAGGTCAGCTCCTCCTCCACCTGCTTGGCGACGTCCCGGGCTATCACCTGGGCCTGGATGTCGTCGATGGAGTCCGGCCGCACCATCACCCTGATCTCCCGGCCGGCCTGCATCGCGAAGACCTTCTCGACGCCGTCGTACGACTGGGCGATCTCCTCAAGGCGCTCCAGCCGTTTGACGTACGCCTCCAGGGACTCGCGGCGCGCGCCGGGGCGGCTGCCGCTGATGGCGTCGGCGGCCTGGGTGAGGACGGCCTCGACGGTGCGGACCTCCACCTCGTTGTGGTGGGCCTCGATGGCGTGCACCACGTCCTCGTGCTCGCCGTACCTGCGTGCGATCTCGGCGCCGATCAGCGCATGGCTGCCTTCGACCTCGTGGGTGAGGGCCTTGCCGATGTCGTGCAGCACCGTGCAGCGCTTGAGCAGCATGGGGTCCAGACGCAGCTCGCTGGCCATGATGCCGGCGATGTGCGCCGACTCGATGAGGTGCTTGAGCACGTTCTGACCGTAGGAGGTGCGGTAGCGGAGCTGGCCGAGCAGGGTCACGAGTTCGGGGTGCATCTCGGTGATGCCGAGCTCGACGAGCGCGTCCTCGCCGGCCCGCACGCACAGGTGCTTGACCTCGTCCTTGCTGCGCTCGTACGCCTCCTCGATGCGCTGGGGGTGGATGCGGCCGTCCAGCACCAGCTTCTCCAGCGTCAGGCGCGCGGTCTCCCGGCGCACCGGATCGAAACACGACAGCAGCACGGCTTCCGGGGTGTCGTCGATGATCAGGTTGACGCCGGTGGTGGACTCGAAGGCCCTGATGTTGCGGCCTTCCCGGCCGATGATGCGGCCCTTCATCTCGTCGCCGGGCAGATGGAGGACGCTGACCACCGACTCGGCGGTCTGCTCGGTGGCGACCCGCTGCACCGCTAGCGTCACGATCTTGCAGGCGCGCTTCTCCCCCTCCTTGCGTGCCTCGCTCTCGATCTCGCGGACCAGCAGAGCGGCCTCGCGTTTGGCCTGGTTCTCGATGGTCATGACCAGCTCGGCCTTGGCCTGGTCGGCGGTCAGCCCCGCGACCCTTTCCAGTACCTCGCGCTGCTTGTGCTCGATCTCGTCGAGGGCCTGGCTGCGGCCGGCCAGTTCGGCCTCGGTCTCCGTCACCGCGCGGCCACGCTCGGCGAGACGTCGGGCCTCCTCGTCCAGGCGCTCCTCGCGCTCGGCCAGGCGGTGCTCGCGGCGTTCCAGGTCGGACCTGAGCTCCTTGAGCTCGTTCTTCAGGACGCGGGTCTCCTCCTCGACGTCCTTGCGCATCCGCAGCGCGCCTTCGGCGGCGGCCTCGGCCCGGCGGAGCACCTCACCGGCGTCGCTCTCGGCCTTGACGCGGATCTGGCTGCCTTCGAGGCGTGCCTGCTCCAGCTCGGCCTGCACCTCGGCGAGCTGTTCCGGACGGGGATCGTGCCGGGCCGCGCGGTCACCACTGGTCCGGCGTATCAGCACGACCAACGCGACGATCGCGATGACTGCCAGCAGGACAACGGCTACCGCCAGCATGATCACGATTGTCGACGTCATGCGGGTGCACCCCTCCTCGCGTCGCGACCAAGCACACGAGGGTCACACCCACAGACGGAACGACCCGGCCGGGCGATTCTGGTCAGACAAATATGGACCAGTGTCCTGGCACCGAAGTACCCGGCCACTGGTTGTGATCGGTCTAGATCGTCCGACGTCAACCGTTATCGCAATCCGCACTGCGCGGAGTAACTCCTCACTGTGGTCGAGATTAAGCGTCAGAGAGGTAACGAGCAAGCAAAGTCCGCCCGTCAAGACGATCCGTCCCACTCACGACAGCCGGATGAGCACCCGCTAGCGACCCGTCTTGCCTGATTAGTCAGGTTTTGTCGGATAACTGGACAGAATCCGGCCGACAGGAAAGATAGGAGGTTCCCTCCGCACACCGTGACCACGCGACCACGGAGACCGCGACTCCGACCGCCTTCCCCGAAGCCGCACGGCCCCGAGTACCCCCCTTTTCGGACGCCTGCCGCAGGGCTGTGGCTGTCTGCGCCTCGGCGGTCCCTGCACCGGTGCTCGATTCCGGAGATTTTTCCGGCCATCCGGGCAAATCACTCGAACAGGGGTAGGGGGCTGCCATGGCCAGCATCGGATACACCATGATGTGCGAGCAGACGCCACCGCGGCAGCTCGTCGAGGACGTCGTCGCCGCCGAGCGTGCCGGGTTCGACTACGCCGTCATCTCCGACCACTACTTCCCCTGGCTGGAAGAGATGGGCCACTCCCCCTACGCCTGGTCGGTGCTCGGCGCCGCCGCGTACGCCACCGAGTCGATCCCGCTGATGACCTACGTCACCTGTCCGACGATGCGCTATCACCCCGCGGTCGTCGCGCAGAAGGCCGCGACCATCGGCGCGCTCTCCGGTGGCCGTTTCACCTTGGGGCTCGGTGCGGGTGAGAACCTCAACGAGCACGTCATCGGCCGTGGCTGGCCCCCGGTCAACATCCGCCACGAGATGTTCGGTGAGGCCATCGAGATCATCCAGGCGCTGTTCGGCGGCGACTACGTCAGCTACCGCGGCGACCACTTCACCGTGGACTCCGCCAAGCTGTACGACCTGCCTCCGGGTGAGATCCCCATGGCGATCGCCGCCTCCGGCCCGCAGTCGGTCGACTTCGCCGCCGAGTACGGCGACGCGCTGGTGGCCGTGCAGCCCGACTCCACCCTGGTCGACCGCTTCCAGACCTCAGGCGGTGACGGCAAGCCGATCTACGGCCAGCTCGCCATCTGCTACGACCAGGACGAGGAAGCCGCCAGATCCCGGGCCCACCGTCTGTGGCGATGGTTCCCCGCAGGCTGGAAAGTCCTCTCCGAACTCCCCTCCCCGGTCAACTTCGCCGCCTACGCCGACTACGTCCGCCCGGACGACGTCGCCGCTCAGGTCCCCTGCGGCCCCGACGTCCGCCCCGTTGTCGAGGCCGTCAAGGAATTCACCGACGCCAGCTTCACCCACGTGGCCCTCGTCCAGATAGGCGCCGACCACCAGGAAGACTTCCTCACCTGGTCCCAGAAAGAACTCCTCCCCGCTCTCCATTCCCTCTGACACCACTCACCGTAGGCCCGTTCACCTGTCGCCGACCTCCGACAGGTCGATCCAGCCGCCTTTGATCAGCCCCGGAGGTCAGTCCAGGCCGTCGAACATGTCGTCCTCAGTGGACTGGCCCTCGGACTCGAGGGCTTCGCGGACGACGCGGTAGGCGATGCCGCCGGAGTAGCCCTTGCGAGCGAGCATGCCTGCCAGGCGGCGGATGCGAGCCGCGGGCTCAAGGCCCGCGGTGGACGCGAGGCGGCGAGCGACCAGGCGGCGAGCGGTCTCCAGCTCCTGACCGGGGTCCAACTGGTCGACGGCGTCGCGGACGGTCTCCTCGGCGACGCCACGGTTACGCAGCTCAGAAGCCAGCGCTCGACGCGCGAGGCCCCGGCCGGCGTGCCGGGAACTGACCCACGCCTCGGCGTACGCCTCGTCATCGATCAGACCGACCTCGGTGTACCGATCGAGCACGGCCTCCGCCACGTCGTCGGGAACATTTCTCTTCCGCATCGCCTGCGCCAGCTCGGCCCGCGTACGGGGGGCGAGCGTCAGCAACCGCAGGCAGATGCTCCGCGCCACCGCCGCCGGATCGGCTGCGGCCCCGGACGCGGCCACCGACCCCGGCACCGGACCGTCGAACCCCCGGCCCGACGAGCCATCACGACCGCCAGACCCCCGACCGGTGGAGCGGCCACGGCCGCCGGACCTGCGGCCCGTGGAGGCACCGCGGACGCGCTCGGGGTCGGGAGACTCACCCCCGTCGTTCCAGAAAGGGCCGGTGGGACGGGGGGTGGGGTCTTCCGCGGGCATGCCGGGTCAGCTCCGGAGGCGGGGCGGATCAGACGTCGCCGGGCTTGGGGGCCTTGGCGCCGCGGGTGGGGGGTGACGGGGGGGTGGCGGCGGCCTGGGGCTCGGCGGGGGTGTCGATGCGGGGGCCTACGCCGAGCTTTTCCTTGATCTTCTTTTCGATCTCGTTGGCGATGTCGGGGTTGGACTTGAGGAAGTTGCGAGCGTTCTCCTTGCCCTGGCCGAGCTGGTCGCCTTCGTAGGTGTACCAGGCGCCGGCCTTGCGGACGAAGCCGTGCTCGACACCCATGTCGATCAGGCCGCCTTCGCGGGAGATGCCGACGCCGTACAGGATGTCGAAGTCGGCCTGGCGGAAGGGCGGGGCCATCTTGTTCTTGACGACCTTGACGCGGGTGCGGTTGCCGACGGGCTCGGTGCCGTCCTTGAGGGTCTCGATGCGGCGGACGTCGAGACGGACCGAGGCGTAGAACTTGAGGGCCTTGCCGCCGGTCGTGGTCTCCGGCGAGCCGAACATGACGCCGATCTTCTCGCGGAGCTGGTTGATGAAGATCGCGGTGGTGCCGGTGTTGTTGAGCGCACCCGCGACCTTGCGCAGCGCCTGGGACATCAGCCGGGCCTGCAGGCCGACGTGGCTGTCACCCATCTCACCCTCGATCTCGGCCTTCGGCACGAGGGCCGCGACCGAGTCGATCACGACGAGGTCGATCGCGCCGGAGCGGATCAGCATGTCGGCGATCTCAAGGGCCTGCTCACCGGTGTCGGGCTGCGACACCAGCAGAGCGTCGGTGTCGACCCCGAGCTTGCGCGCGTACTCAGGGTCGAGAGCGTGCTCGGCGTCGATGAACGCCGCGATGCCGCCCTGACGCTGTGCGTTGGCGACGGCGTGCAGCGCCACGGTGGTCTTACCGCTGGACTCGGGACCGTAGATCTCGACGATGCGGCCACGGGGGAAACCCCCGATGCCGAGCGCGACGTCGAGCGCGATCGCCCCGGTCGGGATCACCTCGATGGGGGCCCTGGCGTCATCGCCGAGGCGCATGACAGAGCCCTTGCCGAACTGGCGCTCGATCTGGGCGAGGGCGGTCTCGAGGGCCTTCTCGCGGTCGTTGGCTGCCATGGAGTGCCCCCTGGAGGGTGTGAGGTTTTCGTTTCCGTCGCCTGGAGGCTACGGGGTGGCACCGACAATTTCCGGAACCCGCGGCACCGGGACGTCGGCAGGTCCAAATATAGCGAACGATTGTTCGATCGGGGGGCCGAGTCCGGACGGCTCGCCGGAAGTGGTCACCGCTCAGCGAAGCCTCGGGTCGATGTCGGTCACCTCGCACACCGCGCGCCAGACGGTCTTGGCCGACTCCCCTTCGGCCAGCGCCTGCGTGACGGTACGGCCGCCGAGCTGAGCGATGACGTAGTCATGGGCCCAGGACTCGGCGTACCTCTCGCCGAAGTGGCGGTTCATCCGCTGCCAGAAATCCGTGAGGCGCATCCCCTCAGTATCGTCGCCGCCGAGAGGCGCACGGACCTCGAGGACCCCGGCGCGCTCACATGACCTTCGTGCCGTACATCTCTCCCAGCGGATCGGCGAGCAGTTCCAGGCGTGCTCCGTCCGGGTCGCGGAAGTAGATCGAGGCGTCGCTCTCCACCTGGTACGGGACTCCGGCGTCGTCCAGCTTGCCGCGCAGCCTCTCCCACTTGCCGCGTTCGACGGAGATGGCGATGTGGTGGAGGCCCCCGAGCACCTCCTTGTACTGCGGCAGGTCGAGCCCCGGGAGGTCGAAGAACGCCAGCAGGTTGCCGTTGCCGATGTCGAAGAAGAAGTGGTTGGAGCCTTTGTAGTCCCGGTTCTCGAATATCTCGGTCAGCGGGAACTCCAGGAGTCCCTGGTAGAAGCCGATGGTCCGCTCGACGTCGGAGCAGATCAGTGCGAAGTGGTGCAGGCCGCGAGCGCTGCTTTCGGGCCGCCGTGCGTGGATGTGCTGTTCCCGTATACGTTCCCGGGCCGCATCGATCGCCGCGTAGTCGATGTCCATGGTCCCAGATGACGTCCCGTGTGTCCCGAATGTCAAGACCGGCCAGGTCACCGGGCTTCGGAGCGGGTACGGAGCGGGACCGCCGCCGGCGGCGGACGGCGGACGTTTTCTGTCGGTGGCGGGTTGCATGATGGGACGGTGACCGCTTCCGTGCTCGACCATTTCACACCGGTGACCAGGCGATGGTTCACCGGCGCCTTCGCCGCGCCGACGGCCGCGCAGGAAGGCGCCTGGCGGTCGATCGCGCGAGGCGACAACACCCTCGTGGTGGCTCCCACCGGCTCCGGCAAGACCCTGGCCGCGTTCCTGTGGTCCCTGGACCGCCTGGCGGCCGCTCACATGGCCGAGAGGCCGGCGGGGTCGCGTGCGGCGGAGGACGGCTCCGCGAAGGGTGCGAGGGGCCGAGGCAAGAAGAAGGACCCGGCGCCGCGGCGCTGCCGGGTGGTATACGTGTCGCCGCTCAAGGCGCTGGCGGTCGACGTCGAGCGCAATCTCCGCGCTCCGCTCGCCGGCATCGGCCAGGCGGCACGCGCCATGGGGCTGACCGCGCCGGAGGTCTCGGTGGCCGTCCGGTCCGGTGACACCACGACCGAGGACCGCCGCCGCTTCGCCTCCCGGCCCTCCGACATCCTGATCACCACCCCCGAGTCGCTCTACCTTCTGCTGACCAGCAAGGCGCGTGACGCGCTGCGCGAGGTCGACACCGTCATCGTCGACGAGGTGCACGCCGTGGCGGGCGCCAAGCGCGGCGCTCACCTGGCGGTGACGCTGGAGCGGCTCGACACCCTGCTCCCCCGGCCCGCGCAGCGCATCGGCCTGTCGGCCACGGTCCGGCCGGTGAGCGAGATCGCGACGTTCCTCGGCGGCTCCCGGCCCGCCGCGGTCGTGCAGCCGCCGTCCGACAAGGTCATCGAGGTCGAGGTGATCGTTCCCGTCGAGGACATGACCGAGTTGGACGGCCCGCCGCGCCGGCCGTCCGTCCGAGGCGGCGAGCCAGGCGAGCCCGTGGCACCCGGCCTCGCCGAGGAGAGCGAGTCGCCGTGGGCCACGGAGGACCCGCCTCGGCGGTCGATCTGGCCGCACGTCGAGGAGCATCTGCTCGGCCTGATCGGCTCCCACCGCTCGACCATCGTCTTCGCCAACTCCCGCCGACTGGCCGAGCGCCTGTGCTCCCGCCTCAACGAGCTGGCGTTCGAGCGTTCCTCCACCGGGGAGGGCACCCCCGTTCCGGGGCCGGCGACCAGGCCGGCCCCCGCGGAGATCATGGCGCAGGCGGGTGCGGCCAAAGGCGTGGTGCCCGAGATCGTGCGGGCCCACCACGGCTCGGTGTCCAAGGAGCAGCGGGCCCAGATCGAGGAGGAGTTGAAGTCCGGCCGGCTGCCGGCGGTGGTGGCGACGTCCAGCCTGGAGCTCGGCATCGACATGGGGGCCGTCGACCTCGTGGCCTGTGTGGAGGCGCCGCCGAGCGTGGCGAGCGGTCTGCAGCGCATCGGCCGCGCGGGCCACCAGGTCGGCGCGGTCTCCAAGGGTGTGATCTTCCCCAAGTACCGCGGCGATCTGATCCAGACGGCCGTCGTCTCCGAACGCATGCGGGCCGGCCAGATCGAGGAGACCCGCTGTCCCCGCAATCCCCTTGACGTGCTGGCCCAGCAGATCGTGGCGATGTGCGCACTGGACGAGTGGACGGTCGACGAGCTGGAGACCGTGATCCGCCGCGCCGCGCCGTACGCGACGCTGCCGCGCAGCGCGCTGGAGGCCACGCTGGACATGCTGGCCGGTCGTTACCCGAGCGACGAGTTCGCCGAGCTGCGGCCTCGTGTGGTGTGGGACCGCGTGACGGGCCGGATCACCGGCCGTCCCGGCGCGCAGCGCCTCGCGGTGACCAACGCCGGCACCATCCCCGACCGCGGCATGTTCGGCGTGTTCCTGGCCGGTGGCGGCGAGGGCCGCGGCGGCCGGCGGGTCGGCGAGCTGGACGAGGAGATGGTGTACGAGTCCCGCGTGGGTGACGTCTTCGTGCTGGGGGCCACCTCGTGGCGCATCGAGGACATCACCGCCGACCGTGTGCTGGTCTCCCCCGCTCCGGGCCGTCCGGGCAAGCTGCCGTTCTGGCACGGCGACTCCCCCGGCCGTCCGGCGGAGCTCGGCCGAGCGCTCGGCGCGTTCCTGCGCGACATGTCAGGCGGCGACGAGTCCCGGCTCACCGCGGCCGGTCTCGACGGTTTCGCCTCGGCCAACCTGCTCGCCTACCTCGCCGAGCAGCGCGAGGCCACCGGGTACGTCCCGGACGACCGCACCCTGGTGGTCGAGCGGTTCCACGACGAGCTCGGCGACTGGCGTGTCGTGATCCACACGCCGTACGGCGCGCGGGTGCACGCTCCGTGGGCCCTCGCGATCGCCCGGCGGCTGCGTGAGCGGTACGGCATGGACATGCAGGCCCTCCACTCCGACGACGGCATCGTGCTGCGCCTTCCCGACACCATGGATGATCCGCCGGCCGATGTGGCGGTGTTCGACCCCGACGAGCTCGAACAGATCGTCACCGAGGAGCTCGGCGGGTCGGCGCTGTTCGCGTCACGGTTCCGTGAGTGCGCGGGCCGTGCGCTGCTGCTGCCGCGGCGCAACCCCGGCCGTCGTTCGCCGCTCTGGCAGCAGCGGCAGCGCGCCGCCGATCTGATGAAGGTCGCGAGCAAGTACGGCTCGTTCCCCATCGTGCTGGAGACGATGCGTGAGTGCCTGCAGGACGTGTTCGACGTGCCGGGCCTGGTGGGGCTGATGCGTGACATCGCCGCGCGCCGGGTGCGGGTGGTCGAGGTCGAGACCGGCCAGGCGTCGCCGTTCGCGGCGTCGCTGATGTTCGCGTACGTCGGGGCCTTCATGTACGAGGGGGACGCGCCGCTGGCGGAGCGTCGGGCCCAGGCGCTGGCGCTCGACACCCATCTGCTCGCGGAGCTCCTCGGCCAGGCCGACCTGCGCGAGCTGCTCGACCCCGATGTGGTGGCCGACACCGAGCGTGAGCTGGCCCGCCTGGACCGTCCGCTCCGCGACGCCGAGGACCTCGCCGACCTCCTGCGCACCCACGGCCCGCTCCTGGCCGAGGACGTCGCGGTGCGGGACGGCGCGCCGGGGTGGCTCGCCGATCTGGAGTCGGCGCGGCGGGCCATCCGCATCCGGCTGGCCGGGGTGGAGCAGTGGGCCGCCGTCGAGGACGCCGCGCGGCTGCGCGACGCGCTCGGCGTCCCGCTGCCTGTGGGGGTGCCGCACGCCTTCCTTGAGCCGGTCGCCGACCCGCTCGGCGACCTGCTGGCCCGGCACGCGCGCACCCGGGGCCCGTTCGCCGCCGAGACGGCCGCCGCCAGGTTCGGCCTCGGAGTCGCGGTGGTGACCGACGCGCTGCGGCGTCTCACCGCCACCGGCCGGGTGGTCTGCGGGGAGTTCCGGCCGGGTGGCAGGGGTGAGGAGTGGTGCGACGCCGGTGTGCTGCGGTCGTTGCGCCGCCGTTCCCTGGCGCGGCTGCGCAAGGAGGTCGAGCCGGTCCCGCCTGAGGTCCTCGGCGCGTTCTCACCGGCCTGGCACGGCATCACCGGCGGCCGTCCCGCGCGCGGCATCGACGCGCTGGTGCACGCCATCGAGCAGTTGCAGGGGGCCGCGGTGCCGGCGTCGGCGCTGGAGACGCTGGTGCTGCCCGGCCGGGTCCAGGGGTACGAGCCCGCGCTGCTCGACGAGCTGACCGCGTCCGGTGAGGTCGTGTGGGCCGGTCAGGGATCGCTGCCCGGCGGGGACGGCTGGGTGGCGCTGTACTTCGCCGACACCGCGCCGCTGCTGCTGCCGCAGCCGGCCGAGATCACCATGACCCCGCTGCACGAGGAGATCGTGTCGGCGCTCGGCGGCGGTGGAGCGCTGTTCTTCCGGGACCTTTCCACGAGAGTCGGTTCCACGGACGACGGAGCGCTCGCCACCGCGCTGTGGGATCTGGTGTGGTCGGGCCGGTTGTCCGGCGACACCATGGCCCCCCTGCGTTCCGTCCTCGGCTCCGGCCGTCCCGCGCACCGGCCTTCCTCCTCCACCCGCCGCCGGCGTGCCGTCCTCCCCACCCGTTCCGGCCCACCCACCGTCAGCGGCCGCTGGTGGGCACTGCCCGAGCCGTCCACCGACGTCACCCAGCGTTCCCACGCGCAGGCGGAGGTCCTGCTGGAGCGCCACGGCGTCCTGACCAAAGGCGTGATGGGTGCCGAACGCCTGGCCGGGGGTTTCGGCGCCGTGTACCCCGTCCTGCGCGCCTTCGAGGAGTCCGGCCGCTGCCGCCGCGGCTACTTCGTCGAGAGCCTCGGCGGGGCTCAGTTCGCTCTCCCCGGCGCGGTGGATCGCATGCGCGCCATCGCCGCCGACCTGTCGTCCCGCAGTACCTCGCCGGCGTCTTCGGTCCCTGGGTCATCTCCCCTGGATCGGTTTCCGGGATCGCCGGACCAGACCCCCGGTCGGATCACTGCGGGCCCGTCCACGGAAATGGGACCGGCCTCGGCACCACCGGCCATGGGACCGGCCCTCGGACCGGTGAGCCGGCCGTACGGCGTCGTGCCGGGGGCCCGTTCCGCGGACGCCGGCCGCCGCGCGGTGGTGCTGGCCGCCGCCGACCCCGCCAATCCGTACGGCGCCGCCTTGTCCTGGCCGGCCCACCCCGGTGAGGTGACACACAAACCCGGCCGTAAGGCGGGCTCCCTGGTCGTCCTGGTGGACGGCCACCTGGTCCTCTATGTGGAAAGAGGCGGCCGCACCCTGCTCTCCTTCACCGACGACGACCGTCTCCAGCCTGCCGTGGACGCCTTGGCCCTGGCCGTCCGCGACGGCGCACTCGGCAAACTCACCGTGGAGAAGGCGGACGGCGAGTCCATCACCACGTCCCCCCTGGCCAAGGCCCTGGAGTCCGCCGGTTTCCACCCGACCCCCCGTGGCCTTCGCCTACGAGCCTGACCCGGACTCCCTGCCACAGGTTTCAGGTGGGGAGGAAGGAGAGAGGGCCGTAGATGGCGGCAGAGGTGTTGGTCTGGTGGGCCCAGTAGCGGTCGCCGTGGGACCAGTGCCACCACTCTGTGGGGTAGTTGACGAGGCCGGCGGATTCGAGGACGGCGGTGAGGATTTTGCGGTGTTCGCGGGCCTGTGGGGAGATGTTGGGGGCGGCGGTGTAGCAGGCGCCGTCGCTTTGTTCGGGGGTGGCGTTGACTTCGGTGCCCATGTCGAGTTCGGTGCCGTCGTCGGTGGTCAGGGTGAGGTCGACGGCGGCGCCGGCGGTGTGGGGGGCGACTTCCAGGGGGGAGACGTAGCGGCTGGCGGCGGTGTGGAGGGCCTCGGGGGACATCGCGGGGTTCAGGGTGCGGAGTTCGTCCTTGTAGTCCTCGAAGTACTTGATCTGCAGGGCCGGGGGCCGGTAGCCCTCCACGACGCGGAGGCGGTAGCCGTGCGGGAGGGCCGACTCGGCTTCGCGGAGGCGGGTGAGCAGGCCTGCGCGCAGGTGCGCGTAGGCGCCTTCGCGGTCGGCGAGGCGGTCGTCAACCGCGAGGAGGCCACGTACGTCCGCCAGCGGCTCGCCACAGTCCTCGACGGGGATCGAGGTCACGCGGGGGTCAGAGATCAGCACGACGTTCCGCATGACCGGCAATTCTGACACAAGCCCAGGTAAGGGTTTTCCCCTGGTCCACCCTGTGTCCGGGGCTGCACCGCCGATGTCCGGCCGATGACACACTGCTTGAGCCGGGTGTCCCGGGACGTTCACCGCCGATGACCGCGACGCGCTGCCTCGGCCGAGCGTCCCCGGAGGTCGCCGCCTGCGGCCGGCCGATGGCACCCCCTGAGCCGACTCGTCCGGTACCCGGACCGTGTCCGCGGATCTCCGCGGGGGCCGCGGGTCGTGGGGTTGGTCAGGTGTCGACGGTGTTGGAGAAGACCTGTTCTCTGGCCTGGGTGAGAGCGGCGGTCAGTGCGCCGCGCAGGACGGGGGAACCGGGGACCTCGGTGACGGTGACGTGGGGGCGGCTGGGGCAGATCGCGGCGACGGCCTCTTCGACTCTTGTGGTCAGTGCGGTGCCGCCGGCGCGGCCCACGTCGCCGCTGAGGACGACCAGTCTCGGGTCGAGGACGACGGTGACGGCGGCCACGCCTATCGCCAGGCGGAGGGCCAGTGCGTCCAGGAACGGGTCGCAGGCAGTGGTCACCGCGGTGCGGACGATGTCGGCGGCGGTGACGTCGGCGGCGGCGGGGACGCCGTGCTCGCGGGCCAGAGAGGTGACGGCGGTGAGGCCGACCAGGCGCTGGAAGGAGCCGGACTGGGGGGCGGTGACGTCCACGGGGAGGGGTTCGCCGGGGACGGGGAGCCAGCCGATCTCGCCGGCGCCGCCGGTGAAGCCGCGGTGGAGGCGGGAGCCGAGCATGACGCCGAGGCCCTGGCCGACCCCGGTCCACACCAGGACGAAGTCGTCCACGCCGCGTGCGGCGCCGTGGGAGTGTTCGGCGAGAGCCGCGAGGTTGACGTCGTTCTCGATCATGACGGAGGAGCCCAGCGCGGCGCGCAGGTCGGCGAGGACGCCGGCGTGCCAGGCCGGCAGGTCGAAGGAGAAGCGGACGTCGCCGGTGCGCGGGTCCACGACGCCACGGGTGCCGATGACGAGGGCCCGCAGGCTGGCGAGGCTGATCCCGGCTTCGTCGCACACGCGCCGTACGGCGGCGTGCACGGCCTTGACGGGGTCCACCGAGCCGGCGACGTCCACGGTGCGCTCGGCGACGACCGTCCCGGTGATGTCGGCGACGCCGGCGGTGACGCTTCCCGGCTGGACTTCGAGGCCCGCGACGTAGGCGCTGGACGGCACCACGGCGTACAGCGCGGCGTTGGGCCCGCGGCCCCCCGGCCGTTCCCCCGAGACGGCGACGAGCCCGCGTTCCTCCAGGCGGGCCAGGAGCTGGCCGGAGGTCACCTTGGACAGCCCGGTGTGCTCACCGAGCTCGGCCCTGGTCAGCGGCCCGATGGTGAGCAGCAGTTCGAGCGCGGCCCGGTCGTTGAGCTTGCGCAGCAACCGGGGGGTTCCGGGGTGTCCCTGAGACATGGGGCGGAGGCCTCTCGTCACGATCCGCTAACGGACGTTTTTTTTAATAAAGTTTCTTGTTAGTTTAACGGCAGTCGCCCCGCAGGCAAGGGATCAGGACCTCGGGGTGCCGCAGCGCAGAGCGCGAGGACGGCGCTTCACCAGGTCGCACGCCCTGACACGTGCCCGGGTAGGCGTGATGCCCGACGCGAAGCCGGGAAGGGAGAACCCAGACGTGAAGATCGTGAAGATCACCGCCGCGGCCGCCACCACCGCCGCACTCGCCCTCGCCGTCACCGCGTGCGGGAGCGGCGGCTCAGGCGAGCCGGCCCAGCCGCAGGCCTCGGCCAGTGAGGCGGGGCCGAAGTTCGCCGGCCAGAAACTGACCGTCTGGCGGCTAGGCGCCCCCAACGACGTGCAGGACAAGTACATGCAGGACGTCAACGCCGCGTTCAAGCAGCAGACCGGCGCCGACGTCACCGTGCAGTGGATCCCCTGGCCGGACGCGCAGAAGAAGTGGACCGCCGCACTGGCCGGCGGCGAGGGCCCCGACGTCACCGAGTTCGGCAACGACCAGGTCGCCGCCTGGGTCGCGCAGGACGCGCTCACCGACATCACCGACCTCGTGAAGTCCACGCCGGACTTCCAGCAGATCCCGCAGAACCTGTGGGGCTACGAGACGATCGACGGCAAGGTCTACGCCGCGCCGTGGGGTGGCGGCACCCGGGCCGTGCTGTACCGCAAGGACTGGTTCGACGACCTCGGCATCAGCGCACCCAAGACCTGGGACGAGCTGGTGGCCGCGGCCAAGAAGATCGTCGCGAAGAAGGGCAAGGACGTCGACGGCTTCGCCTTCAACGGCGGATCCGACGCCAACATGTCGCTGTCGCCGTTCGTGTGGTCGGCAGGCGGCGACTTCGCGTCCTTCGACGGCGGCAAGTGGGTCGGCAAGCTCACCGAGCCCGGCTTCAAGGAGGGCTTCGCGTTCTACACCGGCCTGGTGGCCAAGGACGGCGTGTCCGGCAAGGGACGCCTGTCGCAGAACTCGGTGGACATCGGCCAGCGCTTCGCCGCCGGCAAGGTCGGCATGTACGTCACCGGCGGCTGGGACATCGCCACCATCAAGGAGCAGAGCAAGGGCAAGGTCGGCGACGACCAGATGGCCTTCTTCTCGCTGCCGGCCAAGGACGGCAGCGGCCCCGCGCCGGCGTTCCAGGGGGGCAACGACATCGCCATCTGGAAGGACGCCAAGAACCCCGAGCTGGCCGCCGAGTACCTGAAGCTCGCCGCCGGCAAGGAGTACGGCACCCGGTACGCCAAGGAAGGCGGCCTGCTGCCGCTGTACCCCGACGCGCTCGCCGAGTACGCGAGCGACCCGGTGCAGGCGCCGTTCGCCGAGACGTTCAAGGTCGCCAAGGGCTTCCCCGCCGACCCCAACTGGGCCGAGGCCAACGACACCAAGGCCGTGCTGCAGAACGCGGCCCGCGCCGTCATCGAGGGCAAGAAGGACGTGGACACCGCTCTCGCCGACGCCAACACCGAGCTCGAAGCCATCCTGAACCAGCAGTGACGATGGCCCAGACGTCCACGATCGCCCGGGGCGGGGACACCTCCCCCGCCCCGGCGCGGCACCGGTCCGGCCGGCCGCGCCGGCGCGGCGCACTGTCCCCCAAGGCCGTCCCCTACGTGCTGCTGATCCCGGGCCTGCTGGTCATCGCGGCACTGCTGCTGTACCCGCTGTACCAGATGGCCGACATGTCCCTGCACAAGGTGGGACTGCGGCAGATCCGTCCGAACCCCCAGCCCGCGGAGTTCGTCGGTCTCGGCAACTTCACGCAGGTCTTCGAGGCCGACCTGTTCTGGACGTCGCTGCGCAACACGGTGGTCTTCGCCGCGGTGACGGTGGCGCTGACGCTGGTCGCCGGCACCCTGGTGGGACTGCTCCTTCACCGGCTCGGCAAGAAGATGTCGGCCTTCCTGATCGTCGGGATCATGGCGGCCTGGGCCACGCCGCCGACCGCGTCGGCGATCATCTGGAAGTGGTTGTTCGACTCCGACGCGGGGGTCGTCAACTGGATGCTCGATCTGCTGCCGGACGGGGTGTCCTCACTGCTGTTCGGCCGGTCGGACTGGTCGGGTCACCCCTGGCTGAACGACGCCACCACGATCTACCTGGTGCTGGTCGTGGCGGTGACCTGGGCCTCGTTCCCGTTCATCGCCGTGTCGGTGCTCGCGGGCCTGAAGAGCATCCCCTCGGAGCTGTACGAGGCGGCGCGGGTGGACGGGTCCACGCCGGTCAAGACGTTCACGCGCATCACGTTCCCGCTGCTCAAGCCGGTGTTCTCGGTGCTGCTGGTGTTGTCGATCATCTGGGACTTCAAGGTGTTCACCCAGCTGTACGTGCTGGCGGGAGGCACGACCAACCGCGAGGCCTTCAACCTTTCGCTGTGGGCCTACACCGAGGCGTTCAGCGCGCCGCCGAAGATGGGGATCGGCGCGGCCATCGCCGTGCTGCTCACCGCGATCATGCTCGTGATCACCGCCGTCTACGTGCGGCAGATCGTCAGGACGGAGGACGTGCGATGAATCCGCGGACCGCCAAGCGCCTGAGGGGGTTCGGTCTGAACGGCCTCGCGGTCGCGGTGTTCCTCGTCGCGGTGTTCCCCGTTTACTGGATGGTCGCCACCGCGTTCAAACCGAACGACGAGATCTTCACGACGCGGTTCATCCCGTTCCCACTGGCGCCGACCTTCGACCACGTGTCCCGTGTGCTCACCAAAGGTGTCGCCGGTCACTCGATCTGGCAGTACCTCGCGAACAGTGCCGTCGTGGCCGTCGGCACCGTGCTCATAGGCTCGTTGTTCGCGCTGCTCGCCGCGACGGCGGTGGCACGGTTCCGGTTCCGGTTCCGCACGTCGTTCCTGATCCTGCTGCTCATCGTGCAGATGGTGCCGGGAGAGGCGCTGCTCATCCCGCTGTTCCTGATGGTGCGCAGGCTCGGGATGTACGACCAGCTCATCGGCCTGATCGTCGTCAACGTCGGCTTCACGCTGCCGTTCGCGATCTGGATGCTGCGCACGTTCGTCGCGGCGGTGCCGAAGGAACTGGAGGAGGCCGCCGCCATCGACGGCGCCGGAAGGTTCGTCACCTTCTGGCGGGTATTGTTTCCCCTGGTGGCACCTGGTCTGGTCGCGACGAGCATCTTCTCGTTCATCACGGCGTGGAACGAACTGGTCTTCGCGCTGACCCTGATCAACGACCAGGGCAAGTACACGATGCCGGTGGCGTTGCAGTTCTTCACCAGCCAGAGGTCCACGGACTGGGGCGGCATCATGGCCGCGTCCACGCTGATGACCATCCCGGTCGTCGCGTTCTTCCTGCTGGTGCAGCGGCGCATGGTGACGGGCCTGGTCGCCGGCGCCGTGAAGGGCTGACCCTTTCCGCGCTTCCCTTCTAGTCAAGGAGTCGAGTACAGCCATGTCTGAGATCTCCGCAACGTCCACCGGCGTGTCCGCCACGGACGACCCGGGGCTGCGCCGCCTGGCCGCCGGCACGCTGCTCGCGGCCTTCCCCGGCACCACCGCACCCGAATGGGTCCTTCGCGACCTGGAGAACGGCCTCGGCGGGGTGACGCTCTTCGGCTTCAACGTCGCCTCGGCCGAGCAGCTCGCCGCGCTCACCGCGCGGCTGCGGTCCGCCGGCGACCCCGTCATCTCGCTCGACGAGGAAGGGGGGGACGTCACCCGGCTGGCGTACCACGTGGGGAGCCCCTACCCGGGGAACGCGGCGCTCGGCGCGGTGGACGACGTGGAGCTGACCCGGAGGGTGTACCGCTCCATCGGCGACGATCTGCTGCGCTGCGGGGTGAACCTGGACATGGCGCCGGACGCGGACGTCAACACCGCCGACGACAACCCGGTCATCGGGACCCGGTCGTTCAGCGCCGATCCCGCGCTCGTCGCACGTCACACCGTCGCCGCCGTGGAGGGGTTGCAGGAGACCGGTGTGGCGGCGTGCGTCAAGCACTTCCCCGGCCACGGGGCCACGCGGCAGGACTCCCACCTGGAGATCCCGACGGTGGACGTGTCACGTGAGGTGCTGTGGGAGCGTGAGCTCGTGCCGTTCCGTGCCGCGATCTCGGCCGGAACGAAGTCGATCATGACGGCGCACGTGCGGGTCCCCGTGCTGACCGGCTCGGCGCCTGCCACGTTGTCCTCCGCCGCGTTGACCGAGCTCCTCAGGGGTGAGCTCGGGTACGACGGTGTGGTGGTGTCGGACGCGCTCGACATGCACGCGATCAGCCGGAGCGTGGGGCTCGGCGGCGGGGCCGTGCTGTCCCTGGCCGCCGGGTCGGACCTGCTGTGCCTCGGCCCGTTGCCGACGTTCGAGGAGATCCGGGAGATCGAGTCCGCGATCGTGTCGGCGGTGCGTGAGGGACGGTTGCCGGTGTCGCGGCTGGAGGAGGCGGTGGACCGGGTGGCGCGGCTGCGGACGTGGTTCGGCACGGCCCGGCGTGAGCCCCGCGACGGCCAGGTGATCGGCCTGACGGCCGCGCGCCGTGCCGTACGGCTCTCCGGGGCGCCGGCGCCGCTGGTCGACCCGCTCGTGGTCGAGGTCGACACGCCGCCGTCGATGGCGGTCGGGGATGTCCCGTGGGGGTTCACCCCGTGGCTCCCTCAGGCCGAGATCACCCGGGTCAAGCCCGACGAGGCCGACGCGCCGGCCCTGCTGACCCACGCGAAGGACCGTTCCCTGATCATCGTCGTGAAGGACGCGCACCGGCACGACGAGAGCCGCTCCTTCGTGTCGGCCCTGCTGACCGCACGTCCCGACGCGACCGTGGTCGAGATGGGCCTGCCGATCTGGCGACCCACCGCCGCCACCTACATCGCGACCTACGGCGCGGCCCGCGCGAACGCACAGGCCGCCGCCGAGTTGCTCACCGCGTAGCCGACCGGCCTGGCACCGTACGAAGGCGCCGGATTCGCCGCACCACGTCCCACCGCGTCGGCGCCGGTCAAGCATCCCGGGTGGGGAGGCGGCTCAGGAGTCCGACCGGCCCTTGGGCCGACTCACCTCGACCCGAAGCTTGCAGACCCCGACGGGACGAACCTGCCGGCCCCGGAGGAGATGCGGCTCAGGGGTCCGACCGGCGCTTGGGTCGCCTCACTGTGAGCAGAGTCAGCGGAGGGTGCAGAGTTGGAGGGGGCCTTCGGGGGTGGTGCAGGGGCGGAAGCCGGCGTCGGTGAGGGTCGTGCGGGACAAGGGGTGGTGGCGGGTGAAGGCCAGGAAGGAGGCGGCCAGGGTGCCAGGGGGTGGGGGGGACTTGGTGTAGGCGTATTCGACGGTCCACAGGGGGTAGCCCGTGTCGACGGCCGTGGAGGCGTCGAAGGCGCGGCCGTCGAGGGTGAGGGCGGTCACGCGGTTGGCACGGCGGGACTCGACGAGGGACTGTGCGTCGGAGTAGCCGATGGCGCCGGGGATGTCGGCGATCTTCTGGACGATCTCGGAGTTGTGCTCGCGCTCACAGCGGATGGTGGGGCTGCGGGGGTCGCGGTCCTTCTCCAGGCACAGGTCCGAGGAGATCGGGCCCTCGGAGGCGCCGTCGAGCACCTGCTGCTGGAACAGCTTGCGGGTGCCTGAGTTCTCGCCGCGGCCCACGATGCGGATCGGGAGGGAGCCGGAGACGGCGCCGGGGACCTGGCTCCAGTCGGTCCAGGTGCCGTCGTAGATCTTGCGGAGGTCGGCGGTGCTCAGCGTGGTCAGCTTCACGTCGCTGTTGACCACCACGTAGTACACCACGATCGCGATCTTCTCGCTGTGGAGCCGGTCGTGGAACTGGCTCGTGCCGTCGGAGAACGCGAGCCGTTCGGCGGCCTCGCCGGGACCGGCCTCCACGATCCCGCGTACGCCGTCACGCGAGCCGTTGCCGTTCAGCGTGATCCGCGCTCCGTCGCCGCACGCCTGGACGTACTGGTCGCGGATGACCTCCATGGCCGGCATGAACACCGTGGAGCCCTCGATGCGCAGCGTCCCCGACGCGCACGCCACGGTGCCGGCGGCCGGCGGCGGGTCGGTGACCTGGCTGAGGACCAGCAGGACGGTGAGCACGGCGGCGAACACCCCGCTGACCCGGGAGAGGGTGAACCGCCTCCGCGTGCCCTCGTCCTTGATCAGCCCGGTGTCCCGCAGCTTCCCGTACTGGTCGACGGTCTTGGTGACGTCCCCGTCCCCGGCCTCCCCTGGTTCGCGCAGCACCACGACGAGCTTGGCCTTCTGTCCCGGCCGCAGGCGCAGCCCGTCGACGCGCACCCCGAGCCAGTGCGGCTCCGCGATGTCCTGCCCGTTGGACGCGCCGAGCCAGCGGGTCATGCGCTCCGACAGCCGCTGCCGCACGGTCCGCAGGTCGTCGCGCGGCGGCGGGTTCTCCTCGGTCGAGAAGAACCGCAGGCCTTCGCGCAGCCGCGCGCGCAACTCCGGCGTGCTCGCCTCCGAGACCCGTGCGTTCCACACCACACGGCCGCCGAACGTGAACGACAGCGGTGTGTCGAAGTCGTCGGGCCCGATGTCGTAGCTGCCGTTGTTGCGTATCCGGATGACGACCATGCTCATGCGGTCCACCAGCCGCAGCACCTGGCGCAACTGGGGCGGCCCGGACCGCGCCGGGTCGCCGCCGTCGTGCAGCGTCTCGGGGCCGAGGCCGATCTTGGAGTTGTACAGCACGCGGAACGCCAGGCGCTTGCGGCGCACGAGCAGCCGGTCGAAGTAGGGGGTGGCGATCAGCAGGACGATCGAGAACAGCACCGGGCCCGCGCCACCGATGAAGTCGACCACCCTCGCCAGCCACTCCAGCACGGCCACCAGACGCACCCCCTCGCGACTGGTTCCGATTCTCGTGGCGCTGCGACGACGGTCCGCGACCGGTGACGATCAGTTCATGGGGAATTCAACCTCCGGACACCGTTCGCGAGGAAAAGCCGGAACGGACCGTCAGCGAGGGGTCAGGAGGTGAACAGCTCCTCGCGCGCCTGCTCCAGGCCGGCGAGAACGGCCCCGCGCAGCACGGGGCGGCCGTGTACGCGGCTGACGACGACCTCGGGGCGGATGGGGCAGATGCGGGCCACGGCCTCCTCGACCCGGCCGGTGAGCTCGTCCCCGCCGGCCCGGCCCACTTCGCCGTTGAGGACGACCAAAGTGGGGTCGAGCACGACGCAGACCGAGGCGACCCCCAAGGCGAGACGGTGGGCCAGCTCGTCGAGGAAGGCGGCGCCTGCGGGGCCGCTCTTCACCGCGGCGCGCACGGCGTCGGCGGCGGTGCCGCCGGCGAAGCCGTACGGCTCGGCGAACTCGGCGACGGCCTCGGCGCTGATCAGGGACTGGAGTCCGCCGGCCAGGGAGGGGAGGCGGCCGGGGACGGCGCGGACGTCACCCGCGGTGGGGACGCCGGGGACGGGGAGGTAGCCGATCTCGCCGGCGCTGCCGGACCTGCCGCGGTGCAGCCGGCCGCCGAGGACGACGGCGAGGCCGACGCCGCGTTCGATCCAGAGCAGGACGAAGTCCTCGACGCCTTTGGCGGCGCCTTCGGCGCGCTCGGCGATGGCGGCGAGGTTGACGTCGTTCTCGATGGTCACGGGACGGCGCAGGTCGCGGGCCAGGGCCTCGTGGCTGCCTTCGTGCCAGCCGGGGAGGTCGAAGGAGAAGCGGACGTCGCCGGTGCGGGGGTCGACCACGCCGGGGGTGCCGATCACGATGCCTCGCAGGCGCGACAGCGCGACCTTGGCGGAGCGGCAGGCTTTCACCACCGCGTTGTGCACGACCGTCACCGGGTCGTCGTGGCCGTCGGTGGGGACGGTGACCTCGGCGACGACCTCGCCGTTGATGTCGGCAACGGCCGTGGTGACCGACTCGGGGCCGACGTCGAGGCCCGCGACGTAGGCGGCGGAGGGGATGACGCCGTACAGCGCGGCGTTCGGGCCGCGGTTGCCGGCCTGCGCCCCCACCACCTCGACCAGGCCTCGCTCCTCCAGGCGTGACAGGGTCTGGGACGCGGTGACCTTGGACAGGCCGGTGAGGTCACCGATCTGCCCGCGGGTCAGCGGACCCGAGGAGAGCAGCAGCTCCAGCGCGGCCCGGTCGTTGATCTCCCGCAGCAACCTGGGCACGCCAGGACGTCGCTCCATCGCATGCTTTCCTGTCGTCGATCCCCGTGGGGTCCACCGCACCGTTCCATCGGTAAACCTTCCTGCGAGTTTAGCGCCATCACCTGCGCTGTCGGCCCTCTTGCCTTCGACCCCCGGCAGACCCGAGGATCACTCATGTCCCCGGCCCGAGGAGTGCGCATGCGCGACATCGACACGGCCGTCCCCGAGCGCTCACGACCTCTGGAGCGCCTGTCGGAACGGCTCACCCCGCGCCGGGCCGCGACGCTCACGCTCGCGCTCGGCATGGTGCTGCTGACCGACGTGCTCGGTGTGTTCCTGCCGTCGCTGATCACCCTGTACGGCCAGGCGGGGTCAACTCCCCCGGAACGCATGGGGCTGTTCGCGGCGCTGTGGTTCGTGCTGCCGTTCGCCGCGATCCCGCTGACCCGCCTGGCCGGGCCTCGTGCGGTGCTGCTCGGCGGCGCGGCGGTGCTGTGCGCGGCCCGCCTCGCGCTCCAGGGGCCGGTGACCGGCATGCCGCAGCTGTACGTGGCCGGCGCCGGGGTCACCGCCGCGCTGGTCTTCCTGTACGGCTGCGCGCGCATGGTCCCGCGGCCCGCCGTGGCGACCGGACTGGCCGGCGGTCTCGCCGCGGCCGGGGTGCTCCATCTGGCGCTGGACCAGGTGGACGCGGTCTGGCGGGACGGGCCGGTGGTGTACGTCGCCGTCGCCACCGGATGCGCCGTCTTCCTGGTGTGCGCGTGGCACGTCGTGGCCGCCAAGGACGTCGCGCCTGCCGGGGTGTGGGCCGTGCTCGGGCCGGTGGTCGCGCTGCACGGCATGCTGCTCACGCCGCTCGGCCTGGCCGACCGGCCGCGTGCGGAGCAGGCGGGGCCGTGGCAGGTGGCGGTCGTCGCGGCGGCGCTGGTCGCGGCACAGTTCCTGCTGGTGTCGTTCGCGGCCCGGCCACCCCGGCCCGCGTGGGTGATGGCGGTGCTGCTGCCGGTGGCGGCGGGAGCCCTGCTGCCGGTCGAGTCGCCGCTGGTCGCCCTGCTGGTCGCTCCCGCGCTCGGGGCCTGCCTCGGGACGGCGGGGCTGCCTCGGACCGGCGGCGCGGCACGCGGCGGCGCGACGCTGCTCGGCGGGATGCTGATCTTCCTGGTGGCCGTGTTCCTCTACTACGCCGCCTACGACACCGATCTCGGCTTCCCCAACGCCGTGGTGCCCGCGGTTCTCGGCGCGCTGACCGGCCTGGTGGCGCTGCGGGCCGGGGGCTCCTCCGGTACGGCGGCGCGGCCCCGGCCGTACCGCCTGGCCGTGGTGGCGGCGGTCACCGCGGTGGCGGTGGCGGCGCTGACGTGGCGGCCCCTGCCTGCGGTACAGCCCGCGGTGCGCACGGCGGCCGGGCCGGAGTTCACGCTGATCGCGTACAACATCAGGATGGGTTTCGGCCTGTCCGGCACCCTGGACCTGGACAGGATCGCCGGTTGGGCCAGGAGCGAACGGCCGGACGTGGTGCTGCTGTCGGAGGTCGACCGGGGGTGGCTGCTCAACGGCGGCCACGACGACCTCGCGAGGATCGCCAAGGGGCTCGGCATGCGGTACCACTTCGCGCCGGCCGCCGACGCGCTGTGGGGAGACGCGCTGCTCACCAACCTGCCGGTGCGGCAGATCACGTCCCACCCGCTCGGCCGGCACGACCACCCGACCGGCGCGCAGGCGCAGGCGGCGGTCGTGGAGATCGGCGGACAGGAGGTGGGGATCGTCGGCACCCACCTGCAGGCCACCGCAGGACAGGCCCCCGAGGTCGCCGCCATCGCCGCCGACCTGGCACGCGGCGCGACCACCGGGGCCGCCGGGACGGCGAGGGCCTCGGGGCCGGTGACGCGGCGCGTGCTGCTGGCGGGGGACCTCAACGTCACCAAGGACGACCAGGAGATGCGGGTGCTGGAGGGGGCCGGGCTCACCGATCCGCTGATCGGGCTCGGCGACCCGCCGACGTCTCCTGCGGACGCGCCGGTCCAGCGCATCGACCACGTGCTGCTCGGCGCGGGCCTGACGGCCGTGTCGGCGAAGGTACCGAGGGTGACGTACTCCGATCACCTTCCCGTTGTCGTGAGGCTGCGGCTGAGCGACCTGCGACAGGCGGGATAATCAGCTACATGCGACTTTCCGCCCGCGTCGACTACGCGCTGCGCGCCGCCGCCGAACTGGCCGCGGCCGGTAGCGGCCCCACCACGGTGGGCGAGCTCGCCAAGGAGCAGGAACTTCCCCCGAAGTACCTGGAGAACATCCTGCTTCAGATGCGCAGAGCGGGCCTCGTCCGCGGCCAGCGCGGCCCCGAAGGGGGTTACGTGCTGGCCAGACCCGCCGCGCAGATCACGCTCGCCGACGTCATCCGTGCCGTGGACGGCCCGCTCGCCAACGTGCGCGGCGAGCGGCCCGAGCACGTCGGCTACCGTGGCGCGGCCCGCTCGCTGCAGGAGGTGTGGATCGCGCTGCGCGCCAGCGAGCGCATGATCCTCGAAGAAGTCACCTTGGAGCAGATCGCCTCAGGCACGCTGCCGTCCAGGGTGATGGAGCTCGCGGCCGACCCCGCCGCCTGGGACTGACGTGCCCGAAGGCGACGCCGTCCACCGGACCGCAGTCCGCCTGCGCGCCGCCTTGGACGGCAGGGTCCTGGTCCGCAGCGACTTCCGCGTGCCGCGGCACGCCACGGCGGACCTGTCGGGCCGGGCCGTGCTGACCACCGAGTCCCGGGGCAAGCACCTGCTGACCCGGATCGAAGGCGGGCTGACCGTGCACACGCATCTGCGCATGGACGGCACGTGGCGGGTGCAGCGGGCCGGCACGCCGGTGCGGCGCGGCGACGCCGTGCGCCTGGTGCTGGTCAACGATCTGCGGCAGGCGGTCGGCGTGAAGCTCGGCATGGTGGACCTCGTGCCGACCGACCAGGAGGACCGCCTGGTGGGCCACCTCGGCCCCGACCTGCTCGATCCGTCGTGGAGCGCCGGTCACGCCGAGCGTGCCGCCGCCAACCTGGCAGGTCACCCGGCGGCGACCATCGGCGAAGCCCTGCTCGACCAGCGCAACGTGGCCGGTCTCGGCACCATCTGGCGCGCCGAGACCCTGTTCCTCGCGGGCCTGTCGCCGCACCGGCCCGTCGCGGACGTCCCTGACCTGCTCAAGGTGGTGGATCTGGCGCACCGGCTGCTGTTCTCCGCCAAGGACGCGTCCGGCGGTCCGGTCACGACCGGCGATCCGCGTCCGGGGCACCGCCTGTGGGCCTACGGCCGCGCGGGCCGTCCGTGCCTGCGCTGCGGCACGCGCATGCTCGGGGGCGAGCTCGGAGAAGGCCCGTACGAGCGCGTGATCTTCTACTGTCCCGCCTGCCAGCCGTGACCGGGTGAACCCACGGCGGACGTGGGCCGGGGTGACGTGCGGCGGCACGAGAGTGACGGTTACCTGGGCCGGCGCGGGGACGTGGAGCCGGCTACCGGACGCGATTCACGGACATGGGGGCTCGGGGGTGCGGCGCGCGGGCCCGTAGAGGCTCGGGGTGCGGCACGCGGGCCGGAACTGCCGGACTGAGCGGCCACCCGTAGGGGGTGCCGGATCCAGGTGAGATCTCCGGAAGGCGCTCGCGAGGGGACGGCACGAGGCATAGGTCGTAGAGGACGTGGCGGCCGGGGCCGTCGCTGACGGGCGAGGGCCGGGGACGCCGGGAGGCGGTGGCCGGTGGCGCCTAGGCGGCGACCATGTCCTTGACTTCGGGGAAGCCGTCGAACTCCGGACCTGACATCGTGCTGGACACGGTCTCGGACATAGGCAGACGCTCGTGCTCGGGAACGTCGGCCAGGACGGGTGCGTGCTGGAGCTCGGCCAGTGCGAACTGGTCGGACACCTCGCGGAGCACCTGCGACAGCGGCACGCCGAGAGCGCCGCAGATCGACGCGAGCAGCTCCGATGACGCCTCCTTCTGGCCACGCTCCACCTCGGACAGGTAGCCGAGGGAGACACGTGCCACGGTGGAGACTTCTCGAAGGGTGCGGGCCTGCCGCACCCTCAGCCGCCGCAGGACGTCACCGAGCAGCTGACGCAGCAGGACCATCTGTCGCTCCCTCCCGGGCGCAGGCGTTTTCACGACGCTCCGCGCGGTCGGTTCGTATCGCCCATTCTTCGAATGCCCTTCGTGCATGCTCCTCGCCGTCATCCTGGGTTCGCTCGGCCCTGTAGCCGGGCGCACGCCGGACTTACTCCTCACCGATGGGTCACGAACCTCGCTCACAGCTCCACCGTACCCGCATGGGCCAGCAGGGCGGCAGACCGTGCGGAGCATGTTCGCTGGTGACGTAACGCGGTAATCATCCGGTATGTTCCCCCACTGAGGCGTCCAGCACACTTCTCAGAAGATCCAAACTCTCCCAGACGGTGTTTTCGCGGATCTGTTCCCGGGAACCGGCCAGCGACACATCACGATGCCACAAGGCCGACTCCGGCCCGCTTAGCGCGATATGCACGGTACCGACGGGCTTGCCGTCCTGCGGGTCGGGCCCCGCGACGCCGGTCACCGCGAGGCCGTACGTGGCGGCGGCCAGGTCACGGACACCGCGGGCCATGGCCGCGGCGACCTCCGGGTGCACGGCACCCTCCCGATCGAGTAGATCTTCGGGAACCCCGAGCAGCGACGCCTTCAGATCGGTCGCGTACACGATCACGCCGCCGCGGAACGCCGCGGACGCGCCGGCCCGCGCGGTGATCGTCGCGCCGAGCAGCCCTCCGGTCAGCGACTCGGCGACCGCCACGGTGGACCCGCCGCGCACCAGCGCGGCGAGCACCCCGGCCGCCGCCGCGTTCATCCGCCTCTGGCCTTACGCGCTACGGCGCGCAGCCGCACCGCGCGGTTGACGTAGTCGGCGCCGGTGGCGACGGTCACCAGCAGCGCCGCACCCATCGCCACCCACCGCAGCGGGTCAGGTGTGCCCGGCAGGACGTACAGCGCGATGGCGACGATCTGCAGCACGGTCTTGACCTTGCCGCCGTAGCTGGCCGGGATGACGCCGTGCCTGATCACCGCGACGCGCAGCGCCGTGACGCCGACCTCCCTGGCGAGAATCACCACGGTGACCCACCAGGGCAGCTCGGCGAGTATGGACAAGGTGACCAGAGCGGCGCCGATGAGCGCCTTGTCGGCGATCGGGTCGGCGATCTTGCCGAAGTCGGTCACCAGCCCGTACCGCCGCGCGAGCCATCCGTCGAGCTGGTCGGTGAGCGACGCCAGCAGGAAGACCACCAGCGCGAAGTAGCGCCAGCCGGGACCGTCGACGAACATGCCGGCGACGAAGAGCGGGACCACCAGCAGCCGGAGCACGGTGAGCACGTTGGCGACGTTCCACGGACTGACCCGGCGGCCCGCGGACGGCGTGAGGTGCTCGGTGCCGGCCTCCGAGTCGTTCGTCATGGCCCGGCCTTGATGCGGGCTATGAGATCGACGCCTTCGGCGTCCACGACGGTCGCACGCACGATCTGGCCCGGCACCAGCCCGATGCCCTGCACGGTCACCGAGCCGTCCACCTCGGGCCCCTGGTGGGCCGCACGGCCCTCGTAACCGCCGTCCCCGAGGTCCTCCTCGACGAGGATCTCGATCTCGGTGCCGATGCGCTCCTCGGCCCGCTGCGCGGTGAGCTCCTCGGCGAGCTCGCTGAGCGTCGCGACCCGCTCGTCGACGACGTCCTGCGGGACCTTGCCGTCCAGCCTCGCCGCCTCGGTGCCGTCCTCGTCGCTGTAGCCGAACACGCCGATGACGTCCAGCCTGGCGCGGTCGAGGAAGCCCACCAGGTCGGCGAACTCCTCCTCGGTCTCGCCGGGGAAGCCGGCGATGAAGTTGGACCGCACCCCCGCCTCAGGCGCGAGGGCTCGGACCGACTCCAGCAGGTCGAGGAACCGCGCCGGGTCGCCGAAGCGGCGCATGCGGCGCAGCACAGGGCCGCTGGCGTGCTGGAAGGACAGATCGAAGTACGGCGCGACACCCTCGGTGCCGGCGATGACCTCGATGAGGCCCGGCCGCAGCTCGGCGGGCTGCAGGTAGGAGACCCGCACCCGCTGGACGCCGTCCACGGCGGCGAGCTTCGGCAGGAGTTTCTCCAGCGCGCGCAGGTCGCCGAGGTCCTTGCCGTACGACGTGGAGTTCTCGCTGACCAGCACGAGCTCGGTGACCCCGCGCGCGGCCAGCCACTCGGCCTCGGCGAGCAGCTCGCCGGGGTCCCGTGAGACGTACGCGCCGCGGAAGGCCGGGATGGCGCAGAAGCTGCACCGCCGGTCGCACCCCGAGGCGAGCTTCAGCGAGGCCACCGGCCCCCCGGTGAGCCGTTTGCGCAGCGTGCGCGGGCCGCTCGCCGGAGCGAGGCCCTCGGGGAGCTCCCCGTGACCCGGGATGTGCGCGGCGGCGCCGCCGCGCTCAACGGGGCTGATGGGAAGCAGGGTGCGGCGGTCGCGCGGTGTGTGCGGCGTCAGCGACCGGCCCTCGACGACGTCGTCGAGGCGGCCGCCGATGTCGGTGTAGTCGTCGAACGAGATGACCGCGGCGGCCTCGGGCAGCGCGTCGGCCAGCTCCTTGCCATAGCGCTCGGCCATGCAGCCCGCGGCGACGACCTTGGCGCCTGAGTCGGCGGCGGCGAGCAGCGTGTCGATGGAGTCCTTCTTCGCCGAGTCGATGAAGCCGCAGGTGTTGACGACGACGACGTCGGGGTGGTCGTCGTCGAGCCGCCACCCGGCGGCCTCCAGGCGCGCGGCCAGCTCCTCGGAGTCGACCTCGTTGCGCGCGCAGCCCAGTGTGATCAGCGATGCGGTTCGGCGGGAAGACATGATGGCTCTACGGTATCGGCAGTCGGCCCCCACACGGCGCACTCCCCCCGTTCTTGCGCCGGTATCCCCGCTTGACGCGCCGAGCGGCGACCCGGGACAGGCGGCCGGCCGCCGCCGCGGGTCACCGTGAGCGCGGCGGCTCCGGGCCGAACGTCCTGGTGACGAGCTCACCCGGCTTGCCGGGGACGCCGAGCCGCTTGCCGTTGACCTTCAGCACGACACCGCCGGCGTTGCCGATGGTGATCTGCATGCGGTTGCGTGCCTTCCAGGTGGAGGTGACCCCCGCCGGCAGGGTGCCGCGGAACACCGGCTTGCCCTTGCTGTCGCTGATCTCCACCCACGAGGGTTTGGTGGCCTTGACCTGGAGCGTCACCATGTCGCTGACCGGCGCCGCGGGGGCCTTGGCCGCGACGGGGGGCCGGGACGGCGTCGCGGGGGCCTTGGCGGACGGGGCGGGCTTGGCGGCGCTCTCATTGGCCGTGGGGGTGCTGGAACCGCTCATGACGCGGGTGACGCCGAACACCGCGACGATGGCCAGGGCGATGGCCATGGCGGTGGACCAGTTGGGGCTGCGCCGCTCACGGAGCTTGATGCGGCTCTCGGCCTGGAAGACGGCGGCGGCCCGCACCGGGGCCGGCGCGCCGCCGTGCTCCTCGTCGAACTGGTGGACGATCGCGTCGGGGTCCAGCCCGACCGTTCGCGCGATGTTGCGCACGTGGCCGCGAGCGTAGAAGTCGCCGCCGCACATCGAGAAGTCGTCCCTCTCGATGGCGTAGATCACCGTCTCTCTGATGCGTGTGCGGCCGGACAGCTGCGCGACCGTCATGCCGGCCGCGTCGCGTGCCGCGGCCAGCGTCACCCCGATGCTCATGAGTCCCCCTCGCCGGGCGGCCACGCTCCCGCCCACTTTCTCATTTCCCACATTCCGACGATGCGTAGTCATTCATATTCAACCAGTTATCGCCGGGGGAAGTGTGGAGGGGTCACCCTCCCCGCAAGTCGGCGAGCAGGCCGGGGAGCCCGTCGGGCTGGACGAGGACCTCACGCGCCTTGGAACCCTCGCTCGGGCCGACGACGTTCCTGCTCTCCAGCAGGTCCATCAGGCGGCCCGCCTTGGCGAAGCCGACGCGCAGCTTGCGCTGGAGCATGGACGTGGAGCCGAACTGCGTGGTGACGATCAGCTCGGCGGCCTGCACCAGCAGGTCGAGGTCGTCGCCGATCTCCTCGTCGATCTCCTTCTTCGCGGTGGCCGTGGCGGCGACGTCGTCGCGGTACTCGGCCTGCATCTGCGCCTTGCAGTGCGCGACGATGTCGAAGATCTCCTTCTCGGAGACGTAGGCGTTCTGCAACCGCATGGGCTTGCTGGCACCCATCGGCAGGAACAGCGCGTCGCCCTGGCCGACGAGCTTCTCGGCCCCCGGCTGGTCGAGGATGACGCGCGAGTCGGCGAGCGAGGAGGTGGCGAACGCCAGCCGCGACGGCACGTTCGCCTTGATCAGGCCGGTGACGACGTCCACGCTGGGCCGCTGGGTGGCGATCACCAGGTGGATGCCGGCGGCGCGCGCGAGCTGGGTGATGCGGACGATGGAGTCCTCGACGTCGCGGGGGGCGACCATCATCAGGTCGGCGAGCTCGTCCACGATGACCAGCAGGTAGGGGTAGGGCTGGTACACCCGCTCGCTGCCGGGTGGCGCGGTGAGCTTGCCGGCGCGCACCGCCTTGTTGAAGTCGTCCACGTGGCGGAACCCGCTCGCGGCGAGGTCGTCGTAGCGGCGGTCCATCTCGCCGACCACCCATTCGAGGGCCTCTGCGGCCTTCTTGGGGTTGGTGATGATCGGGGTGATGAGGTGGGGGATGCCTTCGTAGGTGTTGAGCTCGACCCGTTTGGGGTCGACCAGCACCATGCGCACCTCGTCGGGGGTGGAGCGCATCAGCACCGAGCAGATCAGGCCGTTGATGCAGGTGGACTTGCCGGCGCCGGTGGCGCCGGCGATGAGGATGTGCGGCATCTTGGCCAGGTTGGCGACGATGGTGCGTCCCTCGACGTCCTTGCCGAGGCCGACGATCATCGGGTGGTGGTCGGCCTGCGCCACCTGGGACCGCAGCACGTCGCCGAGGCTGACGAGGTCCTTGTCGGTGTTGGGGATCTCGACGCCGATGGCCGACTTGCCGGGGATCGGGGACAGGATGCGCACGTCGGCGGACTTGACGGCGTAGGCGATGTTCTTGGTGAGCGCCGTGACCTTCTCGACCTTCACCGCGGGGCCGAGCTCGATCTCGTACCGGGTGACCGTCGGGCCGCGGGTGAAGCCGACCACCTGCGCGTCGATGGCGAACTGCTCCAGCACGCTGCTGAGCGCGTTCACCACGACGGTGTTGGCCTTGGTCTGCGGCTTCGGCGGCGTGCCGGAGCGCAGCGTGGCGACGTCCGGCAGGGTGTAGGGACCCTCCTGCGAGGACAGTACGAGCTGCTCGACCTTGCGCGGCGCCGGGGTCGGCTCCGGCGGCTCGGCGGCCCTGCGCTCCACCGGCGCCGGCGGCTCCTCGTCCACGAGGCCCGGCACGATCTCCGGCGAGTGGTCGGCGAGCCGGCCGGGCCCGTCGTCCACCAGCGGCGTGTCGTACGGCTTGCCGTGCTCGCCGACGTCACCTTCGCCGTCGCTCTTGCCGGAGGACGCGGCGCGGGGCTTGCGTGTCCGCTTCACCGGCGGCTTGGCGTCGCCGGCGCCGCTCTTCTGGAACAGCATGTGGTGGATCTCGGCGAGCCGCTCGGGCACCCGGTGCACCGGCGTGGCGGTGATCACCAGGACGCCGAAGCCGGAGAGCAGCATCAGCAGCGGGATCGTGACGAAGGCGGGAAGAACGCTGGACGGCGGCGCGGACACGATGAAGCCGATCATGCCGCCGGCCGCGGAGACCTTGTCCATGCCGTCGGTCGGCGCGGGGCCGGAGGGGTACGGCGTGGCGTGCGCGACGTGCACGATGCCGAGCACCCCGGCGAGCAGCGCGGTCCACCCGATCATCATGCGGCCGGTGTCGGCGTTCTGGTCGGGGTGGCGCAGCAGCCGCCAGGCGATCAGCGCGAGCAGGACCGGGACCGACCAGGCCAGCGAGCCGAGCACCCCGCGCAGCACGGCGGTCACGACGGTCGCGGCGGCCCCCTGGCCGGTACGCCACGTCATGGCGGCCACCGCGATGGCCAGCGCGAGCACGGCGAGACCGAGGCCGTCGCGCCGGTGCGCCGGGTCCAGCTCACGCGCCTGCTGCCCGAACGCGCGCGCGGCGGTGCCGATGCCGTTGGCGAACAGCAGCCACACGCCGGCGAAGAGCTTGCCGATGGCGAGGAACACCCAGCCGATGGGATCGGGCTGGGTGTGCGCCTGACGGGCCGGGGTGCGGCTGCCGGAGCGCGCTCCCGTGGGCCGCGCGGCCTTGGCGGGCGAGCGCTTGGCGGGGGACGTACGCGACGGCGCTGACCGCTTCGCCGACCCCTTTTGGGTGGATTTCGACGTACGGGTGGCCATGGTACCGAGGGTACGCATGAGGCATCTCCCGCCAGAGGAGGCGCGCCGCGTCTCACCGTGTTTCCAGCCGGGTTTCCAGCCGGGTTTCCAGCCGGCCCGCCGGAAGCCGGAGAAACCGGCCGTACGGCGACGAGCCGGCCCCCACCGCCTTGGCGAGCACGGAAGATGGCCCGTGACCTGGCGTGACGAGGCGGAGGAGCGGTCCTCCCCCGCCTCGCGCCGGTTCTCTACTTGTCCGACTCCAGGGTGCCGCCGTTGGCGACGTCCGACTTCTCGATCTCCCAGAACACGATGCGGACCGCCTCCCTGCGTGCCTTCAGGATGTCCACGGCCGCCTCGGTGACCGCCGCCACGAACTCGCGGCGCTGGTCCATGGTTCGACCCGACAACAGCTCGACGGTGATGTTCGGCATGATGTCCTCCTGTCGGCATTCTGTTGCATCACATAAAATCAAATTCCACTACATGAACCAAGAAGGAGATCCGGTGTGGACGTGGTGGTGATCGGCGAACCGCTGGTGGAGTTCTCGGCGTCCGTGCCGCTGACCGAGGCGGACACCTTCCACTTGTCGTTCTCCGGCGACGCGCTCAACGCCGCCGTGGCGGCCGCCGCCGCGGGGGCCCACACCGCGCTGGTGACCCTGGTGGGGGACGACGAGTTCGGCGAGCGGCTGATCGCGTTCGCGCGGGGCCACGGCGTCGACACCACCTGGATGACCCGCGGCCCCGGCTCCACCGGCGCGTATGCCGTCGGCGCGGACCCGAGCGGCGAGCGCGCGTTCGCGTACCTGCGCGCCGGCAGCGCCGCCTCCCGCATGGGGCCCGCCGACCTGGCGCGCGTGCCGCTGGCGCAGGCGTCGGTGCTGGTGGCAGGCGGCATCACCGCCGCGTTGTCCCCCTCGTGCGCGCAGGCCGTGCGGTACGCCGCCGAGACCGTCGGCGGCGCCGGAGGCACGGTCGTGTACGACCCCAACTTCCGGTCGCGGCTCACCACACCGCCGGCCGCGACCCGCTTCCTCACCGACCTCGCGCCGCACGTGGACCTGCTGACACCGTCGTGCCCCGGCGACAGCCTGCCGCTGCTCGCCACCGCCGACCCCCGCGAGGCGGCCCTGGCGTGCCTGCGCCTCGGGGCCCGCGCCGCCGCCGTCACCCGCGGCCCCGACGGCGTGCTGCTCGCCTCACCGGACGGCTTTGAGCACGTCCCCGCCGTCCCGGCCACGCACATCGTGGACCAGACCGGCGCCGGCGACGCGTTCACCGGCGTGCTCGCGGCGAGGCTCGCCGGAGGCGACCGCCTGCCGGACGCCGTACGAGCAGGCACCGCGGCCGCCGCCATCAGCCTCACCGGCCGCGGCGGCACCGGCACGGTCGCCACCGCCGAGCAGATCGACCGCCTCCTCGCCGCCTCCCCGCGGCCCTGACCCACGGCGAGCGTCACCGCACGACAAGCCGCTCCCCCATGGCGATCCGCTGTCAGTAAGCTCGGCACGTGGTCAGGGAAGGCAGCTCCATCGACAAGGCGCTCGCGGTGCTGGAGGCGATCGCCGAGCACCACCGGGTGACCGACATCGCCGCGGCGACCGGCGTCTCCAAGTCGACCGTCCACCGCGTCCTGCAGTCCCTCGTCGAGTGGGGATTCGCGCGGCAGGACGGCACCGGTGGTTACGAACCCGGCCCCCGCATCCTCACCCTCGCCGGCAAGGTCATGAGCCGGTTCGACCCGGCGCGCCAGGCCGACGCCGCGCTGCGCGCGCTGCACGAGAGCACCGGGTACACCACCCACTTCGCGATCCGCGGCGGCGACGAGGCCGTGTACGTCGCCAAGCTGGAGGGCCGCAGGCCCTACCAGATGCCGTCGCGGGTCGGCATGAGCCTGCGCCTGCACTGCACGGCCATCGGCAAGGCCATACTCGCCGAGCTCCCCGACGCCGAGGTCCGCGCCATCTGCGCACGCACCGGCCTGCCGGGCCACACCCCGAACACCCGCACCACCGTCGACGACCTGCTGGCCCACCTGAAGGACGTCCGCGCCGCCGGCCACGCCGTGGACGACGAGGAGAACGAGCCAGGCGTCCGCTGCGTCGGCGCCGCCGTCTTCGACCACACCGGCGCCGTGCTCGGCGGCATCTCCATCTCCACCCTCGCCATGGACATGAGCCGCGCCGCCTTGGCGGACCTCGCACCGTCCGTCGTCGCCGCGGCGCGCGAGGTGTCCCTGGCCCTCGGCGCGCCTCCGGCCGTTCAGCGGGCCAGCCAGCCGCCGTCCACGGCCAGGACGTGACCGTTGACGTAGCTCGCGGCGGGTGAGGCCAGGAAGACGGCGGCGCCGGCCAGGTCGTCCGGGGTGCCCCAGCGGCCGGCGGGGATCCTCGCGCGGATGGCCGGCTCGCGGTCGGGGTCGGCGCGCAGTGCCTCGGTGTTGGCGGTGGCGATGTAGCCGGGGGCTATGGCGTTGACCTGGACGTTCCTGGCGGCCCACTCGCAGGCCAGGGCCCGGGTGAGGCCGGCGACGGCGTGTTTCGCGGCGGTGTAGCCGGGGACGTTGACGCCGCCTTGGAAGGACAGCATCGAGGCGATCATGATGATCTTGCCGGTGCGGCGGTCCAGCATGGGGGTGGCGACGGCCTTGGTCAGGAGGAAGACCGCGTCGAGGTTCACGGTGAGGACGTCGCGCCAGTCGGCGTAGGAGTGGGCCTCGGCCGGGGTGCGGCGGATGACGCCGGCGTTGTTGACGAGGATGTCGATCCGGTGCCGCTCCAGCAGGGTCGCGGCGGCCTCGGGGAGTCCTTCGGTGTCGGACAGGTCGTGGATCCAGCGCCAGGCGTGGCGGCCGGCCTTGCGGACCTCGGCCTCCACCTCGTCCAGGTCGTCGTGGTGGCCGTGCAGGATGACGTCCGCGCCGGCGCGTGCGAGACCTACGGCGACGGCGCGGCCGATGCCGGTACGGCTGCCGGTGACCAGCGCGGTGCGGCCGGCCAGGGAGAACATGTCCCGCTCGCGGGGCTCGCCGGTGGTCGTGGGGGTTGCCGGTGCCGGTCCCAGGGCCCCAGCGGCACGGACGGGCTCTGTCGTGCGGCTCCCGGAGATGTCCGGGGTCCCGGTGGTCATCGCATCGCGCCGATCGCGACCTGTTCCATGTCGTCGTAGGCCTGGTTCTCGCCACCCATGGCCCAGACGAAGGAGTAGTTGCGGGTGCCGAAGCCGCAGTGCACGGACCAGCAGGGGGAGATGACGGCCTGGCGGTCGGCGACGATCAGGTTGCGGGTCTCGTCGGAACGGCCCATGAGGTGGACGATCCGCTGGTCCTCGGGGAGGTCGAAGTAGAAGTAGACCTCGGTGCGGCGCTCGTGGGTGTGGCACGGCATGGTGTTCCACATGCTGCCGGCGGCGAGGACGGTCACGCCGAGCACCAGTTGTGCGCTCTGGATGCCTTTGGCGTGGATGTACTTGTAGATGGTGCGCTCGTTGGAGCCTTCCCGGCCGCCGAGGTGGACGGGCTCGGCGTCGGCGAGGCCGGCCTTGGCGGTCGGGTGGTCGGCGTGCGCGGCGGTGGAGACCAGGTAGAACGGGCCGCCGGTGAAGGTGACCTCACGTGAGCCGCGGCCGGCGTACAGGCACTCCTTGGGGCCGAGGTCGTACGCGGCGCCGTCCACGGTGACCGTGCCGGGGGTGCCGACGTTCACCACGCCGAGCTCGCGCCTCTCAAGGAAGTACTCGGCACGCAGCTCAGCGGGACACGGCAGCTCCAGGGTGCCGTCGCCGGGGGACGCGCCGCCGATCACGATGCGGTCCTCGTGGGAGTGGACGAGGGTGACGTCCCCGGGGGTGAACAGGCCCTCGGCGAGGAACCTGGCGCGCAGCTGTTCTGTTGTCATGCCGGGCACCTGGTCGGGTGCGGTCGCGTGCCGTGTCTCCACCATGCCTCCGATTCCAGTACATGAGATTTCGTGTCACGTCATAGAACGATCAGCAGGCGTGCAGAACCCGCCGGCCGCGCGTCAGAGGGTCAGTACGTGCGCCGCACCCCTCGGGCCGCCACCTCGATGCGGTCGCGGGCCTCGATCAGGCAGGCCGCGATCTCCTTGTCGCGGCCCGCCGTCAGCCGTGGCACCGGCACCGAGACGCTCAGCGCGTCCCGCGGCGGGTAGGCGATGTCCAGGGCCGCGCCGAAGCAGCGCAGCCCCTCGGTGTTCTCCTCACGGTCGACGGCGTACCCGCGCTTGCGCACCCGCCGCAGGTCCGCCATCAGCTGGCCCTGGTCCACGATGGTGTTCTTGGTGAGCCTCGGCAGCTCCGAGGGGAGCATGCGGCTCACCTCGGCGTCGTCGCGGGTGGCGAGGATCGCCTTGCCGAGCGAGGTGGTGGACGCCGGCAGGCGGCGGCCGACCCGGGTGAACGGCCGCAGGTAGTGCCGCGAGGCGCGGGTCGCGAGATAGACGACGTCGAAATGGTCCAGGCGGGCCAGGTGGACGGTCTCCCCCGTCGTCTCGGCCAGCCAGTCGAGCGCGTCCCTGGCGATCTGGACGACCGGGTCGCCGTCGATGTAGGTGGCGCCGACGAGCAGCGCGCGCATGCCGATGCGGTACAGCGTGCCAGTGACGTCGGTCTCGATCCAGCCGAGGCCGACCAGGGTGCGCAGCAGCGCGTGCAGGCTGCTCTTGGGGTAGCCGAGCTTGCCCTGGAGGTCGGACAGGCTGTGCAGGCCGGGGTACTGCGCGAAGAAGTCGAGCAGCTCGACGGTCCGCACGGCGGACTTGACGTGCGGCACGGTGGTTCCCTGCTCGGCCATGTCCGCGTCTCCCTGCCCCACATCGTCCTCCATTCCGGCCGTCAGGCCTCCACGACGCGTCCGCCGAGCCAGGCGTACTCCGGGTCGTCCGGCGAAAGCTCTGGCAACTCCGAGGCGTACGCCTCGGCGTCGTCCTGCGGCTCGTAGCCGAGCGCGCGGCCCGCGGCGTGGTCCCACCAGTTTCGCGTATTCGCCGACACTCCCCACACGGCGGCGTACGTGAGATCAGGCGAGGTGAGGCACGCGTGCGCGAGCCGCACCATGTCACCGGGGCTGAGCCAGGTGGACAGCGCGCGCGGCAGCGGTGGACGCGGCGCGAACGTCCCGATGCGCAGCGCCGCGACGCGCATGCCGTACCGGTCGGTGTAGAACCGGCCGAGCGCCTCGCCGAACGCCTTGGACACGCCGTACAGCGAGTCCGGCGCCACCGCGACGTCCGCCGGCACGCTCTCCTGCCGCCGGACGAACCCGGCGGCGTGGTTGCTGCTGGCGAAGACCACGCGCTCCACGCCGGCGCGGCGCGCCGCCTCGAACACCTGGTAGGTGCCCTCGATGTTGGCCGGCATGACCCGCTCCCAGGGTGCGCTGGTCGAGGGGACCCCGGCCAGGTGCACGACGGCGCCGACTCCCTCCATGGCGCGCTCCAGCACCTCGGGGTCGGTGACGTCCCCCCTGATCGTCTCGAAGGCCGGGTGGTCGAGAGGTTCGCGGTCCAGCAGCCGCAACGTGTGGCCGTATTCGGGAAGTCCTTCGGTCAGGCAGGTGCCGATCCGTCCTGCCGCACCGGTCACAAGCACACTTTTCACCATGTGACCACCGTATGGGCCGCGATGTGGTCCTCGTCAAGATCGTCACCGAGGCCCGGTCTGTCCGGCATCACGACGTTCCCCGTCGCGTCGAGGGGGTCGACGACGGACCGCAGGTGCGGCGGCGGGGAGTCGTAGTCGGAGTGGGGGTGCAGCAGGCCCCGCTCGTACCACTCGCCGCACAGCGTGGCCCCGATCACGGCGAGCGCGCCTGAGCCGTTGCCGTGGATCTCGCAGCCCATGCCGAACGACTCGGCCGTGTGCACCGCCTTCACCGCGGGGATGATGCCGCCGGACCCGACGACCCCGACCCGCAGGATGTCGCACGCCTCGGCGGCGATCCACTCGGCCCGCGCCATGTGCTTGCCCCACGAGGTCTCCGGGCCGAGCACCGGCGTCGCGATCTGGTCGGCCAGCCACTTGTACGACCGCACCGACGCCTCCTCCATCGGCTCCTCCAGCCAGGCGAAGCCGAGCTCGTCCAGCGCGCGGCCGAGACGCAGCGCCTCGGTGCGGCTGTACCAGTGGTTGGCGTCGAGCATCAGCGCGACGTCCGGGCCGACCGCGTCGCGTACGGCGGCGCACGCCTCGATGTCGAGCGCGACGCCGTGCGGCATCGGCGGCATCCAGGTGTGCAGCTTGATGCCGCGGTAGCCCCGCGCGACGAGGTCCTTGCAGAAATCGGCGTAGTCGGCCGGGGTGGCGAGACCGCCGGGGATGTCGTCGCCGCACATGGTGCTGGCGTACGCGGGGACCGAGGAGCGTGCACCGCCGAGCAGCCGCCACACCGGCAGGCCCGTCCGGTGGCCGAGAAGGTCCCACAGGGCCTGGTCGACGGTGCTGAGCAGGCGGTCGGTGAGGTGGCCGTGCGCGCCGCGCTGCCGGCGGGCCAGGTCGTGCCACAGGCGCTCACGGTCCACGGCGTCCCGGCCGAGCAGCACCGGACGCACGTGCGCGTCGATCATGCTCTGGCGCAGCGTCTCCGGCGTGCTCAGGCACCGTCCGGTCGCGCCGTCGCTGTCGGTGATCTCCAGCAGGGCCTCGCGCACCTCACGTGGCGGCCCCGGGTGCCGGTGTCCGTGCCCGTCCACCACGGACCGCGTGACGGTGGTGAACACCGTGACGGTGACGCGTTCGATGACGGCCATCTCGCTCCCTTCGGTGCGGGGGTCCGGTCGCGGCGGGCCGGCGTCCACGGTCAGGTGGCGGACGCCGGCCCGCGCCGGATCAGTTGGGGTTGGCCTTCTTCCACTCCGCCTGCGCCTCGGTGAGCTTGCCGGCCAAGGTGTCCAGGAACTCCTGCGGCGTCATCTGCTTGAGCAGCACCTTCTGGAACAGCGGCTCGGTGTCGGCCTTGGTGATCGAGGAGAACTGCGGCAGGTGGTACGGCGGCGCGACGACCACGGTGCCGGGGTCGGCGAGCACGTCCGCCGCGTTCTTCAGGTACGGCCGCTCCCCCAGCCAGGAGTCACCCTGCGCCTCGGTGTTGGCCGGGATCTGACCGGTCTGCTGGTTCCAGTAGCTGTTGCTCTCCTTGGAGACCAGGAACTCCACGAACTTCCACGCGGCCTCCTTGTGCTCGCTGTTCTTGAACACCGCGAAGCCGTCCACGGGGTTGGCCACGACGGTGCGCTTGCCGGACGCGCCGACCGGCAGCGGGAACGCGTCCACCTTGTCCGCGCCGAACGCCTTGACGTGGTCGTTGTAGGAGCCGAGGTTGTGGTGCATCATCGCGACCTTGCCGCTGGTGAACTGCGCCACCATCTTGGGGAAGTCGTTGGTGACGTCCGCTTCGGGGGTGTCCTTCTTGAACAGCTCGGCGATCTTGGTGACCAGTTCGACGTTCTTGGGATCGTTCACCGTGCTCTTGCCTGAGGCGTCGAAGAACTGGGGGACGCCGGAGTAGGCGTACGCCTCGGCGAGCAACTGGAAGATCGACCCGGCGCCGCCGCGGATGGTCCAGCCGTACTGGTCGGGGGCCTTGGTGAGTTTCGGCACGGCGGCGAAGAACTCGTCCCACGTCTTCGGCGCCTCGACGCCGGCGGCGGACAGCTTGTCCTTCTGGTACCACACGACGTCCAGGTTGGAGGTGGCCGGCACCATGTACGTCTTGCCGTCGGCGGCGGTGTTCTTCACCGAGGTCAGCATGCTGCCGAGCAGCTTGCCTGACATGCCGCTGGACGACAGCCATCCGTCGGCGGGTTCGAGTGCCTGCTGGCCGACCAGGCCGGCGAGGTAGCTGGTGGTGACGCCGCCGACGTCAGGCGTGTCGCCGCCGGCGACGGCGGTGTCGTACTTCTGCTGCACCGAGGCGATCGGGATGCCGACGTACTCGACCTTGATGGTCGGGTTGGCCTTCTCGAACCGCTTGATGAGCTCGGTGTAGATCGGTGTGCGCACACCGCCGTTGTTGTCCCAGAAGGTGATGGTGGTGGGGGCCGCGCTCGTGCCGGGTTCCCCCGAGCCGGATCCGCAGGCGGTGGCGGCCACGGACAGCGTGAGGACGGCGACGGCGGCCGTCGTGGCCTTGGCGATGCTTCTCATGGATCGGTGTCCTCCAGTCGGGGGGTGCTACCCCTTCACGGCACCGGCGCTGATGCCGTGCACCAGGTAGCGCTGAATCACTGCGAACACGCACACGACAGGCAGCGCGGCGACCACGCCACCCGCCGCCAGGGCCCCGAAGTCGGCGCTGTACTCCCCGATCGTGTAGCTCAGGCCGACGGGGATCGTGAAGTTGGCCTGCCGGCTGATGAACATCAGCGCGAACAGGAAGTTGTTCCAGGTGTGGATGAACGCGAACGACCCCACCGCGATCAGCCCCGGCCGCAGCTGCGGCAGCACGACCGCGAAGAACGCGCGCGGCCGTGAGCAGCCGTCCACCATCGCGGCCTCCTCCACCTGGAAGGGGACGGCGGTGACGAAGCCGCTCATGAGGATGATGGACAGCGGCAGGTTGAACACCGTGTCCGCGACGACGAGGCTCCACAGCGAGTTGATGAGCCCGAGCTCACGGAAGATCGAGAACAGCGGGATCAGCATCATGGCGCCGGGGATGAACTGCGTGCACAGCAGCACGACCATGAACAGCCCGCGGCCCCGGAACCGGAACCGCGCGAGCGCGTACCCACCCATCAGCGCGATCACGGTGGTGAAGAACAGCGACAGCACGCCGACGATCACGCTGTTCTTGAAGAACACCGCGTAGCCGATGTCATTCCAGACCGTGGCGAAGTGGTCGAACGTGATCGGCCACGGCACCGGGGAGGTGGACCCGGCGGGCCGCAGCGCGAAGACGATCATCCAGTAGAAGGGGATCAGGGTGAACGCCAGGTAGAGCCCGAGCGGCACGTACAGCCGCAGCACCCGGCCGGGGTCGCGCACGTGCCGCGCCGGCGCGCCTCCCGGCGGGGTGTCCGGCGGCGCCTGCGCCGCCTGCCGGGGGATCACCTCGGTCGCCATGGAACCGCCCCTCATGCCTTGTGGTCCGCGCCGAACCGGCTCAGCCGCAGGTACACCAGCGAGAAGAACAGCAGGATCACGAACCCGGCGGTGGTCAGCGCCGAGCCGTACCCGAAGTCCTTGGCGTCGATGGCACGCTGCGCGACGTACAGCGGGAGCGTGGTGGTCACCTGCGCGGGGCCGCCGCCGGTCAGCGTGTAGATCAGGTCGACGTTGTTGAACTCCCACACCGCGCGCAGCAGCGTGGCGAGGACGATCGCGTCGCGCAGGTGAGGCAGCGTGACGTGCAGGAACCGCCGCACGCGGCCGGCGCCGTCCACCGCGGCGGCCTCGTACAGCTCGCCGGGGACGCCTTGCAGGCCGGCGAGCAGCAGGATCGCGAAGAACGGCACACCGCGCCACAGCTCGGTGACGACGATGGCGCCGAACACGGTGTCGGGGTTGCCGAGCACCGCGGCCTCCGGCGCGCCGAGGTAGCGGACGATGCCGGTGGTGGGGTTGTAGAGCAGGATCCAGATGCCGGTGGTGAGCACCCCGGAGACGGCCCACGGCGAGAAGACCAGGGACCTGGCCAGGCCTCTGCCGATGAATGTTTCATTGACGATCAACGCGAGCGCCATGCCGAACACCAGTTGCAGCGCGATCTCGACGACCACCCACTTGGCGGTGAAACCCAGGCTGGACCAGAACAGCGGGTCCTCCAGCAGCATGCGCCGGAAGTTGTCCAGGCCGGCGAAGCCGTCCGACCATGGCCGGGTCAGGTTGTAGTGCTGCAAGCTGTAGTACAGGACGCTGCCGATGGGGTACACGAGGAAGATCGCGATCAGCAGCACGGTCGGGGAGATCAGCAGGTACGGAGCCCAGCGCGGCGTCCGGGGTCGTCCGGTTCCTCCAGCCACCTCGCGCTCCGATCGATAGGCACACACATTCCTGAACGACGTTCACGCATGTGGACGCGCCGTCAACGTAGGAACGCCGGACGGCGGCTGTCAAGCCTCCGACAGGTAACCGGAACATTTCCAATGGCGCTCGACAGGGTTTCCGCCGCTCTCTTGACCCGGAGGGCTTGGCCGTCTTACGTTCCTCGTGTTCATATACATGAATCATGTTCTCGCATATGGACATCGGAAAGGACCGCATGACAGTGCTGGCGGACAAGGCAGGCGGGCCGCTCTTCTTCCCCGTCACTCCCTGCGACCCGCGTGAGCGGCTCAACCTGGACGCCTTCCGCGCGCACGTCCGCGAGGGGGTCGCCGCGGGATGCGCCGGCGTGTTCGCCTGCTGCGGGACCGGCGAGTTCCCGGCCCTCGGCCTGGACGACTACGCCGCCTGTGTCGAGGCCGCCGTCGAGGAGACGGCCGGCCGGGTGCCGGTGATCGCCGGCACCGGGTACGGCACCTCGCTGGCCCTGACGTTCGCCGCCGCCGCCGAGAAGGCCGGCGCCGACGGGCTGCTCGCGCTGCCGCCGTACCTCGTGCACGCCGACCAGGAGGGCCTGCGGCGGCACTACGAGAACCTCGCCGACGGCACCGCGCTGCCGGTGATCCTCTACCAGCGCGACAACGCCGTGTTCGAGCCGGACACCGTGGTCGCGCTCGCGCGGCACCCCGGCGTCGTCGGCCTCAAGGACGGCCACGGCGACCTGGACCTGATGCAGCGCATCATCAGCGCCGTGCGCTCACAGGACGGCGAGCTGCTGTACTTCAACGGCCTGCCGACCGCCGAGATGTCCGCGCTCGCCTACCGCGGGCTCGGCGTCACGCTCTACTCCTCGGCGGTGTTCTGCTTCCTGCCGGCCGTCGCGGTCCGGTTCCACCGCGCGCTCGTCGACGGCGACGACGCCACTTGCGCGCGGCTCATCGACGGGTTCTACCGGCCGTTCGTCGAGCTGCGCCGCCAAGGCAGCGGGTACGCCGTGTCCCTGGTCAAGGCCGGCGCGCGGCTGCGCGGCCTGGACGCGGGCCCGGTGCGCGCGCCGCTGTGCGAACCGGCCCCCGAGCACGTCAAACGACTCGGCGAGCTGATCGAGCGAGGGCTCGCGCTCGTCGAGGAGCCCTGACCCGCACCCCACGTCTCCCCGCCTGCCTGAGGCGGGACCTCCGCCTGACCCAGGAGGTACATCCCCCATGAGAACACCTTCACGCCGGGCCGCCGTCGCAGCGGCGGCCCTGTGCGCGGCCACCGCGCTCGCCGTACCGGCGGGGCCCGCGTCCGCGCACGGCGTCCCCCTCGGCCGGCAGACCCTGCCGGCCGGCGACGGGTGGGGGTCGTCCGGCGCCGGCACCACCGGTGGCGCCGCCGCCGACGCGGCACACGTGTACACCGTCACCACGCGGGCCGCGCTGGTCGCCGCGCTGAACCGCGCCGACCCCACCCCGAAGATCATCTATGTGAGAGGCGTCATCGACGCCGCCACCGGTGACGACGGCCGCAGGCTCACCTGCGACGACCACGCCACCGGCGGCTACACACTCGACGGCTACCTCGCCGCGTACGACCCGGCGGTGTGGGGCCGCGACACCGAGCCGGCCGGGCCGATGGAGGACGCGCGCGCCGCCTCGGCGGCGCGGCAGACCGCGTGGATCAAACCCAAGGTGGGATCCAACACCACCATCGTCGGGGTCGGCCACGCGGTGCTGAAGGGTTTCAACCTGCACATCGACAAGGCCGACAACGTCATCATCCGCAACATCCACTTCCAGGACGCCTACGACTGCTTCCCGCAGTGGGACCCCACCGACGGCGCGGACGGCAACTGGAACTCGTTGTACGACAACGTCTCGGTCACCGGGTCCACGCACGTGTGGGCCGACCACAACACCTTCGACGACGGTGACAACCCCGACTCGGCCCAGCCGCTGTACTTCGGCCGGCCCTACCAGGTGCACGACGGCCAGCTCGACATCACCAGCGGCTCCGACCTCGCGACGGTGTCGTGGAACCGGTTCGCCGGCCACGACAAGACGATGCTGATCGGCTCCACCAACAACCCGGCCACCGACCTCGGCAAGCTCAACGTCACCGTGCACCACAATGTGTTCGACACCATCCTGCAGCGCGCGCCACGGGTACGGTTCGGCCAGGTGCACGTCTACAACAACCACTACGAGGTGCCGGACGGCGCCGGGTACGTCTACAGCTTCGGCGCCGGCGTGCAGTCCAAGATCTACGCGCAGGACAACTTCTTCCGGCTCGGGGCCGCCGTGCCGCTCGGCGAGATCATCTACAACTGGGGCGGCACCGCACTGCACGCCGAACGCAGCCTGGTCGCGCAGGGCCACCGCGTGCGTACCGTGGATCTGCTGGCCGAGCACAACGCGACCCACGACCCCGACCTGTCCCCCGACGTGGGCTGGACCCCCACGCTGCACACCCGGATCGACCCCGCTGTCGTGGTCCCGCTCACCGTGCCCCTGCTCGCGGGGGCCGGCCGGCTGCGCTGACGCGGCGGGCCACCGGGCGGCGGCCCGGAGCCGGACGGGTCCCCCGGCTCCGGGCCGCCGGCGTCACATCACCTCGGCGAGCCAGCGCTCGTGCGTGCCGTCGAACGGCGGACGGCGGTCACGTACGGCGTCCATCAGCCAGGCGGATGAACGCTCGGCCTCGGCGACGACGTCCGGCGGGTAGCCGTAACGGACCCGGTGCTCGGCGAACTCGTCGGCGTCGTCGAGGAACGTCTCGCCGTCCCGCAGGCGGATCACGTCGAGGTCCAGGTCCACCATGGTCACCAGGCCGTCGCGCCAGCGCGGGACGGTCGTGATGTCGCAGTAGACCTCCAGGCGCTCCGGCGGCGCGTTGAAGTTCACGGTGAACCACGCGTCCCTCGGGAACAGCATGACGAAGGCGTGGTCCCAGACCAGGGACACCTCGGTGCCCCGGCCACCTGGAGTGTTCACCGGGCATCCGGTCCAGACGCCGTGCTCGTCCTCGCCGAGCAGCCGGCCCTGGTGGTGCCAGTGCAGCGAACCGTCGTACTTGGTGTAGCGGACCGCGACCGCCGCACCGAAGGCACCGGGGGCACCGGTGACGACGGGTGGCGGATCGGCTCCGAGTTCGGTCATGACGGCTCCTCACGACGGCGACAGGTCCCGGCGAGAAACCTACGCCGGATCCGGTCCCGTGCGGCGGCCACGGCACGCGGGACGGTCAGAGCTCCCCGTACCGGTCGACGTACTCGCCGGTCGATCTCTGCGGCTGTGGGACGGTCAGACCCCCTCGCGCCGGTCGACGTTTCCACGTGCTCGCCGGTCGATCTCCGGCTGGGGGACGGTCAGACCTCCGCGTGCCGGTCGATCCCCAGCGTGGCGATGAGGTCCTCGTGGAGTTCGAACCACACCCGGTGGCAGGAGTCGACGTCGGTGCGGTCGACCCATGCGCCGTCGCCGCCTCTGGCCCGGTCGAGCGCCGCGGTGAAGCGTTCGTCGTATCCGCGAAAGCGCGTGAGCACCTTCGCGAGCCGATCCCCCAGCGGCGTGAGCGCACGGCCGACGCAGGCCAGCTCGGCGAGGACTCCGGCGTCCCAGACCGGATCGCTGTGGTCGTTGACGGCGAGCCGGTCGCCGCCGGCGGGCCGCAGCTGCCAGTCGGTGCAGGCTTTGAGAAGCATGGCGTTCAGCGGGAGGAACCGACGGTAGACGTCACGCACCTCGTCCGCGCCGCCGGCGCCGGTGAGTTCGTCCGCGAGGCGGCGTTCGTTCTCGGCGCGACCCGCCTCGGTCAGCGACCAGCCGCCGGTGCCGGCGAAGGACGTGTGCGTGACCCAGCCCCGTGCCTCGGCGTCGCGCAGTTCCTCTTCGGTCTCGGCCGCACCGAGTCCGTACCGGCGAGCCAGCACGGGGGTGTCGGCGAACCCGGTGACGCGCACGGCGTGCAGCACCAGCAGGCCGAACGAGGAGTCCCGCGTCATGCGCCACCATCCTGTCGCGCGGCCAGGCGGTTGAAGTGCTGCTGGCACGCCTGCGGTGAGTTGAAGCCCATCGCGTGCGCCATCTGGGCCCAGGTCAGCCCCGCGCTCCTGGCCACGAACAGCAAGGCCGATTCGAGCCCGTCGGTCTCCGCGCGTGCCGCCGGCAGCAGGGTGAGCACGCTCAGGACGTCCTGCGGACCGAGGTCCGCCTGACGCCACACGGCGAACTGCACGAGATCGGACGCCGACGGCGGAACCGGCGGTGGCCGCCACGGTCGTGCCTCCAGCGCGTCCGCACCGAGGCTCATGAGACGCGCACGCGCGTCCCGCTCACGCCGGGCCTGGAGCTGGTCGGCGTGAGTGGTGTGTGTGATGTCCGGCTTGCGAGGCATGCCACTCATGCTGCACAATCAACAAAATGTTGTCAACAAAATGTTGATGACGTGATCGTGCTCGTACGTCGATGGCAGCTACCGCCGGGAGGCGCCGCCGGTGCTCAAACCCCTGGTCGAGGTCCCCGCGACAACCCGCGAACAACCTGGTGGAAGGCGCAGCCAGTGCTCGTACCTCTGACAAAGGCCGCCGCCGGGACCTGCGGAGGCAAGGCCGGCACGCTCGGTGTTCTGCTGCGCGCGGGACTGCCGGTTCCCGACGGCTTCGTGGTCCCGTTCACCGCCTCCCCGGCGTCGGGACTCGCACCGCCGGAGGGTGGCGGCGCGGCGCGGCAGGTGACCGAGGCCGACCCGCTCCAGACCTCCCTCGCCGACGCGCTGACACGTGCGCTCGGGGATCTCGGCGACCCGTACGTGGCGGTGCGCTCGTCGGCGGCGGACGAGGACACCATTCAGGCGTCGGCGGCCGGACAGTACGAGAGTTTTCTCGCCGTGCGGGGGGCCGAGGACGTCGCCGGCGCGGTGCGTGCCTGCTGGGCCTCCTTGTCGTCGGCGCGTGCGGCCGGCTACCGGGCCCGGGACGGACGGACGGCCGGTGAACCCGCGATGGCCGTCCTCGTGCAGCGCCATCTGGACGCCGAGGTGTCCGGGGTCATGTTCACCCCCGCCGGCGCCGGCGACGCGACCCGGATCGAGGCCGCATGGGGTCTTGGTCCGAGCGTCGTCCAAGGGACGGTCACCCCTGACACCTACCGGATCGCCGGGGACGGATCGGTGGCCCGCACCGTCGCGGACAAGAGCACCCGGCTCGACCGGCACGGCACGCGACTGATCGTCGGCGACGTCCCCGCGCGCGACCGGCACCGGCCGTCGATCGGCGACGCGACCGCCAGGCGGCTCGCCGCGCTCGGCGACGAGATCGCCGCCGTGCTCGGCGGACCACAGGACATCGAGTGGGCCGTCGCCGAGGGCCACGTCTGGATCCTTCAGGCCCGGCCGGTCACCGCCACCCCTCCACCGTCCGGCGTCCACGAAACCCCACCGGCCCCGTCCGCCGGAACACCGGCCGCGCTCACCGGAACACCAGGGAGCCACGGGACGGCGACCGGCGCGGCGAGGATCGTCCGTGGTCCTGCCGACTTCGCGCGCGTCCACCAGGGAGACATCCTGGTCTGCCGCTTCACCGACCCCGCGTGGACGCCGCTGCTGCGTGTCGCCGCCGGTGTGGTCACCGAGGTCGGCGGCGTGCTGTCCCACGCGGCTATCGTCGCCAGGGAGTACGCCATCCCCGCCGTACTCGGCGTGCCAGACGCGACGAGCAGGCTGCGCGACGGCGGTGCCGTCACCGTCGACGGCACCGCCGGCACCGTGACCCAGGAAGGCCGATCATGACGACCCGAGTGCTCTACCTGGTACGCCACGGCGCGGCCGACGCGACGGGAGAGCTCACCGCCGCCGGCCACCGGCAGGCGGGCCTGCTCGGCGAACGGCTCGCCGGCCTGCCGGTCGACGCCGTGTGGCACTCCCCGCTGCCGCGCGCCGTGGCGAGCGCGCACGAGATCGCGCGGCACCTGCCGGACGTCCCCGTGCGCGAGGCCGCCGAGCTCACCGACCATGTGCCGTACGTGCCGAGCGCGGCCGAGACGCCGCCGCGCTGGACCGGCTACCTCGACGGCTGCGACGACAAGGAGGCGGCAATGGGCCGGAGACTCGCCGATGCCTTGGTCGCGCGGTTCGCGAAGATCCCTGACGCGAAGGCCTCAGACGCGACCGAACCGAGGTCGGCCGGAGCAACCGCGAGCGAACCGAGCGCAAGCGAACCAGACGCGACAGGACCAGACGTGCACGAGGTGCTGGTGACGCACGCCTTCCAGATCGCGTGGCTGGTGCGGCACGCGCTGGACGCGCCGCCGGCGCGGTGGCTCGGGCTGAACAGCGGCAACGCCGCGCTGACGGTCATCGAGTACCGCGACGACGCGCCGCCTGCCGTCGTGGTGTTCAACGACATGAGCCACCTCCCGGCCGATCTGCGCTGGACGGGTTTCCCCGAGCGCGTCAGGCCGTGAGGTGGCTCGCGCCGGCCGGACCTCCACGATCACCGCGGAGGTGGCTCGCGCCGGTCAGACCTCCACGATCACTGGGATGATCATGGGCCGGCGGCGGTAGCTCTCGTTGACCCAGCGGCCGACGATGCGCCGGGTCACCCGGCGCATCTGCTGCAGGTCGGCGACGCCGTCGGCCGCCGACTCCTCCAGGGCCTTCTCGATCAGCGGTATCACCGCGTCGAACGCCGCGAGCTCGATGCCGGAGCCGCGCGCGTACACCTCGGGGCCGCCGGTCACCTTGCCGGTGGTGGAGTCCACCACCACGACGACCGAGATGAAGCCCTCGTCGCCGAGGATGCGCCGGTCCTTCAACGCGACGTCGGTGACCGCGCCGACCGACGAGCCGTCCACGTAGACGTAGCCGCACTGCACCGCACCGGTGATGCGCGCACGGCCGTCCACCAGGTCGACCACGACGCCGTCCTCGGCGATCACGATGTGGTCGTCCGGCACGCCGGTCAGCGCCGCGAGCTTGGCGTGCGCGCGCATGTGGCGCCACTCGCCGTGCACCGGCATGAAGTTGGACGGCTTGGTGAGGTTGAGCACGTACAGCAGCTCGCCGGCCGCGGCGTGGCCCGAGACGTGCACCAGCGCGTTGCCCTTGTGCACCACCCTGGCACCCCAGCGGGTGAGCCCGTTGATGACCTTGTTGACCGCGGTCTCGTTCCCCGGCACCAGCGACGACGCCAGCACCACGGTGTCACCCTCGGCCACCCGGATCGGGTGGTCGCGGTTGGCCATGCGCGACAGCGCCGCCATCGGCTCACCCTGCGACCCGGTGCAGATCAGCACCACGTCCTCCGGCGGCCACTCCTCGATCTCGCGGGAGTCGACCAGGATGTCGGCGGGAACCCGCAGGTAGCCGAGCTCACGGGCCACCGTCATGTTGCGGACCATGGAACGGCCGATCAGCGCGACCTTGCGGCCGTTCTCCTCGGCGGCGTCGAAGATCTGCTGCACACGGTGGACGTGCGAGGCGAAGCACGCGACGATGATGCGCTTCTCGGCGCTGCGGAACACCTCGTCGATCACCGGTCCGATGGTGCGCTCGCTCGGCACGAAACCGGGCACCTCGGAGTTGGTGGAGTCCGACATCAGCAGGTCCACGCCTTCGGCGCCGAGTCTGGCGAAACCGCCGAGGTCGGTGAGGCGGCCGTCGAGCGGCAACTGGTCCATCTTGAAGTCGCCGGTGTGCAGCACCAGCCCCGCCGGGGTGCGCAGCGCCACGGCCAAGGCGTCGGGGATGGAGTGGTTGACCGCGAAGAACTCGCACTCGAACGGCCCGAAGCGGCGCCGCTCCCCCTCGGCGACCTCGACCTTGACCGGCTGGATGCGGTGCTCGGTGAGCTTGCTCTCGATCAGGCCGAGCGTCAGCATCGAACCGACCAGCGGGATGTCGGATCGTTCACGCAGCAGGTACGGCACCGCGCCGATGTGGTCCTCGTGCGCGTGGGTCAGCACGACGGCCTCGATGTCGTCGAGACGGTCGCGGATGTATTCGAAGTCCGGCAGGATCAGGTCGACCCCCGGCTGCTCGGGCTCGGGGAACAGCACTCCGCAGTCGACCACCAGCAGACTGCCGTCGAACTCGAAGACGGCCATGTTGCGGCCGATCTCACCGAGGCCGCCGAGCGCGACGATGCGCAGGCCGTGCTCGGCGAGCGGTGGGGGCGGCCCGAGTTCGGGATGCGGATGGCTCATGTTCTCCCCCCGTGTGCACCGGCCCGGCGCGCGGGTACGGCTCCCTCGCCGAGCCGTCGCGCGCGGCGCGAGCCTTCTTCGCGGTATCTCTTTCGCAAACTATCCGTTCCTCCTCGCCGCGTGTACCCTGCGGCATCTTTCCGATATTGCGCAATATCTCGGCGTTCGGTGGTCCAGGCCGGATGAGCGGCGGCCCGATGGGCCGGGCCACCGCCTCCGGGTGGACGGTTTCAGTCGGCCAGCTTGACGCCGCCGGCGACCAGATCGGCCCGCAGCGCGGCGAACTGCTCCTCGGTGGCCTCCACCAGAGGCAGACGCAGCGGGCCGCCCCACTGGCCGACGAGGTCCAGCGCCGCCTTGGCCATGATCGCGCCTTGGGTGCGGTTCATGATGCCCGCCACCACCGGCAGCAGACGCTGGTGGATGTCCCTGGCGCCGTTGACGTCGCCGGCGCGGTAGCGGCCGATCATGTCGGCGAGCTGCGCGCCGACCACGTGACCCACCACGCTGACGAACCCGGCGGCCCCGACCGATAGCCAGGGCAGGTTCACCGCGTCGTCACCGGAGTAGAACACGAGCCCGGTGGCGAGCATGACCTCGGACGAGGCGAAGAAGTCGCCCTTGGCGTCCTTCACGGCGGCGACGCGGGGATTCTGGGCCAGGCGGATCAGCGTCTCGACGGCGATCGCCGTGCCGGTGCGGCCGGGGATGTCGTACAGCATCGCCGGCAGGCCGGTGGCGTCGGCCACCGAGGCGAAGTGGTGGTACAGGCCTTCCTGCGGCGGCTTGTTGTAGTAAGGCGTCACCAGCAGCACGCCGTGCGCGCCGGCCTGCTCGGCGGCCTTGGCCACCTCGATCGAGTGGGCCGTGTCGTTGGTGCCGACACCGGCGACCACCGTGGCGCGGTCGCCGACGGCCTCCAGCACGGCTCGCAGCAGCAGGTCTTTCTCGGCATCGGACGTCGTGGGGGACTCCCCTGTCGTGCCGCTGACCACCAGGCCGTCGTTTTTCTGCTCGTCGACGAGGTAGGTGGCCAGTCGTTGCGCGCGGTCGACGTCGAGAGCGCGGTCGGCGGTGAAGGGGGTGACCATGGCGGTCAGCATGCGGCCGAAGGGCGCGCCGGAGGATGCGAGTGGCGATGCCATAGACCGAACGGTACCCGGATCCGGTGGTGACGGTGGACCCCGCCACCCCGGTTCGCCGTAGTCCGCGAGGCGTCCGGCGGGGCCGGCGACGTTCCAAGATGGATAGAGGCCGCCGATATGTGCTCGGGGGTACACACATCGGCGGCCTCTATCCGAACAATCGTGGCGGCTTACGCGTGCGTTACACGGTTCTACGGAGAATTTTCGGCCGCTTCCTCGTGGCGGCGTTCCGGCGGGCCCTAAGGTCGCCGGCGGGATCGCCGCACGCCGGGAGCAGTGCGCATCTCTCACGCATCGTCGCACCTCGGCGGGGCCGGCGTTCGAATCACCGGATGGACCGGTCCCGATTTCCGTCACGCAGTGCCCCTGGAGAATCGCGTTTGGTAAAGTTGGGGCTCCAAGTTTCGGTCATTACTCCTAGTCGTCTAATGGTTACGGCAAGATAGGAAAACGATCTCCGAGTACTCCAGGGTGGACGGATGACTGGCAACGACCCGGTGTATCTACGTGTCGTCGAAGAGCTGCGGAGCCAGATAGCCGACGGCACGTTGCCACCCGGCGCGCCGATCCCCTCCCGCGCTCAGCTCACCCAGCGCTTCCGCGTCGGCGAGACGGCGGCCCGTCACGCGCTGCGCGTGCTCGCCGCCGAGGGTCTCATCGTCGGCAAGGTCGGCTCGGGCCACTACGTCCGTGAGAGGTCCGTCCTGCAGCCGTTGCAGCGCTGCCGCAACCTCGACCACGACGCTCCGTTCGCCGCCGACATGCGGGCCGCGGGCCGGCGCGCCACCTGGGACTGGCGCACCGACCAGGTCAAGGCCACCCGTGAGATCGCGCGCCGCCTGGCCCTCCCCGATCTCACCCCCGTGATCCGCACCCGTTACGTCTTCCGCACCGACGGCACCCCCATGCAACTCGCCACCTCCTACGAGCCCGCCGACCTGACCGGCACCCTCCGCCTCCCCGACGAGGGCACCACCGCGCGCAAGAGCCTGCTGGCCCGCCTGAGCGCCGCCGGCGTCAAGGTGACCGACATCCGGGAAAGCGTCCACACCCGGGTCCCGCAACCCCACGAGAGCGACCTTCTGGACCTTCCCTCCGGTGTCCACGTCCTCCATGTCGAGCGGACCCACTGGTCGGTGGACCGTCCCGTCGAGACCAGCGACGTGGTCGTCCCCGGCAACCGGTTCCGTCTCGTCTACTCGGTCCCCCTCGGCGCCTGACCACCGGGTCAGACACGGGTGCGCTGGGTGGCGGCGACGCAGAGGAGCACGGCCAGTGCGGCGGTGACGGTGGCGGGGTCGACCGGTTCCGCGAGCAGGAGCCAGGCCCACACCATGGTCAGCAAGGGCTGGAGCAGCTGGGTCTGGCCCGCGCGGGCTATGCCGCCGCGAGCCAGGCCCGCGTACCAGGGGACGAAGCCGAGGAACATCGAGACCAGGCCGACGTAGAGGAACCCGCCGAAGGCCGGCGCGGAGAACGACTGGTCGCCGAACAGCAGGAGGCCGGCGGTCACCGGGATCGTGACGGGGGCCGCGACCACCAAGGCGTAGGCGATCACCTGGAGTCCGGGGGTGTCGCGGGCCATGCGGGCTCCCTCGGTGTAGCCGACCGCGGCCGAGATCAGTGCGCCGACCAGCAGCAGGTCGGCGACGGCGAGACGGCCGTCGCCGCGTCCCACGGTGAAGACGGTGACCGCCAGGGCCCCCGCGACGCTCGCCACCCAGAACAGCACCCGGGGCCGCTCCCCGGCACGCACGACCGCGCACACGGCCGTGGCCAGCGGCAGCAGCCCGATGACGACCGCGCCGTGCGCGACATCGGCACCGGCGTGCAGGGCCAGCGCGCTGAGGACGGGGAAGCCGAACACCACGCAGAGCGAGATCACGGCGTACGACCGGAGGCGGGCTCGCGGCGGCAGCACGGGGGCTCCGGTGGCGACCAGGCACGCGACGGCCGCGACCACCGCCAGCGCTCCTCTGCCGATCGCCACGAAGTACGGGTCGAGGCCGCGCAGCGCGAACGCGGTGGCGGGAAGGGTCATCGAGAACGAGACGACCCCGGTCGCGGCCAGGGCCGTCCCCCACCGCAGGGAGCCACGCGCGGCGGCGGGTTCCGCACGGGGAAGCGGTATCTCAGCGGAGGTGATAGCGCTATTGTTATTTCTCATGAATGACGATAGCAGTATCGCCAGGATCGCCGCGATACTGCGCGACGAGGCCGACCGCGCCGGCGCCGGCGGACGACTGCCGTCCATGCGCGAGGTCTCCCGCCGGTACGGCGTCGGCCCGGTGACCGTGTCCCGCGCGCTGGCGATGCTGGCGGCCGAGGGACGCGTGGTGACGCGGCCGGGAAGCGGCGCCTTCGCCGCCGGGGACACCGCCGCCAAGGGAGACGCGGCCGACTTCTCGTGGCAGGCCGTCGCGCTCGAGGACCGCGCGGTGGGGGACGCCGAGGTCGCGACGTTGCTCAGCCCCGCGCCTGAAGGGGTGATCGCGCTCACCGGCGGCTACCCGCACCCGGACCTGCAGCCGCTGAAGGGGCTCACGAGCGCGGCCACGCGGGCCGTGCGCCGAGCCGATGTGTGGGGGGTTCCGCCGCTCGGCGGGGTCGACGGGCTGCGGCGGTGGTTCGCCACCGAGGCCGGAGGCGACGCCACGCAGGCCGACGTGCTGGTGGTCAGCGGCGGCCAGGCGGCCCTCTCGCACGCCTTCCGCGCGCTGACCGGACCCGGCAGGCCGATGCTGGTGGAGACGCCGACCTACCCCGGCGCGCTCGCGGCGGCACGGACCGCGGGGCTGCGGGTCGTCGGGGTGCCGGTGGACGAGCAGGGGGTGCGCGCCGACCTGCTGGCCGAGGCGTTCGCCGTCACCGGCGCCAGGGTGTTCTACTGCCAGCCGACCTTGCACAACCCCACAGGAGCCACCCAGCCGTCCCCGCGCCGCGAGCAGGTGCTCGCCGTGGCGCGCGCGGCGGGTGCGTTCGTCATCGAGGACGACTACGGCCGCTACCTCGCCGCCGGCGCCGTCCCGCCGTCGCTCATCTCCATGGACGTCCACGGCACCGTCGTCCACGTCAACTCCCTGAGCAAGGTCACCGCGCCGAGCCTGCGCGTGGCCGGGATCACCGCACGCGGCCCCGCGGCCCGGCGGCTGCGTGCCGCGCAGCTCGTGGAGTCGTTCTTCGTCCCCCGGCCCCTGCAGGAGACGGCGCTGGAGTTCCTCACCTCCCCCGCGTGGCGCCGCCACCGCGCGACGATCGCCACCGAGCTGCTCCCCCGCCGCGACGCCTTGGCCGCCGCGCTGGAACGGCATCTGCCGCAGGCGCGGGTGCGGCTCCTGCCTTCCGGCGGCCTGCACCTGTGGGTGCGGCTTCCGGGGGAGACCGACGAGACGGCCCTGGTGGAGCGTGCGCAGCGTGAAGGCGCGCTGGTCAGTCCCGGCGCCATGTACCACCCCGCCGAACCGCCGGCCCCGCACCTGCGTCTCACGCACACCGCCGCCGCGCACACCGGCGAACTGGCGGAAGGGGTGCGCCGGCTCGCCGCCGCGTATCACCACATCACCACGCATCCCGGGTCCGCGCACCGCTGACCCCGCCAGGCAGAGGGGTCCCGGTCCGCGGGATGCCGATACGGTGGGGGTGGGTCCCGCCTACGTGCGGTTCTTACGTGCGTTCCTTGTCGTGGATGTCCGGCCAGGCGCACGCAGGGCCGGATCGCTCGACGGGAACGTGACGACCGGAAAGGGGTCGGCGAGATGGCAGACGTGGGGGTGCGTGCCGCGCGGCGTGAGGACGTCACGGCGGTGACCGCCACCCAGATCCGCGCGTGGAGGTCAAGATTCGCCGGGTTCCTCCCCGAGGGTCCGCTGGAACAGATGACCGGTCCCTCGTCCGAGGCGCTGTGGCACCAGCAGTGGGAGGACGCCGTGGTCGCCCCGCCGAGCCCGCGCCACCGCCTGCTGGTGGCCGTCGAGACCCTGGACCTGCTGGGTTCCCTCGATCCCGGCCCGTTCCAGGGGGACGACCTCGGCCGGCCTCCGCTGGAGCCCGTCGCACCGGGGCAGTACGTCGTCGGCCTGGCGTCCCACTCCCCCGCCGAGGATCCCGACCTGGACTCCGCCAAGGCCGCCGAACTGCTCACCCTGCTCGTCGAGCCCGGCCACACCCGCCGCGGCCACGGCAGCCGCCTGCTCAACGCCACCGTCGATCATCTGCGTGAGGACGGCTTCTCCACCGTCGTCACGTGGATCTTCGCCGAGGACCAGGCGATGCACGGCTTCCTCTCCTCGGCGGGCTGGGCTCCCGACGAGGCCGAGCGGGTCCTCGACATGGGACGGCCCATCCGCATGATCCGTCTGACCACCGACATCAGCTGACCCCGGACCGCGAGGCAACGGCGACCTCCGGCGTCCGTTAGCCTGCTGGGCGGTTTGGGGTGAGATGAGAGCGCGGAGGGTGAGAGTGGCTACAGCGGGTCAGTGGGTCGCGGGAGCGCGGCCTCGCACGTTGCCTGCGGCGGTGGTGCCGGTGGCGGTCGGGACCGGGGTGGCGGTCTCGTACGGGGACGGCGTGTGGTGGCGGGCCCTGCTGGCGCTCGTGGTGGCGCTGCTGCTGCAGGTCGGGGTGAACTACGCCAACGACTACAGCGACGGGGTGCGCGGGACCGACGAGGGCCGGGTGGGACCGTTGCGGCTCGTGGGGTCGCGGGTGGCCACGCCTCGTGCCGTGCTGACGGCGGCGCTGGTGTGCTTCCTCGGGGCCGCCGTCGCGGGGCTGGTGCTGGTGGTCGTGACGCGGGTCTGGTGGTTGCTGGTGGTCGGCGCGCTCGCCATCGCGGCGGCGTGGTTCTACACCGGAGGAGAGCGGCCCTATGGGTACCGCGCGCTCGGCGAGATCTCGGTGTTCGTGTTCTTCGGTCTCGTCGCGGTGACCGGCACGTCGTATGTGCAGATGGAACGCCTGCCATGGCTGCCGGCGGCCGCGGCCGTCCCGGTCGGCCTGCTGGCCTGCGCGCTCCTGGTGGTCAACAACCTGCGCGACCTCACCACCGACGAACCGGCGGGCAAACGCACCCTGGCCGTGGTGCTCGGCGACCCCCGCACCCGCACCCTCTACGCCGCCTGCATGCTCCTGCCGTTCGCCGTGGCCCTGGCCCTGACCCCGGCCCGGCCCTTCGCCGCGCTGACCCTGCTCGCGCTTCCCCTGGCCGTCCCCCCGGCGCGCGCCGTCCTCACCGGAACCACCGGCGTCGCGCTGGTGACCACCCTCAAGCAGACCGGCCGCATCCAGCTCGTCTACGGCCTGCTCCTGGCCGTCGGCCTGGCCCTGTAGAGCCGGGGGTCAAAGATCCAGGAGGTGCTCCAGGCCCACGGTGAGACCGGGGAGGTCCCGGACGCGGCGGACGCCGAGGAGGACGCCGGGGGTGAAGGACGAGCGGTTCATGGTGTCGTGGCGGAGGGTGAGGGTCTCGCCGTCGCCACCGAGGAGAACCTCCTGGTGAGCGATCAAGCCGGCGAGACGGATGCCGTGGACGCGGACGCCGTCGACGTCGGCGCCGCGTGCGCCGGGGAGCTCGCTCGTGGTGGCGTCCGGCATGGGAGCGAGGCCGGCTTTGCGGCGGGACTCGGCCACCAGCTCGGCGGTGCGGCGCGCGGTGCCTGAGGGTGCGTCGGCCTTGTTGGGATGGTGGAGCTCGATGATCTCCACCGACTCGAAGAAGCGGGCCGCCTGCTGCGCGAAGTGCATCATCAGGACGGCGGCGATGCCGAAGTTGGGGGCGATCAGCGCGTTCACACCGGGGTTGTCCGCCAGCCAGCCGCGGACGGTGTCCAGACGGGAACCGTCGAAGCCGGTGGTGCCGACCACGGGGTGGACGCCGTGCTCGACGCACCACTTGAGGTTGTCCATGACGACGTCGGGGTGGGTGAAGTCGACCACGACCTCGGCGGCGGACAGCGCGTCGATGGGATCGCCGGCGTCGATCGCCGCCACGAGCTCCATGTCGTCGGCCGCGTGCACGGCCTTGCACACCTCGACACCCACGCGCCCCTTGGCGCCGAGAACTCCTACCCTGATCACGGACCAAGCGTAGCGCCAGGCCACCGGTCGCGCGGACCGGGGACCAGGCGCGTACGCGGGTCAGGCGATGTGCGCGGAGAAGTCCTTGCCGGAGTACGGGCCGATCACGGCGAGGCTCATCGGCTGAGCGATGATCTCGCGGGCCACGGCGTCGATCTCCTCGGGGGTGACCGCGTCGATCCTGGCGAGGACCTCGTCCACCGACATCAGGGTGTCGTACACCAGCTCGCTCTTGCCGATGCGGGACATGCGCGACCCGGTGTCCTCCAGGCCGAGCACGAGGCCGCCGCGCATCTGGCCCTTGCCACGCGCGATCTCCTCGTCGGTGAGGCGCTCGGCGACGACGCGGTCGAGTTCCTCGCGGCAGATCTTCAGCACTTCGTCGATCTTGCCGGGGAGGCAGCCGACGTAGACACCGAACTGGCCGGTGTCGGCGTACTGCGCGGTGAAGCTGTACGCCGAGTAGGCGAGGCCCCGCTTCTCGCGGATCTCCTGGAACAGCCGGGACGACATGCCGCCGCCGAGCGCGGCGTTCAGCACGCCGAGCGCGAAGCGCCGGTCGTCGGTGCGGGACAGGCCGACGGTGCCGAGCACGAGGTTGGCCTGCTCGGTGGGCCGGTCCACGACCTTCACCCCCGAGCGCGGCTCGGCGCCGTCGCCGGACAACCGCGGCGGCCGGGGCTCGGCGGACCCGCCGAGCGCGCCGGCGCGCTCGTAGGCCGCGGCCACGAGCTCCACCACCCGCTCGTGGGTGATGTTGCCGCACACCGACACCACGGTGTACGGCGGCAGGTAGTACCGCTGGTAGTACTCGGCGATGCGGTCGCGCGAGAGCGCCTGGATCGACTCCACCGACCCGAGGATCGGCCGGCCGAGCGGCGCGTCGCCGTGGAGCACCGCGGAGAACTGCTCGTGCACCACGTCGGAGGGGTCGTCGTCGTGCATGGCGATCTCTTCGAGGATCACGCCGCGCTCGGACTCGACGTCCTCGGCGGTGACCAGCGACGAGGTCACCACGTCGGCGAGCACGTCGATGGCGAGCGGCAGATCCTCGTCGAGGACCCGCGCGTAGTAGCAGGTGTACTCCTTGGCGGTGAACGCGTTGATCTCGCCGCCGATGCCCTCGATGGCCGCGGAGATCTCCAGCGCGTCCCGGGTGGGGGTGCCCTTGAACAGCAGGTGCTCAAGGAAGTGGGTGGCCCCCATGTGCTCGGACGCCTCGTCACGGGATCCGATGCCGACCCAGGCGCCGACCGCGACGGAACGCACGGTCGGCATCGTCTCGGTCACCACGCGGAGCCCGCCGGGCAGGACGGTGCGGCGTACGACGCCGGCACCGTCCTTACCGGGGTGCAGAGTGGTGGTGATCACGAGTTGCGGTCGTCCCGTCCGCCGCGGGTGCGGGTACGGCGCGGCCGGTCGCCGCGCGGCTCGGACCGCTCGGACCGCTCGGCCTCGCGCGGCTCGGCGTCGCCGGCCGCGTCGCCGCCACCGGACTCGGCCCTGGCCGCGCTCTCCTTCTCGATGACCTCGACCGGCACCAGGGACAGCTTGCCCCGCGCGTCGATCTCGGCGATCTCGACCTGGACCTTGTCGCCGACGTTCATGACGTCCTCGACGTTCTCGATGCGCTTGCCGCCGTGCAGCTTGCGGATCTGCGAGACGTGCAGCAGGCCGTCCTTGCCGGGCAGCAGGCTGACGAACGCGCCGAACGCCGCGATCTTGACGACCGTGCCGAGGTAGCGCTCGCCGATCTCCGGCATGTGCGGGTTGGCGATCGAGTTGATCGTGCTGCGCGCCGCCTCGGCGGACGGGCCGTCGGTCGCGCCGATGTAGATGGTGCCGTCGTCCTCGATCGTGATCTCGGCGCCGGTGTCGTCCTGGATCTGGTTGATCATCTTGCCCTTCGGGCCGATGACCTCGCCGATCTTGTCGACCGGGACCTTGATCGTGATGATGCGCGGCGCGGTCGGGTTCATCTCCGCCGGGGAGTCGATCGCCTCGCGCATGACGTCGAGGATGGCGAGACGTGCGGCCCTGGCCTGCTTGAGCGCCGAGGCGAGCACCGTCGCGGGGATGCCGTCCAGCTTGGTGTCGAGCTGGAGCGCCGTGATGACGTCACGGGTGCCGGCGACCTTGAAGTCCATGTCACCCATGGCGTCCTCGGCCCCGAGGATGTCGGTCAGCGTGACGTACTGGTCACCCTCGCCGATCAGGCCCATCGCGATGCCGGCGACCATCTCCTTGAGCGGCACACCGGCGTCGAGCAGCGCCATCGTGGAGGCGCAGACCGACCCCATGCTGGTGGAGCCGTTGGACCCGAGGGCCTCCGACACCTGGCGGATGGCGTACGGGAACTCCTCGCGGCTCGGCAGCACCGGGATCAGCGCGCGCTCGGCGAGCGCGCCGTGGCCGATCTCGCGGCGCTTCGGCGAGCCGACGCGGCCGGTCTCACCGGTGGAGTACGGCGGGAAGTTGTAGTTGTGCATGTAGCGCTTGGTGCGCTCGGGGTTCAGCGTGTCGATCATCTGCTCCATGCGGAGCATGTTGAGCGTGGTGATGCCGAGGATCTGGGTCTCGCCACGCTCGAACAGGGCCGACCCGTGCACGCGAGGCACCACATGGACCTCGGCGCTGAGCTGCCGGATGTCCTTGGTGCCACGGCCGTCGATGCGCACACCCTCGCTGATCACGCGCTCGCGCATGAGCTTCTTGGTGAGCGAGCGGAACGCGGCGGAGATCTCCTTCTCGCGGCCCTCGAAGTCGGAGGCGACCTTCTCGGCGGCCAGGGCCTTGACGCGGTCCAGCTCGGCCTCGCGCTCCTTCTTGCCCGCGATGGTGAGCGCGGAGGCCAGCTCGCTCCGGACGGCGCCGGCGACGGCGTCGTAGGCGTCCTCCTGGTAGTCCAGGAAGATCGGGAACTGCTGGGTCTCCTTGGCGGCGGCCTGAGCGATCTTGTTCTGCGCCTCGACGAGCACCTTGATGAACGGCTTGGCGGCGTCGAGACCCTCGGCCACGGTCTCCTCGGTCGGCGCGACGGCGCCGTCGGCGACCAGCTTGAGCGTGTCGCGGGTGGACTCGGCCTCCACCATCATGATCGCGACGTCGCCGTCGTCGAGCACCCGGCCGGCCACGACCATGTCGAAGGTCGCGCCTTCCAGCTCGGCGTGGGTCGGGAAGGCGACCCACTGGCCGTTGATCAGCGCGACGCGCACGCCGCCGATCGGGCCGGAGAACGGCAGGCCCGCGAGCTGCGTCGACAGGCTCGCGGCGTTGATCGCCACGACGTCGTACAGGTGGTCGGGGTTCAGCGCCATGATGGTCGCCACGACCTGCACCTCGTTGCGCAGGCCCTTGACGAAGGACGGACGCAGCGGACGGTCGATGAGGCGGCAGGTGAGGATGGCGTCCTCGGACGGCCGGCCCTCACGGCGGAAGAACGAGCCGGGGATGCGGCCCGCGGCGTACATGCGCTCCTCGACGTCCACGGTGAGGGGGAAGAAGTCCAGGCTCTCCTTGGGATGCTTGGACGCGGTGGTGGCGGACAGGACCATCGTCTCGTCGTCGAGGTAGACGACGGCGCTTCCCGCCGCCTGGCGCGCGAACCGCCCGGTCTCGAACCGGATGGTACGCGTGCCGAAAGAGCCGTTGTCGATCACGGCCTCTGTGCTGTGGACACCCTCCACGGGGGACCTCCTTTTGGTCGGTCGCCCGCGTCCATGCGCTTGATCACACTCGCTGGGGGCACGCGCCGGGCCGGGCGGCGGTCGCCGCGCTCAGGCGAGGCGGTGCCCGGCTCCGTCGTGCCGGTTCCCCGTCATGTGCAGCGCCGGTCTTCGATCGAAGCACCCGGGTCGCGGCGGCACGCCGTCGACATCCGGAAGCCACTACCGAGGACCGGCCCGCAGGCGTCACGGGGACGCTCGTACTGTGCGGACGCGGGGCACTGGTTCGGCTGTTGTTCAGTTGTCTGGTAGGCCAGTTTGCTCACCGGCGGGCCCGTGCGCGTCGCGACGCGCCGTCTCCTCGCGGTCCTAGCCAGGGAGGCCTTGCCCTGATGTGGGAGGGAGTGGCTGCTCGCCGCTCCCTCCCCACATTATCGGCCGTGTGCTATCGGCGCAGGCCGAGACGCTCGATGAGGCTGCGGTAGCGCGTGATGTCCTTGCTCGCGAGGTACTTGAGCAGGCGGCGCCGACGGCCGACGAGCAACAGCAGCCCGCGGCGGCTGTGGTGGTCGTGCTTGTGGGTCTTCAGGTGCTCGGTGAGCTCGCTGATGCGCTTGCTCAGCAGGGCGACCTGCACCTCGGGGGACCCGGTGTCCCCGTCGCCGGTACCGTACTCGGCGATGATCTGCTTCTTGGCTGCGGTGTCGAGCGACACGGCTCTCCTTTTCGTGGCTACGGGCACACGAGACACGACTGGCACGAGCGACCATGTGTGCCTACAGTCGCCGTGACCGGCCGGCGGGCAGCGCTCAGCAGCGCCGGAACCGGGCCGACACGTCAGGCTACCACCGCCGTGGAGGGCTTCGCCGCACAGCGCCACAGGGACCCGGCCACAGGACCCGGTTACCGGAACCGCGTCACAGGCGCCGGTGTCAGGACTCGCCGCCGGTGAACCGGCGGGCCTGTGCGACGTCGCGGTGCATCTGCTCGATCAGCGCGTCGATGGAGTCGAACTTGACGGTGTCGCGCAGCCGCGCGCCGAAGTCCACGACGACGTGCACGCCGTACAGGTCGAGGTCGTCGCGGTCGAGCGCGTAGGCCTCGACGGTGCGCTCCACACCCTCGAAGGTCGGGTTGGTGCCGATCGAGATCGCCGCGGGCCACCGCTCCCCCTCGTACGGGGACGGCGACTGGGTGCACTCCAGCCATCCGACGTAGACGCCGTCGGCCGGGATGGCGGTGAACGACGGCGACTCGACGTTGGCCGTGGGGTACCCGAGCAGGGAACGGCCGCGCTGGTGGCCGCGCACCACCACACCCTCGACCCGGTGGGGCCGGCCGAGCGCGTCGGCCGCGCCGGCGACGTCGCCGGCGGCGAGCAGCTCGCGCACCAGGCTGGAGGAGATCGCCTCGCCGTCGCTGACCAGCGGCACGCTCTCGGCCACGAAATCGTACTTCTCGCCGAGCTCGCGCAGGGTCTCGACGTTTCCCGCCGCCTTGTGGCCGAAGCGGAAATTCTCCCCCACCACGACCCCGGCGGCGTGCAGGCGGTCGACCAGGACGGCCTGCACGAACTCGTCGGGGGTCATGCGGGAGAACTCCAGCGTGAACGGCAGCACGCACACCGCGTCGACGCCGAGCGCGCCGAGCAACTCGGTGCGGTGCCTGGCGGTGGTCAGCCGCGGCGGATGCGTGCCGGGCCGTACCACCTCATCCGGATGCGGATCAAAGGTGATCACGACCGAGGGCACACCGATGCGCCGCGCCATGGCCACCGCGTGCGCGACCATGCGCTGATGGCCGCGGTGCACACCGTCGAACACCCCGATCGTGACGACGGACCTGCCCCAGTCCCCGGGCACGTCGTCGAGTCCGTGCCAACCCTGCACCTCGACCTCGTTCCTGTGCTGACGGCCGCGCTCACCGCCTTCAAGCCTGCCATGAGCGCCGGGTTCCATGCGCCCCCGGCACGAGGGTAGCCGAGCGGCCGCCTCCGCCGGTCATGGGGACGTGTTCTTGAGGGGTCACAGTGACGCCTTGAGGCCGGAGCCGCACAGGGGTGCCACGACGACCTCGCCGGGGGCCGTGCCGAGGCCGCTCACGGCGGCGTAGGCGACCGCGCCGGTGGGTTCCACCCACAGGCCGCGCGAGGCCAGCGCGGCGTGCGCGGCGGCGATCTCGTCCTCTGAGACGGTCACCACAGTGCCGCCGGTGTCGCGGACGATCTCCAGCACGCGCGGGCCGCGCACGGGTGCGGCGATCGCGATGCCTTCGGCGGCCGTCCGGCCCGGCCGTACCGCGGTGACCTCGCGCGCGCCTGCGGTGTACGCCGCGGCCACCGGAGCGCACCGCTCGGCCTGCACGGCGACGACGCGGGGGACGCGGTCCACGAGTCCGGCGTCGCGCAGCGCGGCGAACCCGAGGTAGGCGCCGATGACGAGGGTGCCGTTGCCGGCCGGCAGCACCAGCGTGTCCGGGGCCGTGCCGAGCCGCTCGAAGATCTCCAGCGCGTAGGTCTTGACGCCGTCGTGGAAGAACGGGTTGTACACGTGGCTCGCGTAGAAGGCGCCGGTGCGCTCGACCCGCTCGGCCGCCGCCGTGGCGGTGTCCTCACGGGACCCCGGCACCACGGTGACCTCGGCGCCGTGGCCCGCGATCTGCTGGACCTTCTTGGCGCTGGTCCCCTCAGGCACGAAGATCTCGGCACGCAGGCCCGCTCTGGCCGCGTACGCCGCCATGGCCGTGCCGGCGTTGCCGCTGCTGTCGCACACCACGCGCTCGGCGCCGAGGAGCCTCGCCACGGTGGCGAGCGTCACCGCGCCTCTGTCCTTGAACGATCCGGTCGGCGAGGCGTACTCGACCTTGAGCAGCAGACCGGGGTCGCCGTCCGGTGAGGCCCTGATCAGCGGCGTCAGGCCCTCGCCGAGGGTGAGGCCGAGGGACGGGACGGCGAGCGCGTCCGCGTACCGCCACAGCCCCTCCTCGGTGGAACGCGGCCGCCAGGTGAAGGGGACGGCGGCGAGGTCGAGCGGGCCGCCGCAGTCGCACCGCCAGCGTGCCGCGTCCGGCACATAGGAGCGGCCACAGGCGCAGGTGTAGTGCGGGAGCGCGTCGCGCATGCGGAAAGCCCTTCCTCGCCGAAGCCACGGGACGCGGACCACCCTAGGGGCCACCGGAGCCGAACATTCTTCCGGTGAGTCGGATATCGAAGGCTACTCGCGGGTAGCTATGTGGCGAGACACCGATGGCAGGACCCGTGGAGGTGGCGATGAGCGACTACGACAAGGCGCGAGAGGTCGCCGAGCAGGCCCGCGAGCAGGAGTGGACGCGGCCCAGCTTCGGCAGGCAGCTGTTCCTCGGCGACTTCCGTCCCGACCTGGTGCACCCCGCGCCGAAGCTCAGCGAACGGGAGACCAAGAAAGGCGAGGAGTTCCTGGCGTCACTGCGCCGCTACCTGACCACACATGTGGACCCCCTGCAGATCGAACGGACCGCGCAGATCCCCGACGAGGTGATCAAGGGACTCGGCTCGATCGGCGCGTTCGGCATGACCATCGACGAGGAGTACGGCGGGCTCGGGCTCAGCCACCTGTACTACACGCGAGCCCTGATGATGGCCGCCTCCTGCTCCCCCGCGCTCAGCGCGCTGCTGTCGGCCCACCAGTCCATCGGCGTGCCGCAGCCGCTGCGGCTGTTCGGCACACCCGAGCAGAAGCAGCGGTTCCTGCCGCGGTGCGCGCGCGGCGAGATCTCCGCGTTCCTGCTGACCGAGCCGGACGTCGGGTCCGACCCGGCGCGGCTGGCCACCACCGCGGTACGCGACGGCGACTCGTACGTGCTCAACGGCGTCAAGCTGTGGACCACCAACGGCGTGGTCGCCGACCTGCTCGTCGTCATGGCCCGCACCGGCGCCAAGATCTCGGCGTTCGTCGTGGAGGCGGACTCCCCCGGCATCACGGTCGAGCACCGCAACGCGTTCATGGGCCTGCGTGGCATCGAGAACGGCGTCACCCGTCTCAGCGACGTCCGGGTCCCGGCCGAGAACCTGATCGGCCGCGAGGGCCAGGGCCTGAAGATCGCGCTCACCACCTTGAACACCGGCCGCCTCTCACTGCCGGCGACCTGCGCCGGCGCCGCCAAGTGGGCCACCAAGATCGCTCGCGAGTGGAGTGCCGCGCGCGTCCAGTGGGGCCACCCGATCGGCGAGCACGAGGCCGTGGCCGGCAAGATCGCCTTCATCGCCGCCACCGCGTACGCACTGGAGGCCGTCGTCGACCTCGCCAGCCGCATGGCCGACGACGAGACCAACGACATCCGCATCGAAGCGGCGCTCGCCAAGCTGTACGGCTCGGAGATGGCGTGGCGCGTGGCCGACGAACTGGTACAGATCCGCGGCGGCCGCGGCTACGAGACCGCCGAGTCCCTGCACGCACGCGGCGAACGCGGCGTCCCCGCCGAACAGGTCCTGCGCGACCTCCGCATCAACCGCATCTTCGAGGGCTCCACCGAGATCATGCACCTGCTGATCGCCCGCGAGGCCGTAGACGCACACCTGTCCGTGGCCGGCGGCCTCATCGACCCCAAAGCCGACCTCAAGGCCAAAGGCAAGGCCCTGACCCAGGCGACAGCCTTCTACGCACGCTGGCTCCCGGCCCTCACCACCGGCCCCGGCCAGTTCCCCACGTCCTACCAGGCCTTCGGCACCCTGGCCCCCCACATGCGCTACGTGGAGCGCACCAGCCGCAAACTGGCCAGAGCCACGTTCTACGCCATGTCCCGCTGGCAGGGCCGCCTGGAACACAAACAAGCCTTCCTGTCCCGCATAGTCGACATAGGCGCCGAACTCTTCGCCATAACCGCCACCTGCGTCCGAGCCCAGGAAGACTCCCGCACCCACGGCCCGGCCCCGGTGGAACTGGCGGACGCCTTCTGCCACCAGTCCAGACTCCGCGCGGAAACCCTCCTGTCCCACCTGTGGACCAACTCCGACACCACCGACGTCCGCCTCTCCCGCCACATCCTGGAAGGCCGCCACACCTACGTCGAAGACGGCGTGATAGACCCGTCCCTGGACGGCCCCTGGATCGCCCCCACCACCAACCCCACCGGCACCAACGTCCACCGCCCCATCCACTGAACGGCCCTGTTCTCACCCACCGCGAGCAACGGCAAGTACGGGTGGGGTTCCCAACACACACCAACGGACCGCGACCAGCATTCCGCCGGCAGAACCCCACCCACAACCCTCCGAAAACAACAGCCAAGCGAACGGACAAGCCCCTGAACGGCCCTGTCTTACCCGCCGGAAGCGACCAGAAGCGGGGCAAGCGACCGCAGAAGCGGGGCAGGGGTGCCGGGCTCCCTCCCGCCGGAGCTGACCGCAGGAGCGGGCCCGGACGCTCCCCTGGAGACGACGACCAGCAGGTTGGCAAAGGAACTCCCACCCGAACACGGACCCACCCCGCACGGGTAAAAAAGGGCCGTCCGCGGTCTCAGCTCATGAGGTCAGACAAAGACCGCCAGAGGCCGTGCGGTGTGGCCGTGTTCCTCGACCAGGGCCAGGAGGGTGCCGTCGGGGGCGAAGACGCCGATGGGGCCCGCTCCTAGGCCGGGGGCCGGGAGGGGGGCGCCGTGGGAGATCTGTTTGGCTTGGGCTTCTGTGACGTTCAGGCGGGGGAAGGCGGCGGATACGGCTTCGGCTATGGGGAGGATGGTGCAGTCGGTGGTGAGCTGGTCGATGGTGCGGGCCAGTTGGAGGTCGTAGGGGCCCACTCTGGTGCGGCGCAGGGCGGTGAGGTGGCCGCCTACGTTCAGGGTGGCGCCTAGGTCGCGGGCCAGGGAGCGGATGTAGGTGCCGCTGGAGCAGCGGATGACGGCGTCCACGTCGATCATGTCGGCGGTGTGGCGGATGGCGGTGATGTCGAAGGAGTGGACGGTCACGGGGCGGGGCTTGAGTTCGACCTCCTCACCTGCTCTGGCGCGTTTGTAGGCGCGCTCGCCGTTGACCTTGATGGCGCTCACCTGTGGGGGGATCTGGGTGATGGGGCCGGTGAGCGTGGCGACCGCGGAGAGGATGACGGGGTCCGCCACATGAGCGGCCGAGCATTTCGCCAGGGGCTCGCCTTCGGCGTCGTCGGTCGTCGTGGTGGCCCCCAGGCGCATCGTGGCCTCGTAGACCTTTTCTGTGAGGGCGAGGTGGCCGAGGAGTCTTGTCGCCTTCTCGACGCCGACCACCAGCACGCCGGTGGCCATGGGGTCCAGCGTGCCGGCGTGGCCGACCCTGCGGGTGCCGGCGAGGCGGCGCAGTTTGCCGACCACGTCGTGGGACGTCCACCCGGCGGGCTTGTCCACCACGATCAAGCCGCTCGGCGGCACCGGACGCGCGCTGGTCATCGTCGTTCGCTCCTGTGAGACGTCGTCAGGGGACGGAGGCAGGCCATAAGGCCGCGGGAACGGCCGGCGTCCGGCCGCCGTGGGGAGGGGACGCCGGTCGGCCACGAGGCGGTGGGAACAGCCGGTGCTCGGCTGCTGGGGCTTCGGGTCGGGACGGGGGCCGGCCACGGGACGGAGGTCAGGTGCAGCCCCGGGTGGTGCGGGGGCCGAGTTCGGCCACGACCTCGCGGAAGCGGGAGACGGTGCGGTCGGGGGGGTCGTGGGAGGTGTAGCCGGCGGCGAGGGTGTGGCCGCCGCCGCCTAGGTGGGTGCAGGCGCGGCCGACGTCGACGCCTCCCTTGGAGCGGGTGGAGACCTGCCAGGCTCCCTCGTCGTCTTCCTTGAGGACCATGGCGATGTCGGAGCCGTCGGTGCGGCGGACCACGTCGATGATGCCTTCGACCTCGTCGTACGGCAGGCAGTAGGCGGCGCGGTCGGCGCGGGGGACGAACGTCCACACCATGCCGAGGCCTCCGGCGGCGTCCTCGTCCAGTGCGCAGCGGTCCAGCGCGGCGCCGAGGACCTTGAGGTAGCCGAACGGTGAGCGGTCCCACAGTTCGCGGGCGATCTCGTCGGTGCGCAGGCCGGCGGCGACCAGGCGGGCCGCCATGTGGTGCACGGCCGGGGTGGTGCAGGAGTGCCGGAAGGACCCGGTGTCGGTGACCAGGCCGGTGTACAGGCACGTGGCGACGTCGCGGCCGATCGGCAGGCCGAGGCGGCCGATGAGCTGCTCCACCAGGGTGGCGGTGGACGCCGCGGACGGGTCCACCAGTGACACGGTGCCGAAACCGGTGTTGGACGGGTGGTGGTCGATCACGATCAGTTCGGCCGCCTTGCCGGCGTTCGGCGCGAGCAGGCCGAGCCGGTCCACCGTGGGGCAGTCGAAGCTGATCATCAGGTCGGGCTCGGCGGGGTAGCGGGACGGCGGCACGAGCAGTTCCTGGCCAGGCAGGAACCGCAGCAGCCGCGGCACCTCGAACCGCCGGTCGCCGAACGACGCCACGACACGCTTTCCCGCGCCACGAAGCGCCATGCCGAAGGCGAGCATCGAGCCGAGCGCGTCGCCGTCCGGGGAGATGTGGCACACCAGCGCCACGTCCCCGGCGTCGCCGATCAGCTCGACGGCCCGCTCCCAGCCGGCCGCCGGCATGGGGGTGCGGGGATCCGGGCCGTCCATCACGGCGCGGCCGGTCGTACGTGCGACGTCCCGGCCTCCTCCGTCAGGTCGTCGTCGGCGAAGTCGTCCTCGTCGTCGGGCTTGCGGTAGGGGTCCGCCTCGCCGGCGTGCACGGCGCCTTCCGCCTGCCTGGCGATCAGCTCGTCCCTGGCCCGAGCCTCGGCGAACAACTCGTCCATGTGGCGCGCGTTGTCGGGAAGGGGGTCGTGGCTGAAGGTCAGTGTCGGGGTGTGGCGCACACCGGTCTGGCGGCCGACCTCCGACCTGATGATCCCCTTGGCGCTCTCCAGGGCCGCGGCGGTGTCGGCGCGCTCGGCCTCGGAGCCGAACACGGTGTAGAACACCGTCGCGTCGCGGAGGTCGGCGGTGATCCGGGTGTCGGTCACCGTCACGAAGCCCAGACGCGGATCCTTGATCCGGCGTTCGAGCATCTCGGCGACAACCTGCTGGATGCGGTCCGCAAGTTTGCGTGCGCGTGCTGCGTCCACGATCGCGCTCCCCCTCTATGCCCTCTTTACTCGCTTAACACGCTTAACGACCAGCGGGAGACCAGGCTTCCCGATGCTTCCCGATGCTTCCCGGTGCTTCCCGATGGTCCCTAATCCTCGTCTCCGTTGAAGAGCGACCGCCGTGCGGACAGCAGCTCGATCTCCGGCCGGGACGCGACCATCCGCTCGCATGCCTCCAGCACCTCACCGCAGTTGCCGGGGGAGGCCGAGACGACCGCCACGCCGATCTCGGCGCGGCGGTGCAGATCGAGATGCCCGGTCTCCGCCACGGCGACCGCCGGGAAACGGCGGCGCACCTCGGCGACGATCGGACGCACGACCGAGCGCTTCTGCTTCAGCGAACGGACGTCGCCGAGCAGGAGGTCCAAGGTCAGAGCACCTATGTACATGGCGGTCGCCACGGACGTCATCGGCGGGTGTACGGCGTGGTGCCCGCGGGACGGACCCGCGGGCACCGGATGCCTCGGCCTCGCGTCAGGCGCGCGGCTTCTCCCTCATCTCGAACGTCTCGATGAGGTCATCGATCTTGATGTCGTTGTACCCGACACCGATACCGCACTCGAAGCCCTCGCGGACCTCGGTCGCGTCGTCCTTGAAGCGGCGCAGCGACGACACGGTGAGGTTGTCGGCCACCACGACACCGTCGCGGATGATCCTGGCCTTGCTGTTCCTGGTGATCGTGCCGGCGCGGACCAGACAGCCCGCGACGTTGCCGATCCTCGGGACCTTGAAGACCTCGCGGACCTCTGCGGTGCCGGTCTGGACCTCCTCGAACTCCGGCTTGAGCATGCCCTTGAGGGCCGCCTCGATCTCCTCGATCGCCTGGTAGATGACCGAGTAGTACCGGATGTCCACGCCTTCGCGCTCGGCCAGGTCGCGGGCCCGGACCTCCGGGCGCACGTTGAAGCCGATGATGACGGCGTTGTCGTCGGCGATCGCCAGGTTGACGTCGTACTCGGTGATCGCGCCGACCGCGCGGTGGAGCACCCGCAGGCGCACCTCCTCGCCGACGTCGATCTTGAGCAGCGCGTCCTCAAGGGCCTCCACCGAACCGGAGACGTCACCCTTGATGATGAGCTTGAGCTCGTCGACCTGACCCTTCTCCATGTCCTTGAACAGCTCTTCAAGCGTGCGCCTGCGGCTGGACTTGGCCATGTCGGCGGTGCGCTGACGCGCGGCCCGCTGCTGTGCGATCTGCCGGGCCATGCGGTCGTCGGAGACCACGATGAAGTTGTCACCGGCACCGGGCACGGCCGTGAGGCCGAGCACCTGGACCGGAGCCGACGGCCCCGCCTCGCTGACGGTGGCGCCGGTGTCGTCGTGCATCGCACGGACGCGGCCGAAGGCCTCGCCACAGACGATGGAGTCGCCGACCCGGAGCGTGCCGCGCTGCACCAGGACGGTCGCCACGGGGCCGCGACCCCGGTCGAGGTGAGCCTCGATGGCGATGCCCTGAGCGTCCATGCTCGGGTTGGCCCGCAGGTCCAGCTCGGCGTCCGCGGTGAGCAGGATCGCTTCGAGCAGGTTGTCGATGCCGACCCCCTGCTTGGCGGAGATGTCGACGAACAGCGTGGACCCGCCGAACTCCTCGGCGACCAGACCGTACTCGGTGAGCTGGGCCCGCACCTTGGTGGGGTCCGCACCCTCCTTGTCGATCTTGTTCACCGCCACGACCACCGGCACGTCGGCCGCGTGAGCGTGGTTGAGCGCCTCGATGGTCTGCGGCTTCACGCCGTCGTCCGCCGCGACCACCAGCACCGCGATGTCGGTGGCCTGCGCGCCTCGGGCACGCATGGCGGTGAACGCCTCGTGACCCGGGGTGTCGATGAACGTGATCGCGCGGTCGGCGCCCTCGTGCACCGTCGACACCTGGTAGGCGCCGATGTGCTGGGTGATGCCGCCGGCCTCACGGGCCACCACATTGGTGTTGCGGATCGCGTCGAGCAGCTTGGTCTTACCGTGGTCGACGTGACCCATGACGGTCACGACCGGCGGACGGGACTCCAGATCGCTCTCGTCGCCCTCGTCCTCGCCGAACTCGATGTCGAAGGACTCGAGAAGCTCGCGGTCCTCCTCCTCCGGGCTGACGACCTGGATGGAGTAGTTGAGCTCGGCGCCGAGCAGCTGCAGCGTCTCTTCGTTCACCGACTGGGTGGCGGTCACCATCTCGCCGAGGTGCAGCATGATCTGCACCAGCGACGCGGGGTTCGCACCGATCTTGTCGGCGAAGTCGGACAACGACGCGCCGCGCGGGAGGCGCAGCACCTGGCCGTTGCCACGAGGGACCTGCACGCCGCCGATCGACGGCGCCTGCATGTTGTCGAACTCTTGACGCCTCTGGCGCTTGGACTTGCGGCCACGGGTCGGCCGGCCGCCGGGACGCCCGAAGGCACCCGCCGTGCCGCCACGGCCACGCGCGCCGCCGCCACCGGGACGGCCGGCGAAGCCGCCGCCACCGCCGGCACCCGCTCCGGGACCGCCGCCAGGACGGCCGCCGGTGCCGGTGCGAGGACCGCCGAAGCCGCCGCCGCCACCAGGACGGCCACCGCCACCGCCGCCGCCGGGACGGCCACCGCCGCCACCGCCGGGACGGCCCGCGCCGGCCGGACGGCCACCGCCGCCGCCCTGGCCGGGACCGGCCGGACGTGAAGGCATCATCATCGGGTTGGGACGCGGACCACCGGGACGCGGACCACCGGCACCAGGGCCGGGACGCGGGCCGCCGGCGCCGGGACCCGGACGCGGACCGGCCGCTCCGGGCGGGCCGGGACGGGCCGAAGGCGGACGCGGCATGCCTCCGTCGCGCGGCGCGCCGTCACGACGCGGCTCACGGGGGCCGCCTTCGCGACGTCCGTCACGAGGACCGGCGTCACGGCCGGGGCCGCCTTCGCGACCGGGACCACCGTCACGACCGGGACCGCCTTCACGGCCCGGACGCGGCGGACGCTGACCCATGCCGCTCGCGTTCGAGGAGAACGGGTTGTTGCCGGGACGCGGGCCACGCGGGCCGGGCTTCGGCGCACCGGGACGACCGGCTCCAGGACCCGCCGGACGCGGCGCGCCGGGACCACCGGCACCGGAACCACCCGGAGGGGCCGAACGCGGCGCGGGGCCGGGACGCGGACCCGGCTTCGGGCCGGGGCCGGGACGGCCGCCGGCGGACGGCCGCGGCGCGTCGGCGCGGTGACCGCCGTCACGCGGCCCGTCGGGACGCGGCGCGTCGGACCGCGGCACGTCGGTGCGCGGCGCCTCGAACCGAGGAGCCTCGGTGCGGGCCGGCTCCGGACGCGGCGGCACCGGACGCGGCGCCTCGGGACGCGGGGCCGGCGGACGCGGGGTCTCCTGCACCGGCTGCGCCGGCTGCGAGGTGACCTGCTGGTTGGCCTGCTGGTTGACGTGGGGCATCGGAACCGGCGGACGCGGCCCCTGCTGCTGCACGGGGCCGGGCTGCGGGCCGGGTCGCGGACCCGGACCCGGTCGCGGACCCGGCTTGGGAACCGCCTGGCCGTTGCCCTGCTGGCCGTGCGACGGCCGCGGGCCCGGCTTGGCCGGCCCTCTGGACGACCTGTCGCCGCCCCTGGAATCGGAGGATCCTCGGTTGAACGCCTCCGTAAGCTTTCGGACCACCGGCGCCTCTATCGTTGAAGACGCCGATCGCACGAACTCGCCCATTTCTTGGAGCTTGGCCATCACGACCTTGCTCTCTACTCCGAACTCCTTGGCGAGCTCGTAGACTCGGACCTTCGCCACTGCACTCCCTTACTCGGCCCGGGAGGCAGGTGCCGCCGGACCGTCGCTACGTGGACGTACTCATCGCCGCATGCTCATCAGGCGCTCATCGCTATCTGACCCGCCTATCGACTCGGCGTCCTACATGACAGTTGGTAACCATTCACCCGGTCCTACTCTGCGTCAACCCCCGCGAGATGAACCCGCAGACAAGACATGTCGAGCGGCCCCGCGACACGGAACGAACGCGGGAACGCCCGGCGGCGTTCTGCGAGCTCAAGGCAGCGCGGGTCGGGATGCACATAAGCACCACGGCCCGGCGACCTGCCCTGGTGATCGGGGACGACTGCACCCTCGACCACCACCAGGCGGAGCAGCTCGGACTTTACCGTGCGAACCCGGCAGCCCACGCATGTTCTCAGCGGGGCCGCCCGGCCACCATGTTCAAGCTTACCTTGTGGAAGCATCGGCGGGGCCGACCGCGTCCCCCGCCGCCGTCGCCTGGGTATCGGGCCGGATGTCGATGCGCCATCCGGTGAGACGGGCGGCCAGTCGCGCGTTCTGGCCCTCTTTGCCGATCGCCAGCGAGAGCTGGTAGTCGGGAACCGTCACCCGGGCCACGCGAGCGTCGGGGTCGATCACTTCCACATGGGAAACCCTGGCCGGCGACAAAGCATTCCCGACGAACTCGGCGGGATCGTCGGACCAGTCGATGATGTCGATCTTCTCGCCGTGCAGCTCCGTCATCACGTTGCGCACGCGCGAGCCCATCGGGCCGATGCAGGCCCCCTTGGCGTTGACCCCGCCGCGCCGCGACCGCACCGCGATCTTGGTGCGGTGGCCGGCCTCGCGCGCGATGGCCGCGATCTCGACGGTGCCGTCGGCGATCTCGGGGACCTCCAGCGCGAACAACTTCTTGACCAGGTTGGGGTGGGTGCGCGACAGCGTGACCGACGGCCCCTTGTGCCCCTTCTTCACCTGGACCACGTAGCAGCGCAGCCGCTCGCCGTGGACGTACTCCTCACCGGGCACCTGCTCGTTGTGCGGCAGGATCGCCTCGATCTTGCCGAGGTCGACCAGGACGACGCGGGGGTCCTTGCCCTGCTGGATCACGCCGGCGACGAGCTCACCCTCACGGCTCGCGAACTCACCGAAGTTGATCTCGTCTTCGGCGTCCCGCAGCTGCTGGAGGATCACCTGCTTGGCGGTGGTCGCCGCGATGCGGCTGAAGTTGCCAGGCGTGTCGTCGTACTCGCGCAGCACCCGGCCCTCGTCGTCGAGCTCGGCGGCCCAGATGCTCACGTGACCGGACCCGCGGTCCAGCTCCGCTCTCGCCTTGGCCGCCGCGCCTTCCGTGCGGAAGTACGCGATCAGCAAGGCGTCCTCGATGGCCTTGACCACCAGGTCGAAGGAGATGTCCTTCTCTCGCTCCAGGCTGCGCAGGACGCTCATGTCGATGTCCACAAGGATCCCCCCTAGCCCTCGCCGCCGTCGTCGCCGGCGTCTTCCTCGTCGAACCGGTCCTCGTCGTCGAGCCGGCGGAACTCCACTTGCACCCGCCCCTTACCGATCCGCTCCCACTCAAGCCGGCGCGAGGCGCCGTCGATCTCCAGCTCGACGCCGGAGTCGTCGGCCGACAACACACGGCCCTCGATCGAATCGCCGTCGCGCAGATCGGCTCTGACCAGCCGGCCGGTCGCCCTGCGCCAGTGGCGCGGCTCGGTCAGCGGCCGGTCGACACCAGGCGAGGTGACCTCCAGGACGTACGGGCTGCCACCCATCACGTCGGAGTCGTCGAGCGTCTTGGAGACGAGCTGGCTGACGTCGGCGACCTTGTCGAGGCTCACCCCGCCGTCGCCGTCCACGACGACTCTCAGGAGGCGTCGCCTGCCCGCGGGTGTGATCGTGACGTCTTCGAGATCGAGACCCTCTGCGGCGGCGACGGGTGCCAGAAGCTTGATCAGGCGGTCACGTCGAGCATCGGCGCCCATGCTGACCTCCCAGGTGAAATTGTCGGCCACCACGCATGGCGGCCGAAGGCGTACCTCGCCCCAACGGTTATCAAGCCTATCGACACCGGGACGTTGAAGGAGCGTCACTCGGCCACCCACCCGGTGCCGAGCCGTACGATGCTATGTGCGAGTCCAGGACCAGACGTCACCCTCGGGAGGCCGCACCGTGCCTCAGCGTGCCCTGACCCGGCGCGCCGTGCTGCGTGGCACCGCCGCCGGAGCGGCCGTCACGGTCGCCGCCGGCTGCTCGGCACCCGCGCCGGCGCCGCGTGAGCCCGCGCGTCCCGACCCGGAGACCGTGCTGCTGACCAAGGTCATCGCCGCCAAGGAGGAGATGGTGGCGCTGTACGGCCGCGCCGCCGAGCCCGGCACGGGCCTCGCCGCGCAGTTGCGGCCGTTCCAGCAGCGGCACGAGGCCCACCTGGCCGAGCTGCGCCGCCGCCTCCCTCCCCGTGCCACCGCACCGGCCTCCCCGTCGGGCCCACAGCCGTCGCCGGGTCCGTCGTCCCCCGGCGCGTCGCCGCCGGCGGAGAAGGTCTCCCTGGGCCGGCTGCGCCAGCTGGAGCGTGAGGCCGCCGCGACCCGTCCCCGCCAGATCGGCGGCGTGTCCGCCTCGCTGGCCCAGCTCCTGGCCTGCATCGGCGCCTGTGAGGCCGCGCACGCCGTGGCCCTGGCGAGGACGTCATGAGCGATGCCGCCGCCGTGCTGAACAAGGTGCTCGACGCCGAGCACGCCGCCGTCTACGCCTACGGTGTGATCGGCGCGCGCGGCGCCTCCTCCCAGCGCTCCGCCGCCACCGCGGCCTTCAACGCGCACCGCGCACGGCGCGACCAGCTCCGCGGCCTCGTCACCGCGCGGAACGCCACCCCGTCGGAGGCCGCGCCGGGCTACACCTTGCCGTTCCCCGTCGTCACCCCGGCCGACGCCGGCCGTCTCGCCGCGCACGTCGAGGACCGCGTCACCTCCGCCTACCTGGAGCTGGCCTCGGTGGACGAGCCGTCGCTGCGCCGCCTCGCGGCCCTCGCCATGCAGGAGTGCGCCGTCCGCGCCTACAGCTGGCGTCCCACCATCCAGCCGCTCCCCGGCTGGCCGGCCGGCCCGCCGACCCCTTCATCGGCCCGGCCGAGCACCTCTCCCCCGGTGTCCCTGAGCCAGTGACGACCCGCCGATTTCCGCACCGTGCGCCGTAGGTGGTGAAAGTCCCCTATCTATAGGGACTTTTCGGGATAGCTCCATGTTTGCAGTACGTGACACGGGTAGTTCGGGGTGACCGGATACCACGGAGGATCACAAATGGGCTGGACTTACCGGAAGTCGATAAAGATGGGGCCGTTCAGGCTCAACCTTTCGCGCGGCGGTGTCGGACACAGCTACGGCGGTCGTGGCTTCCGCGTCACCAAGACGGCCGACGGACGGCGGACGATCACCGTCAACCTGCCGGGTGGTCTGCACTGGAAGAAGACGATCGGCAGCAGCAGGCGCTGACCCCCACGAGCCGACCGGCCGCCCGTCCTGCCCGGGCCGGCCGGTCCTTTCCTCCCCGCCCTGGCCGCCGGGTCGACCCGGCGGGGGGCGGGTCCAAAGGCAGGTTCAGGAAGAGACGGCCGCCAGCACCCGGCCGGCGGCCTCGGCGAGCGGGACCTCCTGCTTGTCGCCGGTGACGCGGTCGCGAAGCTCCGCGACCCCCTGGGCCAGGCCGCGGCCCACGATGAGGATGGTGGGGACGCCGAGCAGCTCGGCGTCCTTGAACTTCACGCCGGGAGAGACGCCGGGACGGTCGTCGACCAGGACGCGGACCCCCTTGGCGGCCAGCTCCTCGGCGAGCCCCAGGGCCACCTCGATCTGGTTGTCCTTGCCGGTGCCGACGATGTGGACGTCGGCGGGGGCGATCTCACGGGGCCAGACCAGGCCGAGCTCGTCGTGGCGCTGCTCGACGATCACGGCCACCGCGCGAGAGACGCCGACGCCGTAGGAACCCATGGTGACGCGGATCGGCTTGCCGTCGGGACCGAGCGCGTCGAGGCCTGCCGCGTCGGCGTACTTGCGGCCGAGCTGGAAGATGTGGCCGATCTCGATGCCGCGGTCGATGGCGAGCGGGTTGCCGCACTGCGGGCAGGAGTCGCCGGCGCGGACCTCGGCGGCCTCGATGGTGCCGTCGGCCTCGAAGTCGCGGCCCGCGACGACGTGGGCCGCGTGCCTGCCGGGCTCGTTGGCGCCGGTCACCCAGGAGGAGCCCGCGACGACACGCGGGTCCACCAGGTAGCGGATGCCGAGCTCCTTGAGCACCTGGGGGCCGATGTACCCGCGCACCAGGCCGGGGTGGCGCTCGAAGTCGGCGGCCTCGAAGATCTCGGGAACGCCGGGGGACAGTGACGCCTCCAGCCGCTTGAAGTCGACCTCACGGTCCCCCGGCACCCCGACGACCAGCGTCTCGGGTTCCTTGACGCCGGGGGTGCGCACCTTGACGACGACGTTCTTGAGGGTGTCGGCGGCCGTGACGTCAAGACCGTGGTGCTCGTTGACGTACGCCACCAGCGACTCGATGGTCGGGGTGTCGGGGGTGTCGAGCACCCGGAGCGGCGGCTGCGTCGCGGTCACCGCCGGAGGCGCGGGGGTGACGACGGCCTCGGCGTTGGCGGCGTACCCGCAGACGCGGCACGCCACGAACGTGTCCTCGCCGTTCGGCGCGGGAGCGAGGAACTCCTCGGACGCCGAGCCACCCATGGCCCCCGACATGGCGAAGCAGATCTTGTACTCGATGCCGAGCCGGTCGAAGATCTTGATGTACGCCTCGCGGTGCTGCTCGTAGGACCGCTTGAGGCCGTCGTCGTCCAGGTCGAAGGAGTAGGAGTCCTTCATGACGAACTCGCGGCCCCGCAGGATGCCGGCCCTCGGCCGCGCCTCGTCGCGGTACTTCGTCTGGATCTGGTAGAGGGTGACCGGGTAGTCCTTGTAGGAGGAGTACTCACCCTTCACCATGTCGGTGAACATCTCCTCGTGGGTGGGACCGAGGAGGTAGTCGGCACCCTTGCGGTCCTTGAGGCGGAACAGCGTGTCGCCGTACTCGGCCCACCTGCCGGTGGCCTCGTAGTACTCGCGGGGCAGCAGCGCGGGGAACAGCACCTCCTGGCCCCCCATGGCGTTCATCTCCTCGCGCACGACACGGGTGACGTTCTCCATGACGATCTTGCCGAGCGGCAGCCAGGAGTACACGCCGGGGGCGACGCGGCGGATGTAGCCGGCGCGGACGAGGAGCTTGTGGCTCGGCACCTCGGCGTCCGCCGGATCCTCACGCAGGGTGCGCAGGAACAGGGTGGACATACGCAGCAGCACGGCTACTCCTCGGTCGCGGGGGTCGTGGGAAGGGTTCGCGGCCTTCCGGCGGTTGAAACCTACGGATGGTTCTCCAGGTTATCGAGTCCGAGGCGGTCGCCGTCCGCGTCGCGGGCCGCCGGAGCGGGACCCGAAGGAGAGAAGAAAGTAACGGTACCGGATTATCTCGTCGCCTTCACGGCGCGCGACTGGCCGGGGAGGCCGGGGTGGACGACAATCTGCACAACGACCCCGCGGGGCAGGTGAACCCCGCGACAGGAGGCCGCAAGGAGGCCGCATGCCACTGCGCGTGGCGGTCGTGGGATCCGGCCCAGCCGGCATCTACACGGCCGAGGCACTGACCAAGCAGGCGGGCGAGCCGGTCGAGATCGATGTGCTGGACCGGCTGCCCACGCCGTACGGACTGGTGAGGTACGGCGTCGCCCCCGACCACACGTCGATCAAGTCGATCGCCGGATACCTGCGCCGGGTGCTCGAACTGCCCTCGGTGCGGTTCCTCGGGGGGGTGGAGCTCGGCAGGGACGTCTCGGCCGCCGACCTGGCCGCCTGCTACGACGCGGTGGTGTACTGCACCGGTGCCATGGTGGACCGGCGGCTCGGCATCCCCGGTGAGGACCTGCCGGGCAGCGTGGCCGCCACCGACTTCGTGAACTGGTACTGCGGCCACCCCGACGTGCCGCCGGAGACGTTCTCGCTGGACAGCACGGACGTCGCGGTGATCGGCGTCGGCAACGTCGCGGTGGACGTGGTGCGGGTGCTGGCCCGGTCCGCCGACGAGCTGCGGGCCACCGACGTGCCGCAGGAGGTGCTCGACCGGCTGGCCAAGAGCCAGGTGCGCACACTGCACATGATCGGCAGGCGTGGGCCCGAGCACGCCAAGTTCACGCTCAAGGAGCTGCGTGAGCTCGGCGACCTGTCCAACTGTGATGTGTCGGTGCGGCACGACGAGGCCGGCGACGGCGATGTGAGCGCGTTGTCGCGGCAGGTGCGCGGCAACGTCGAGGTGCTGCGGTCGTGGTGCGGCCGTACGCCGGCGGGCCGGCCGCGGCGCCTGGACGTGCGGTTCTGGCTGCGTCCCGTGGAGATCCTCGGCACGATCCGCGTCGAGGGGCTGAAGCTGGAGCGCACCGCGCTGGTGGACGGCAGGGTCACCGGCACCGGGGAGTTCGAGGTGGTCCCCGCCGGCATGGTGCTGCGCTCGGTGGGGTACCAGAGCGTGCCGCTGCCGGGGGTGCCGTTCGACGGCACGACCATGACCGTGCCGAACGTCGCGGGCCGGGTCGGCGAGGGCCAGTACGTCGCGGGGTGGCTGAAGCGCGGGCCGAGCGGGGTGATCGGCACCAACAAGTCCGACGCGGCCGAGACCGTGCGCACCCTGCTCGCCGACCTCGCGGTCCGAGGCGAGCGTGCCGCGCCGCCGTCCCGGCTGGACGATGTGCTGGCCGCGCGGAGGGTCCACCCGGTGACGTACGAGCAGTGGCTGTCCATCGAGGCCGCCGAGGCGGCGCTCGCGGTGGCGCTCGGCCGGGGCGAGCACGTCAAGCTGACCGGCCGCTCCGCCATGCTCGCCGCCTTCGGCCGCGCCGGGCTGCCGGGCCCCGCGCTCTGACCTGCGGGGCACATCAGGCGGCGGGGACGTCAGAGGCCCGTGTCGTCCGGTTCGGTGCCGTCCAGTGCCGACTCGGCGCGGTGCAGGGCCGCGGTGAGGGTCTTGACGGTGGCGGGCTCGTCGAGCACGCCACCCCCGGCCTCGCTCCTCGCCTGCCAGGCGGCGACCCGCGCGGCGTACGGCGCGTAGGTGGCGAGGTGGAAGGCGTACACGGTGGCGTAGCGGCTCACCAGGTGGGAGGGGTGCATGTCCCAGCCCTGGTGGAAGCCGTTGCGCAGCGAGTGGCGCACCGTCGTGGCGTGCGCGCGCCACAAGGCGTGCACGTCGGCCGTGGCGTCCGAGGCCGGCGCGGCGGCCAGGGAGCCGTCCGACAACTCCACGCCGGTGCCGGCCAGCGTGGTGCGCATGACCTCACGCGCGTGGTCGCACACCGGGTGGTCGAGCCGCTGCTCGGCCGGCGGCAGCCCGCAGGCCGCGGTGTAGTCGAAGACCCCGAAGTGCGCCGCCGCGAGCCTCCCGCCGAGCGAGGCCACCAGGTCCGGTGAGCGCTGGAGGAACAGCACGGTCTGCGGCGCCTCGACCTGCATCTCGAACCGCAGCGCGCCGCCGCCGAGCGCGAGCCCGGCCTCGATCGCGGCGAGCCGGTCGGCGAACTGCCGCAGGTAGGCCTCCATCAGCACCTTGGGGAACGTCACGGTGAACCCCGGCGGCAGCCCGCCGGCCCGGTCCACGACCCCGGTGAGGAACAGGTCCAGGGTCCGCAGGGACCTGCCGGGGTCCCCGTCGGCGAACGACTTCACCCGCGGCCCCCAGCGGCGCGGCAGTGTGCCGTCCCCGTGGGCCGCGGCCACGGACTCCGCGGCGGCGACGGCGTGCGCGTCCTCCTCGGCGTCCGGCCGCACGCCGTAGCCGTCCTCGAAGTCGACGCGCAGGTCCTCGACGGGCTCGGCGGCCAGCTTGCGCGCCACGCGGTCGCGTATGTCGGCCGCGAGGTCGCGCGGCAGGCCGAACACCTCGGCCAGGGACGCGGCGGGCAGATGGCGCTCCAGCAGGACGAGCGCCGCGTCACCCCACTCCCGCGCGGTGCCGGGACCGAACGCGCCGGCCGGCACGTAGACCGTGTGCACCGGCTGCCACCCGGCAGGCGGGCCGGGGAAGCGCTCGGACTGCTCCCGGTACGCCGCCGCGAAGCCGGGGACGTCGTCGTGGCCGCCGAGTGTGGTGCGCACGGTCAGACCGTGTCCACCAGGTCGCGCCACCGCCGCACACGTTCGCGATCGACCGGCGCGGACCACGACCCGCGCACGGCCCTGCCGACGTGGAAGGCGCGCACGCCGTAGTCGAGCAGCGGAGGCACCAGGTGCGGCTCCAGGCCGCCGCCGGCGAGGATCAGCGGCGCGTCCCCCGCCTCGGCACGGGCCCGCAGCACCGGCAGACCGCCGGCGATGCCGGAGGAGGAGCCCGAGGTGAGGACGGTGGCGAGGTTCGGCAGCAGACGGACGGCCCGCCAGCCCGCCTGCACGTCGGCCGCGTGGTCGACGGCGCGGTGGAACGTCCACGGCAGCGGCGTCACCGCGTGGATCAGCGCCTCGGTCGCGGCGAGGTCCACCGCGCCGGCGGCGTCGAGGAACCCGAAGACGAAACCGGCCGCGCCGGCGGAGGCGAGCGTACGCGCGGCGCGGCCGAGGCTTTCCAGCTCGTCCGGGGTGACCGTGTACCCGGAGTTGGACCGGAGCATCACCATCTGCGGCAGCGCGGACTGCTTGGTGATCGCTTCGACGGTCTCCGGCGCGGGGGTGAGCCCCCCCGCGGAGATGTCGGCCACGATCTCCAGGCGGTCCGCGCCGCCGTCTTCTGCGGCCACGGCGTCGCGCACGTCCAGCGCGATCACCTCAAGCAGCGATCCGGTCATGGGTCCAGAGATTATCCGACCGTCCTGTCCGGGGTTGGACCGCTACCGGATAGAACCTGGCTGCTGTCCGGAGTTGCCACTTGGGACCGCATCTGACCATGGCCTCGCTCAGGCCGGTGAGTAGGACGGCTGAAGGACCTGCGCCTCGGCGGCGACCCTGCTCCAGCGTGGCGCGGGCCCGGCCGTGCCGGTCAGGTCCGCGGGTCGCTGGAACAGCGCTCCGGAGGCACGGTGCGGCAGGTCCACAGTGCGCACGTGGCGGAAGCCGACCCGCCGGTAGTACCCCTGGAGCGCGGGGTTGTCCTTGGAGCAGTCCAGCCGTAGCCAGCCGAGCCCGGCGGCGGCCACGCGCAGCGCGGCCCAGTCGAGCAGCGTCTCGCCTAGACCGCGTCCCGCGAACGTCCGGCCCACCGCGAGCTTGTGCACGTACAGCGCGGACTCGGGGTGGTCGGCCGGGGTCCAGAACTCGGGGTCGGCGTGTCCGTCGAGGGCGAGCGTCGCGGCCGGCACGACGTTCCTGCCGCCGTCCTCGGCGCCGTCCAGGACGAACAGGGTGCCCGCGTCGATCAGCGGCTCGATCCGCGCGGCGGGGAAGCCGGCGGCCGGCCACTGCCGGATGCCGCGTCCGTTCAACCAGCCGGCCGCGTCGGCCAGCAGGCCGAGTACGCCGGGGAGGTCGGCGGGGGTGGCGGTACGGAGCGTGAGCGACCTGGCCTGCTGGAGGGTGTGGGGAGACATGGAGAGTTCCTTTCGTGACCGTTGGTGTCGCCTCGAACACGGAACGTGCTCGAACAAGGCGTACGGTTTTCTCAGTCAAAGCCCGGGTGAAGTGCGGCCACCGCACGCGTCACTGGTGTGTCCGGCCACGGCGAGGCGCGGCGCGTCCGTGAAGAGGGGACCGGCCACCCCCACAGGGGCCGGTCGGGGCCGGGCTCAGGTCAGCTCAGCGCGAGCTCGTACCTGATCAGATGCTTGTCGGCGGGCAGGACCGAGACGGCGACCCTGACCGGCAGGTCGTCGGAGTCGAAACCGACTCGGACATATACGACAACAGGCGTACCAGGTTCAAGTTGCAGCCGCGCGGCCTCCTCAGGAGTCGGCATGCGCGCGGAGATGTCGTCGACGACCCGGACCTGCCGATGCCCCAGCTCCTCCAGCACGCGGTTGGCCCCGCGTGTGATGTCGGCGGGACGGGCGATCTCCGAGTCATGCACCAGCGTGTAGGGGAAGTAGGAGTCGTTGGTGTTGTAGGGCTGGTCGTCGACGAACCGCAGGCGCCGCCGTACCACGGCGACGGCGCGCTCCTCCAGCTGGAGCCGGGTGGCGATGTCCTCGGGTGGCTCGACGATGGAGACCTCGATCTCCTGGCTGGGCTTGCGGCCTTCCTTGCCGACCGCCTCGGCGAAGGCCTCCCTGCGCGCGGCACCCGGCGCGGCGTTCAACTCGTCCTGCGGACGCATGAGCAGCGCGCGGCGGTCGCGCACGAAGCTGCCGCGGCGGCGCATCCGGGTGATCAGGCCTTCGTTCTCCAGCTCGGCGAGCGCCAGGCGCACGGTGTTGCGGCTGACTTCGTGGCTGTCCATCAGGTCCATCTCCGTAGGCAGCTGAGCACCCGGCCCGAGCTCGCCGCTGTAGATCGCCCTGCGCAGCTCGCCGGCCACCTGCTGATACAGCGTCGACCGTGCCAAATCTCACCTACGGTTGCGTCCTTTTGTACCTACGAATCTAGACGATCTCGATCTGACAGCAAACAACCCCTTGACCCGGGACGCGCGGACCCGCATTATCCAAACGTTGGTACAAATACATCAAAGAGAGTCGGCGAGGGGAGTGCGGGGCTGTGCTGGCGGTCCGGGCGGGAACGGCGTACCTGCCGTGGCACGATCCACGCGAGGCGACACGCCTACTGCGTTACGCGCTGCACCGTGAGGGGTTCACGCACACGTACCAGAGCAGCGGCACCGGGATGTCCGTCCTGTCGGTGACCACCGAGTTGACCGTGTGGTGCAGGAAGGGTTCCTTCGTCTGGACCGAGGACGGCCTCACCGTCACCCACCCGTCCGGCGACCCCGCCGGAGCGGCCCAGCTCATCAAGCGTCATCTCCGCAGGCCGGCCGAGGAGGACCCCCAGGACACCTGGGTGGACGACTCCTCCGGACGGCCGCCTCAGAGCTCCGTGCGGTAAACGACCGCCAGGACCCCAACCCTCGCCGGGGTCCTGGCGGTCGCGCCGGGGCGGAACGTGTCCTGGCGGGTCCCCCACGCCCGCCAGGACACGTTTCCGTTATTTCGGCCGATCTCCACCATTCCCCGTGGCGACCCGCGCGGACACCCCGCCATCGCCAACCGGTATGACGGTCCGGCGTGTCGGCACACGCGGCCCTGCGGGGGCCGGCGTCACAGCAGGCGGAGCAGCGCGGCGGTCAGCCGGTCGGCCGAGCCCGGCGCGTGGGCCAGGTAGAGGTACGGCTCCACCAGCTCCAGCTCGATCACCGCCGGAGCGCCGTCCGGCAGGCGCACGAGGTCCACGCGCGCGTACAACGGGGGCCGCGCCACGGTGGCGAGGACCCGCGCGGCCAGGGCGAGCTGGTCGGCGTCAGGGTCGCGTGGCGATGTGCCGAGGTGTCTTCCCTCCGGCGCGACGGGGGTGAGCATGGGGGTACGGCGGCGCGCGTGGCTGAACTCGCCGCCGAAGTAGACCAGGGAGATCTCTCCCTCTGCCTCGACCATCGGCAGGTACGGCTGGACCATCGCCACCCGGCCCGCCGCGTTCAGCAGGCGGACGTGCCGCGCCGCCGTGTCGCGGCCGGCGGTGCGGATCGTGTCGCGGGCCCCGGCGGACACCGAAGGCTTGACGACGTACTCGGCGTGGTCCGGCAGCTCCACCGGCTCGCCTGGCCCGATCCACGCGGTGGGGACGGTCGGCACGCCGAGGTCGCGCAGGTAGGACTTGTCGGAGTTGCGGTCGAGCAGCGCCGCCGGGTTGAGCAGCCGCGTCACGCTCTCCGCCTCGCGGGCCCACGCCACGAACGCGTCACGGCGGTAGACGTAGTCCCACGTCGAGCGCACCACCGCGGCGTCGAAACGCTCCCAGGCCACGGCGGGGTCGTCCCAGCGGACGGCCCGGCCGTCGATCCCGGCCCGTGACCAGGCCTCCAGCAGGACCGGCCGGTCGTCGTCCGGACCGTCGTAGGTGACATACGCGACCTTCAGCACGGCTCTCCCACTCAGTGATCTGTCAGCATCGTCAGCATCGTACGGACATGTCGGATACATGTGTATTCGTGGTCTATGCGGACCGAATGACCGGGTTCTTGGAAAGGCGGTGGTGTGGGTAGAAAACCGTCATGATGGGGGGGATGTCATGAAGAACGTCGCCATGGTGGTCTCGCTGGCCGGCATCGCCCTGTCCGGCGCGTTCGGTACCGCGGCCCCCGCAGGGGGGCCGCCAGGCGCGGACGGGAGGATCTACGTCAGCCGCGAGCAGTACCGGGTGCTCCTGGCCCAGTGCCGGTACGCCGACACCCCGGTCATGCGCGCGGACTGCCGCACCCGCACCGAGCAGCGATACGCCGTCGGGACGCGGGCACTCGAATCCCTCGACTGCCGCACCTACTCCGGCGTGACCGTCTGCGGCGAACTCACCCTCAGCGTCCGCGAGCAGGCCTGCGTACGCCAGGCCGTGGCCAGGGGGCTCACCTCCCGCCGCGCCGAGGTCGAGTGCTACGCCTTCTACTGATCCGGCTACTGATCCGGCCGGCGATCACCTGGTGCCGTACACCGGTTCGGCGATCGGGGCCTCGGCGATGAGCTTCGCGACCGCCACCCCCGCCTCCTCTGGACGCCACCGGGCTCCCTTGTCCACACCGGGACCGTGCCGCCAGCCGGTGGCCAGCGAGATCATGCCGCCTTCCAGCTCGAACACCCGTCCCGTCACGTGCGCGGACTCCCGCGACCCCAGCCAGACGACGAGCGGGGCGACGTTCGCGGGGTCCATGACGTCGAACCCCGTCTCAGGCGGCGCCACCATGTCGGCGAACGCCTCCTCGGTGATACGGGTGCGCGCGGCCGGCGCGATCGCGTTGACCGTCACCCCGTACCGGCCGAGCTCGGCCGCGGCCGTGTGGGTGAGCGCGACGATCCCCGCCTTCGCGGCGGCGTAGTTGCCCTGGCCGACGCTGCCGAGCAGCCCGGCGCCGGACGAGGTGTTGATCACCCGTGCGTCCACCGGGTCGCCGGCCTTGAAGCGCTCACGCCAGTACGCGGCGGCGTGCCGCAACGGCAGGAAGTGACCTTTGAGGTGGACCCGCACCACGTCGTCCCACTCGTCCTCGGTCATCGAGACGATCATGCGGTCCCTGACGTACCCCGCGTTGTTCACCAGCACGTCGAGACCGCCGAAGGCGCTCACGGCCGTCTTGACCAGCCGCGCCGCGCCGTCCCAGTCGGCCACGTCGTCGTGGTGCGCGACCGCCTCGCCGCCGAGGTCCCTGATCTCCTCGACCACCTCACGTGCGGGCTCCCCCGACCGGCCGCCGCCGTGGGGCCCGGTCCCGAGGTCGTTCACCACCACCTTGGCACCGTGACGCGCGAACTCCAGTGCGTGTGCCCGTCCGATCCCCCGGCCCGCTCCGGTCACCACGACGATCCGCCCCGCACAGATACCGCTCATTCACCGTTCCTCTTCCCCAAAAGATCGTGAGAAAGTTTCCCGATAAATCACGATTTATGCATGTGCAAGGAATGTGCCGAGGCCCGCGACCATCCCCGCCTGCCCGGCCCCGCCGGAAGAAGCCGGGTCAGGACCCGTCGAGAAGACCGGCCAGGACCTCCGCCGCGGCCTGGCCGCACACGCGGGCCGCGCCGTGGGTGGCGATGTGCACGGCGCCGAGGTCGGTGCGGCCCGGCAGGCCCATCTCCACGACGGCGGCGTCCGGCCGCGCGGCGAGCAGGCGGTCCAGCGCGCCGGCCAGCCAGGGGACCCGGTGCGCGTCCCTGACGACGATCACCAGCGGCCGGCCCGCGGCGGGGACGAGCGCGTCCCCGGCCGCGGCGGGGCCGAGCGCCGTCCAGTCGTCCTCCTCGAAGCGCGCGACCGAGGTGCCCGGCAGCAGCTTGGCGAGCGGCTCCCCCACTCCCCACGGTGTGTGCCGGTCGATGGCCAGGTTCATCACCGGCGCCAGCTCCACCACGTACGGCGCGACGCCACCCGGCGGGACGTCCCATCGCCGCCGGGTCACCCGTACGGCCCGCCGCGCCGCGACGAGCCCGAGCGACCGGCCGGGGACGGCCGTCGTGCGCGCCGCCTCGGCCCAGGCGGTCAGCTCCGCCGTGCGGCGGGCCGCGTCGGTCAGCCGCTCCTCGGTGAGCAGTCCCTCGGTGACCGCGTCGGCGACGGCCTCGCGGATGGCGACCACCACGTCCTCCCCCGCGTGCTCCCCGCCGACGCACACCAGGTCGGCCCCCGCCGCAACGGCGCGCGCGCTCGCCCCGCCGATGCCGTACCGGCCGGCCACCGCGGCCATCTCGATCGCGTCGGTGACGACGACGCCGCCGAAGCCCATCTCGTCGCGCAGCAACCCGGTCAGCACCGCGCGGCTCAGCGTGGCCGGCATGCCGGGATCGCAGGCCGCGACCAGCAGGTGGCCCGTCATGATCATGCGCACGTCCGCCTCGACCGCCGCGCGGAACGGCCGCAGCTCCACCTCGCGCAGCCGTTCGGGGCTCGCCGGCAACGTGGGGAGACCGTGGTGAGAGTCGATGCCGGTGTCGCCGTGTCCGGGGAAGTGCTTGGCGCACGCCGCGACCCCCGCCGCCTGGAGCCCCCGCACCCAGGCGGCGGTGTGCCGCGACACCAGCACGGGATCCGCGCCGAAGGACCGCAACCCGATCACCGGGTTGCGGGGATTGCTGTTGACGTCGGCGGACGGCGCGAAGTCGACGTTCACCCCGAGTGCCGCGAGGTCGGCGCCGAGCCCGCGCGCGATCTCCTCGGTGAGCGCGACGTCGTCCACCACGCCGAGCGCGTAGTTGCCCGGCCGTGAACTGCCGGTGCGGGCCTCGAGGCGGCTCACGTCACCGGTCTCCTCGTCCACGCCGATGACGGCGTCCGGCCGCTCGGCGCGCAGCGCGGCCGTCAGCTCGGTGACCTGTCCCGGGTCCGAGATGTTGCGGGAGAACAGCACCGCACCGGCGAGCCCCTCCCCGAGACGGCGGCGCAGCCACTCAGGCGGCGTCTCACCTTCGAACCCCGGCAACAGGACCGAATCGGCTAGACGCAGAAGCTCGGGGCTGCGCTTCATCACTCTCCTCGCCAGGTCGGGGCCGCCGGACTCGCCGGTGCGGGACGCACGCCAATCTAATAGGAAAGTTTCCTATTTTCCATAGCGCCGACCATGGCGTCTCCCGGCGCGGCCGAACTCACAGCCGCTCGATGATGGTGACGGCCGCCTGGTCGAGTCCTGTGGACACCACCTGCAGGCCGTACCGGCCGTCCACGCGCTCCAGCTCGTGCAGCAGCGAGGTCAGCAGCCGCGCGCCGTGCGCGCCGAGCGGACGGCCGAGCGCGAGCGCGCCGCCGGAGGGGTTGACCCGCCGGGGATCGGCCCTGGTCTCCAGCAGCCACGCCATCGCGAGCGGCGCGTACGCCTCGTCGGCCTCCACGACGTCGATGTCGTCGAGCGTCAGCCCCGCGGCGCGCAGCGCGCGCACGGTGGCCGGGATCGGCGCGGCGAACGGCGCGGCGGGATCGCCGCCTCGTGCGGACATGTGACGCAGCCGGGCCCTGGCGGTCAGCCCGTGCTCGCGCACCGCCTCCCGCGAGGCGATCATCACGACCGCGGCGGCGTCGGCCGGCGGGGCCGTGAGCGCGGCCGTGGTGCGATCACCCTCACGGCGCGGCGCCACGGCCGCCAGCTTCTCGGCGGTGACGTCGCGGCGCGGCACCTCGTCCGACCGCATCCCGAGCGCAGGCACGATCTCGCGCGCGAAGCGGCCCTCGTCGGTGGCGGCGACCGCTCTGCGGTGCGACTCGATGAGGTACTCCTCCATGTCGCCCCTGGACAGTTCCCAGCGCCGCGCGACCAGCTCGGCGGCGCGCCACTCGGAGGTGTCCTTGCCGCGGTACCTGGCGGCCCAGCCCCTGGAGCCCGCGGCCGGCGAGGGCTCGTCCGTCCCCGCCGGGACGGCGCTCATGTTCTGCACGCCTCCGGCCACCACCAGGTGCGCGTCGCCGGCGCGCACCGCCTCGGCGGCGAAGCGCACCGCGCGCGAACCCGAACCCGCGCCGTGGTCCACGGTCACGCCGGGTACCGCCTCGGGTAACCCCGCCGCCAGCCAGGCGACGCGCGCGACGTTCCCGGCGCGCGGGCCCGCGGTGTCCGCGCCGCCGAGCACGACCTCGTCCACGGCCGCGGGATCGGCACCGGTACGATCCATCAGCGCGCGCAGCACGTGGGCCGCGAGGTCGGCCGGGTGCACGGCCGAAAGCCCGCCGCCACGCCGGCCGGTGGGGGTGCGCACCGCGCCGACGATGTACGCGTCCGTCATCACGCGCCGCCTTCCGGATCTTCCGGCCGCGCGGCGCGCGGCTCCACATATCGGTCAATATCAGCGTAACAAGCGCTTGGTAGCCTCTGATCCCGGGGATGAGCTGCCGCCTCTTCCCCGTCAACAGGCGAACAAGCGATTGCGTGGAGGCTCATAATGGGGGACGTGAACACGCGAAAGAACGCCGGAGGCGCGGTCGCGGACACCGCCGATGCCACCTCTTCACCGGGGGCACCGAAGCGCCAGGGGGGCACCCGGCGTGCGGGGTCGAGCGGCTCCGCCTCCGAGCGCCGCGACCATCTGGTCAAGCTGGCCGCCGAGCTCTTCGCGCGCAAAGGCTTCCAGGCGACCACGGTACGCGAGATCGCCGACGAGGCGGGCATCCTTTCCGGCAGTCTCTATCACCATTTCGACTCCAAAGAGACCATCGTCGACGAGGTCCTGTCCACCTTCCTCAAGGACCTCATCGGCCGCTACCGCGCGGCGCTCGACGACAGCTCCGACGCGCGCACCGTGCTGTCCGAGATGGTGCGCATCGGCTTCAGCACGCTGGAGCCCCACCGCGCCGCCATCACCGTCATGCAGAACGACTGGAACTACCTGCGCTCACTGCCAGGCGACCGGTTCGACTACCTCATCAAGGCCGAGGACGAGGTCGAGCGCATGTGGATCGAGCAGATCAAGCGCGGCCAGGCCGAGGGGCTGTTCCGGCCGGACGCCGACCCCAAGCTCACCTACCGCATGATCCGCGACACGATCTGGGTCGCGGTCCGCTGGTTCCGCCCCGGCGGACGCCTCAACACGGCCACGCTCGCCGAGCACTACATCACCGTCCTGTTCGACGGCCTCGGCACCGGCGAGCGCACCGGCCAGACCTGATCAGATAGCCACACTATCCAATTAGGATACGCTCGTCGTATGCGCATCTCCGAACTGAGCGCCACCTCGGGGGTCCCGGTCCCCACGATCAAGTACTACCTGCGTGAGGGCCTGCTCCCCCACGGCACGCCGACGTCCGCCACCCGCGCCGAGTACGGCGAGGCGCACCTGCGCCGCCTGCGGCTCATCCGCGCGCTGCTGGAGGTCGGCGGCCTGTCCGTCGCGGCCATCGCCAAGATCGTCGCGGCGGTCGAGGACGAGACCGTGCCGGTGCACACGATGCTCGGCACCGCGCACTACGCGCTGGCACCCGCCGTCGAGACCCCGGCGGACGACGAGGAGTTCGGCGCGGCCCTCGCGCGGGTCGACGACCTGATCGACGAGCTCGGCTGGCAGATCACCCCCGACGCGCCGACCCGCACCGAGCTCGCCTGGGTGCTCGCGCGCCTCAGCCGGCTCGGCCGTCCGGCGGACGACGAGGACCTGCGCCGCTACGCGGCCACCGTCATGGAGCTGGTCACCATCCACGACATGACCAAGGTCTCCTTCGACGGCCCCAGGGAGGCCGCGGTGGAGTCCCTGGTCGTCGGCACGGTCCTCTACGGCAAGGTCTTCGACGTGCTGCGCAGGCTGGCCCACGAGTCGGCCTCCGCACAACTCCTCAACCTCTGACCCGGACACTCACCCCTGCGCCTGGCAAAAAGGGCAAAACCCCGGGATTCCACCAATAAGCCGTCATAAACCGCTCCGGTAGCAATCGTTGGCGCCTTCTGCAGCCCATTCCCCGCCGACAATCGGCGGAAATCTATGGTAACTATTACGATCATGAGCCTTGAGGTGCATAATCTCCCAATGTCCGGGAGCTTCGGGAGAAGGGCTCCTCGGCACCTGATCAGCGCTTCAGAAAAGAGCAGCCGATGGTGGTTCAGGTCCGGATCAGCGAAGGCGTCCTGTGGGTCGGTGGCGAGGCCTATCCGCTGAGAAACATCGCGCACGTCGGACAGCGTGTACTGGAGGTCAACAAGGGAGCCGCGTGGAAACGGTTCAGCATTCGGGTCCTGATCACATTGCTGGCCGGCTTGATTCTCTCGGCGTTCAGCGACACCCTCGCGCTCATCGTCATTCTCGGCGTGACGGCACTGCTGATCTGGCGCCTGGTCACGGTACTCAATCAGCCACCTCTCCACGGCCTGGTCATCAACACCTCCGGCACCCAGCGCGACGCCGTATGGAGCACCGCGGCCAGTGAGGTCGCGCATCTGGTCCACGAGATCACCAAGGCGATAGGTCACCCTGATTCCGCACAGATGGTCATCAACGTCGCTCACGCCGTCCAGGGCGACTACATCCAGCAGTACGGATCGGGAAGCATCGGCAAGGCGCGCCATGACGGCTCCGGGGACATCTTGGCAGGCAAATGATGAGCCGTGACCGTATCACCCAGTTCGGTCAGGGCAGCATAGGCAAGGCGACTCATGAAGGCATCGGCGACATCGTGGCTGGAGGAAAATTCGCATCCGATCCAGAGCTGAGGTCCACCGCGCTCGAGAACCTGCTCCTGGCGATCGACGCACTGAGGAATCACCTGGACGACCACGATCAAGCCGAGGTCAACAAAGCGGTCGAACAGCTCCGACCGGACAGCACCGCTGTGGAACTCAGACAACCTCTGGGAAAAATCGCAGGAATCGCTACGGTTGTCGGAGATGTCGGAGTTCCTGTGATAAACGCGATAAAAGAGCTTCTGAGCCTATTTTCGAGTTCCTAGTCCGGCCAGGCCACCGGACGGCGCGGCCGTCGGGCCGGACCTCACCGAGCTCCCCGCCTGCAGGCGGGGAGCTTTCTCAAGGTGAGACGGAGGTCGGCTTCCCGGTCAGCCAGGCGGTGGCGCGGCGGAGCATCTCGCGGTGAACGGGGCTCTCGTAGGAGCGCGAGTCGTGGCCCAGAGCGTCGTAGACGAGGCGTCCTCGCGGGAACTGACGGGTCCAGAACAGCGGCTGGCCCTGTGAGCTGGCCAGAGGACGGATGCCGGGGATGGTGGCGAGGTCGGTGTAGACCTCGTCGGTGAGGGTGAAGCCGGTCAAGCCGGAGATGATGGGGTCGTCGCCGTGCAGGTGAATCTCGGCGGGGCCGACCGGCGCGTGGTGGGACTTGCCCCAGCACCAGGCGGCGCCGACCATGTGGCGCCAGTACGGCCAGTCATCGAAGCACATGGGTGCCGAGTGCATGGCCAGCACGCCGCCGCCACGCTCGATGTGGCCGAGCAGCGTGGCGCGCGCCACCGGAGGCAGCCGGAAGGCCGAGCCGCCCTGCGTGGCCGACCAGCCGCCGTCCATACAGCACCGGAGCGCGTTCACCGTGATCAGCTCGATATCAGGCGGCTCACGCAGCGCTCCCTCGATGTCCTCGGTGACGGTGGACTCCACACCTGCCTCGGCCATCACCTCGGCCAGGGCCGCCGAGGTGGCCGGGAAGTCATGAGCGACTCCTCCGGAAAGGATCAAGTTCCTCGCCACGGGCCCCACCTCATCATGGTCCGGTCCCGATCGCCACACCCGTCTCACGGACCGGCACCCCCACCACCCAGGGTGTGGATTGTTAGGCTCACGAGAAGTGAACGCCTCGCCATGGAGGTCCCGATGACCGGACAGGGACCCACGAAGGAACCGCCGGTGCAGGGGTACGCCGATTCTCGTTTCCTGCGCGTCCGCGACGCCTTCGAACACAACTTCGCGACCGGCGAGGAACTGGGTGCGGCGTTCGCCGTTTATCTCGACGGGGAACCGGTCGTGGACCTGTGGGGCGGCGTGGCGGACCGGCACACCGGCAGGCCGTGGCAGCGGGACACGCCTGTACTCACGTACTCGTGCACCAAGGCCATTACCGCGACGGTCCTGCTGCGGCTGGCCGAGCAGGGAGCTGTGGACGTCACCGCCCCTGTCGCCGAGGTCTGGCCGCAGTTCGCCGCCGCCGGCAAGAGCGGGGTGACCGTCGAGCACCTGCTCACTCATCAGGCCGGCCTCCCTGTGCTGGAGCAGCCGGTGCCGCCGGAGGACTTCGGCGACCTGCCCGGCATCGCGGCCCGGCTCGCCGCGCAACCCCCGCTGTGGGCCCCGGGTACCGCGCACGGCTACCACGCTCTCACCTACGGCTTCCTGGTAGGTGAGGTCGTCCGCCGGGTCGCCGGCACGAGCGTCGGCGAGCTGGTCGCCGACGAGATCGCCGGTCCAGGCGGCCTGGAGATCTGGCTCGGCGCACCGGACGACGTCGTGTCACGCGCGGCCAGACTGTCGGCCGGCGACCGCTTCACGCGTCCGGCGGCGAAAAGCCGCGTCCGCGGAGGCCCTATGGCCGTCTCAGAGGATCCAGGCCCGGGTGGTGACCCGCGGTATGCGGCGGCGCTGGCGGCGCTCGACACCGGCAGCCTCATGAACCGGGCCATGGGGAACCCGAACCCCAATCTGCTGAAGGGTGGCGCCAACCATCCGCTCGTCATGGCCGCGGGCTGGCCCGCCATGGGCCTTGTCACGACGGCACCCGGGCTCGCCGCCTTCTACCGGGATCTGGTGGCGGGAGAACTCCTCGGGCTCGGGACTCTGCGGGACGCGGTGCGGCGGAGGGTGCGGGGACCCGACCGGGTCTTGATGCTGGACAGTTCGTTCGGGCTCGGATACATGCGGCCCGCGCTCACCTATCCCGTTCCCGGCGCGGCCAGGGACACCGCGTTCGGTCACACCGGTCTTGGGGGGTCGCTCGGTCTCGGGGACACCAGGCACGGCCTCGGCATGGCCTACACCATGAACAGGCTTTCTCAGGTGATCACGGGTAGCATGCGCGCCTACAGACTGGTCGAGGCCGTTTACCGCAGTCTCGGCCGTGACTGACCGTGGAGGAGCACAAAAAATACCGCCATAACCAGGTGGTATGCCAATCCGACCTACCTTCTGTAACCGAATCGTCACCGGCCCGATCAGCTATTCCCGTGACAATCCGCCCATGCAATGAGACCTTCGTCTGGGAAGGCGACTGTCGAGGGGACGACGATGAACTCCTGGTCCGTTCCGGGCTACCGGGAAGAACGCGTGCTCGGAACGGGTGGCAGCGGCAGGGTCGTGCTGGCCACCTACGAGGAGACCGGCGCACACGTCGCCATCAAGTACTTATCCGACGAGTTACGCTCCGACCCCCGTTTCCTCGCAGCCTTCCGCGACGAAGCCCGCACGATGGTCGAGATCGACAACCCCAACATCGTGCGCTTCTACGAGTACGTCGAGAGCCCCTTCGGCGCCGCCATCGTGATGGAGCTCGTCGACGGCGTGGCCCTGCGCCGCGTCCTGCTGGAACACGGCTCCACCAGCCCCGAGGCCGCACTGGTCGTGCTCAAGGGCTCGCTGCTCGGCCTGTCCGCCGCGCACGCCGCGGGTATCGTGCACCGCGACTACAAACCCGAGAACGTCCTGGTCCAGGCGGACGGCGTCAGCAAGCTCGCCGACTTCGGCATCGCCACCCCGGCCGGCGTGCCGGGATCCCCGGCAGGCACCCCCACCTACATGGCCCCCGAGCAGTGGAACGGCGGCCCCGCGTCCCCCGCGACCGACGTCTACGCCGCCACCTGCGTCTTCTACGAGTGCCTCACCGGCCGCAAGCCCTACCGCGCCGACACCCCCGTCGCGCTGGCCCACCAGCACCTCAACGCCGGCATCCCCGTGGACGCCGTACCCGCCTCCGTGCGCACCCTGGTGGCCCGCGGCCTGGCCAAGCACCCCGCCGACCGGCCCGCCACGGCGCAGGCGTTCGTCGGCGAGCTGGAGACCGCCGCGCGCGCCGCGTACGGCCAGGACTGGGAGCAGCGCGGCCGGCGCCACCTCGCCGAGCTCGCGGCCCTGCTGGCCCTCGGCTTCCCCCTGGCGCGTCCCGCTCCCGACACCAGCACCAGCCTGGCCCGCACCGTCATCAGGAACCCCCTCAGGTACGCGCCGCGTGTGCTCGCCGGCACCGGCGTCATCACGGCCGGCGTCATCATCGCGGTGCTCGCCGCCAGCCGCGGCACCCCGGTGACGGGGGTGTCGCTCGCCACCTCACCCAAGCCGACCCCGGCCGTCGTCGAGACCACCACAGATCCCGCCACGGAGCCTGCCGCCACCCCCACGGCGAGCTCCGGACCCACCCCGGCCGAGGCCGTCACGCCGGACCCCGGCGACGGCACCCCCGGCCCGTCCACGCCTCCCACGGCCCCCTCGACCGGCGGCCCGACAACCGGCCCCACCACGGGCCCCACCTCCGCGCCGTCCGCGACACCACCCGGCCCGTCACCCGGGCAGCTGCGGGTGAGCGGCCTCACCGTCGCGGGCTTCGACGGCAACGCCGCCACCGTGCGCCTGCGCGCGTCGACCGCGCAGAACGTCACCCTGACCGCGCGCTTCGCGCAGGGCTCGTCGAAGAGTTCGCTGAGCCCGGTCAGCACCCGCACCGTGGTGCTGACCGGCGCCACCACCTACTCGCGCGTCGTGGACGGCGGCTTCGCCGCCGCGCCGTGCGGCGCCACCGTCGTCCGCCAGGTCACGGTGTCCACGAGCCCGGGTGCCGCAGGAGGCTCGGCGGAGCGCACGACCGAGGTCAAGGGCCCCGAGTGCCCGCCCCCCGCGGTCGAGAACGTCTCGGTCGACTGGAACGGCCGCAGCGCCGGCATCGGCGTGCGTGCCGCCGGCCCCGGCCCGGTGAAGGTCACGGTGGAGTTCACCCGCAGGGAGGGTGAGGCCGCGCCGCGCGTGGTCGACCAGGCCGCGCGCACTCTGACCGGCGACACCTCGTACGCGTTCAGCGTGTCAGGCGACTTCGGTGAGGTGGCCTGCGGCACGACCGCGACGCTCGGGGTGCGGGTGACGACCGACCGGCCCGCCGCCAACGGCACGGTGGTCAAGGAGACCAAGGTGTCCGGGCCCAAGTGCGCTCCCCCGTCGGTCACCGTCACCGGGTTCGACGGCAGCACGCTCACCGTGCGGGTCACCAGCGCCACCAAGGACCCGGTCGCGCTGAGCGCGGCGATCACGCAGTCGGTCACCGCCGGCGAGCGCACCACCAAGCGTGAGGCGTCCCGCTCGGCCACGCTGTCCGGCGCGACCTCCTACACCCGTTCGTTCAGCGTGCGGTTCGCCGTGCCGTCGTGCGGCTACTCCGAGACCCGCCGGGTCACCGTGCGGGTCTCCTCCGGTCTCGGCTCCGGCAGCGACTCAGGGAGCTTCTCCCGGCGCGGCCCCGCGTGCCCCGACCCCGACCCCGAGCCGTCACCGCAGCCCACGCGCGAGCCCACCAGGGAACCGTCGCCGGAACCCACCAGGGAGCCGACACGCAGCCCGAGCCCCGAAAGCGATGACGGACCGGTCCTGACCCTCAAACTGAAGGTCAAGCTCCAGCTCACCCAGTAGGACCCACCACACGGACAAGCCCCCGCACCCGGCGGCGACCCCACGACGGAGGACAGTGTGCCGCAGCACGCTCAGAAGGTCGGCAACGTGCTCATCCCGGTCGACGATCTCGACAAGGCGATCGCCTTCTACGCCGAGACCCTCGGTCTCGCCGTGAAGTTCCGCGACGGCGACCGCTTCGCCGCGCTGGACGGCGGCGGGGTCACCGTGGCCCTGGTGGCCGGGCCCGAGCAGGTCGCGGGGGCGATCACCGCGCCGTCGTACAAGGTGGGTGACATCGAGGCCGCGGTGAGCGACCTCACCGCCGCCGGCGCCGAGCTGGTCGACGGCCCCGAGGCCGGGCCGCACGAGACCCGCGCGGTGCTGCGCGATCCCTCAGGCAACGTCCTGGTGCTGTACTCCCCGCTGGCACCCGCGTGACCGGGTGACCTCAGGCCGCGGACCGGTGGAGACCCGCGCGACGTCGTGGGCCGGCCCGCGGGTCAGGGGGAAGGCAGCGGGCCCGCGACCGGCCGGGGCCCGCCGACCGGCAGGGGACGCCGGCCCGGCGCCGCGTGCGCCAGGGAGAACCAGATCGTCTTGCCGGTGCCGGTCGCGACGGGGTCGACCCCCCAGCGGTCGGTGAGCGCGGCGACGATGCGCAGGCCCCGGCCGTGCTCGCGGTCGGTGCCGGCCTCGCGGATCCGCGGCCAGCCCGGGCCGCGGTCGGTCACCGCGCCGTACAGCACGCCGCCGGCCGCGCTCAGGGTGAGCAGGATCGGCGGGCCACCGTGGACGAGCGCGTTGCCGAGCAGTTCCGACACCACTAACACCACGTCGTCGACGAGGCCGGGCATCTGCCACCCGGTCAGCGTCTCGCGGACCAGCGTGCGGCACTTGGCCGTGACGCTCGGGTCGGCGGGCACCTCCCAGCGGACCTCACGTTGGCGGGGCGGAGTGCTGGTCATCATGATCTCCCGGGCCCTTTCACGCTCAGGACGGCTCGGCCGCATGACGGCCTTCCGTCACCGGGCGGCGTCGGCCCGGTGACGTGGCGGACCTTTACCTTCCGGTGCGTGGCGTGCGCGCCAACAGGCGCTCACGTGGGGTGCGTCTGTCACGCCGGGCCCCGTTCCGGCGTCCACACGGCCGGTCGTGACAGAAACCGGTGGTCTGATCGCCGATTAACGGCAACCCTCAGTAGCGAGCACGATCCTTTGGCTACTCTCGGTGTCGGCAGTACGCATCCACGGGGGTCGGAGGGTACGCGATGCCACGTAAGCCACGCAGTCTCAAAGAGGAGATGGACCGCCTCACCGCCGAGCTCCGCGAACGCGGCGCGACGTGGACCGAGATCGCCGAGGAGTACCGCAGGCGCTTCCGCCTGAACGCCAGGCAGGCATTCCGCGAGGCGCACCGGTACACCCAGGAACGGGTCGTCGAGGAGTGGCGGGCACGCTGGCCCGCCGAGCCGTTCAGCGTGCGCAAGCTGGGCTCCTGGGAGGCCTGGCCCGGGGTCACCGGGAACGAGCCGCCGCTCGCGGGGCTGAACCGCCTGGCCCGCATCTACCGGTGCCGCACCTCCGACCTCGTGGACGGCGAGGACCACACCGCCGCCGACGAGAACCTCGTGGTGACGCGCGGACGCGCGGCGCCGCCGGCTCTCACCGGCATTTCCTTCAGTGACATCAGGGGCGTCCTGCCGGGCGAGCCGCTCACCGGCGCGATGCCCCCAGGAGAACAGCGTGACCGGGAGTTCCAACAGCTCGTCCACGCATTCACGGATTGGGCAACCCAGATGAATCGACGTGACGTGCTCGCCCTGATCGGGGCGGCCGCCACCTCCGCATACGCCGCACCCTCGCTCGACCGGGCGAACGGCGAAGAGTCGCAGCGGCTCACGCTGGCGGCGGCGGACCCGAGCCGCGTGGACGACGCGACGGTCGGCCACATCGAGGCGGCGCTGCGCCACTGCATGCGCCAGGAGGACGCGCTCGGGCCGCAGGCCATCGTGGCCACCGTGCTGGCCCAGCAGCACCTCGTCACGTCGCTGCTGTCGGCGGGGGTGGACGACCGCATGCGCGGCAGGCTGCTGTCGCTGCTCGCCGACATCCGGCGGTGCGTCGCGTGGATGTTGTTCAACCTCAACGACTTCCGCGGCGCGGACTACTACTACGCGCAGGCGAGGAACGCCGCGCACCAGGGTGACGACGACGCGATGTGCAGCATGGTGCTGTCCAACTGGAGTCAGCTCGCCACCTGGCGCGGTGACCCGCGTCTCGGGGTGGAGCACGCGCTCGGCGCGTTCGCCTGGGGGCAGCGGGCCGGGAGCAAGATGCTGATGGCCTACGCGTGCGACGTCGGCGCGCGCGCGTACGCCGCGGTGGTGCGGCGTACGCACAAGAGCGAGCGGCGCAAGGACCAGGTGCGGTGCTTCCGCTCGATGGACCAGGCGCAGCGCGAGATGGCGAGCGCCGACGCGGACGACCCGGCGGCCGGGCTGGTCCCCTTCTACGGCGAGGGTCAGCACCTGTCGACCAGGGCCGGGTGCCTGCTCGACACCGGGGACCCGGCGCGGGCCCTCACCGTCGGGGCCGCCGCGGCGGAGGGGATCGACCCGTCGTTCGTCCGCAATGTGGCGTTCACCAGGCTGAAGACCGCGCAGGCGCATCTCGCGCTTCGCCAGATAGAGGAGGCGTGCGAGGAGCTCGGCGAGGCGGCGCGGCTGGCGCGCCACAACACCTCGCCGCGGCTGGTCCGTGCGGTCGTGGAGACCCGTGAGCAGCTCAGCCCGTGGCAGCGCACCGGCAGTGTGGCGGCCCTCGACGAGCGGCTGCACGCGGTCCGCCTCATCGCCTGACCATCCGATTACCTGAGCGGTTTTCCCGGATTCGCCCTCTTATCCGGCCCTTATCTCGACTGGATAACTTTCCTGACACGGCGTGCTGATCGCGGGCCGCTCAGGGGGGAATCGGAGAGGGCGAGAATGGGTCTCACATCGACAACTCTGCTGATCGTGGTGATCGCGCTCGCGGTGGGTGGCCTCGCGGGCTCGGCCCTGTGGATCTGGCCGCGGCTCACTGCTCGCACCTTCGGCGCCGTCATGGGACGCGCCGGGGTGCTCGCGGGCATGCAGGTGCTCACGCTCGCGGCGATCGGCCTGCTGGTCAACAACTATTTCGGCTTCTACGGCTCGTGGGACGACCTGCTCGGCATCGGTTCCGCACAGGTGCCGGCCGTGCAGGAGGCCGGACCGGCCCCCGGCCGGGAGGTGCGGCCCGAGGACCCGGCACAGGATCAGGCGCGGGATCCGGCACAGGAGCGGATGCCGGATCGTCTGCAGGTACTCCGCACGGCCGACGTCCATATCAATGGAAATTTCCGGCAGTCCGCGGGCCAACTGAAAGAAGTGCTCATCGCCGGCGGATCGACGCGATTGAGCACCCTCGCCTATGTTTATCTCCCTCCGCAGTATTTTGCCGAAGAATACGCGCACACCCGGTTTCCTGTGATCGTCGGCCTGACCGGATATCCCGGGGACCCGCGCAACCTGATCAGCCGCATGAACATGCCGGCGGTCGCCGCGCACGCCATCGCGGAGGGCCGCATGCCGCCGACCGTGCTGGTGCTCACCCGGCCGACGGTCGCGCCGCCGCGTGACACCGAGTGCATGGACGTGCCACGTGGCCCGCAGGTGGAGACGTTCTTCACCAGGGACCTCAGGGAGGCGGTCACCCGGTCGCTGCGGGTCGCCGCCACGTCCGCCGGATGGGGGGTGCTCGGCGGATCCACCGGGGGCTACTGCGCGCTCAAGCTCACCATGCGTCACCCGGAGGCGTACTCCGCGGCCGTGTCGCTGTCGGGGTACTTCCAGCCGCCGGCGGACGCGACCACCGGTGACCTGTTCGGCGGCAGCGCGCGACTGCGCCGCGAGAACGACCTCATGTGGCGTCTCACCCACCTGCCGAGCCCGCCGGTGTCGGTCCTGGTGACGAGCAGCAAGCAGGGCGAGTCCAACTACCTGTCCACGCTCCGCTTCCTCGACACCGTCCGTCCTCCCATGCGTGCCGCGTCCCTGATCCTTCCGAGCGGCGGCCACAACTTCACCACCTGGAGCCGTGAGCTCCCCCAGACCCTGCCGTGGCTCGCCAACCGCCTCACCGCACACGCCGGCCACCGCTCCGGCTCTCCGGCGGGCCCCGCGGTCCCCGAGCAGGCGCCGCCACCACGACGGCCGGGTCCGACGAGCTGACGCGACCTGGGATGACGATCGTCCGCCTTGTCAGAAGATGTCCGGTTTAGTCATGACTGGGTAAAATTTTCCACCCGACGGTGACGAGCGGCGCCGCGGCGCACCGGGCCGCGAACCCCGGCGGCACAGGGCTTCCCGGCCCCCCGCGCCTCGCACCACCCGCACCCCGGCGAGCCCATTCCCGACTTGGCACTCTTTTGACCTGCGCTTTTCCTGGCTAACGTGCCCTTCCAACCTGTTGTTCCCCCTGGCGCGGCCCCGGCGCCGGCAACACATGGAAGGATCCCTCGACTTCCCGTGTCACCAGAACTGCAAGAAATGATCAAGCTGCTCAAGTCCTACGTCGGGTACAGCGAGCAGGCAGGCGGCTACACCAAGTTCGGCGACTGGTACAACAGCGTCGAGTTCGACTCCGACTACTCCACCCAGCCCTGGTGCGACATGTTCCTGTCGTGGGCCGCGCACCAACTCGGCTACGACGAATGGTTCGGCCAGTTCGCGCACACCGTGGCCCACGCCGACTGGTTCATCGCGCAGGACGCCTTCGGCACCACGCCGGAACAGGGAGCGGTGGTGTTCTTCGACTGGAGCGGCGGCGACAGCGTGGACGGCATCGACCACGTCGGCATGGTGATCGACGTGGACGGCGACACCATCCACACCATCGAAGGCAACGTGGACGGGCAGTACGTCCGCGAGAAGACCCGCGACCAGAGCATCGTCGTCGGCTACGGCTACCCCGACAAGATCAAGGCGCGGCTCGAGGCCGAGACGATGGCCATCGCCCCCTCCCCGGCCCCCGGCGTGCTGAAGGCCGTGCACGCGACCTACACCCCCGCGACGCACACCGTCATCGGCGCGGGCCCCTCCGGCGTCGCCGCCGCCGCGTACACCCCCGGCGCCGGCCAGGCGATCCCCGGTGGCGCCGCGCTGCTCATCGGCATCCTCATCGCCCTGCTGGCCGTCGCCGCCTGCCTCAAGGCCCACCTCACCCGGTGATCTCCCCCGGCCTTCACCCCCCATGGCACGTCTTCACCCCCCATGGAAGGACCGGCCACGCGCCGCCGGCGCCTGCGGCCGTCACGCCATCTGGCCGGCCACCCGCGTGATCAGCGCGCGGGACTCCTCAGGGCCGAGCGCCTTGGCCCGCAGGTGGTCGAACAACCGGACGTAGGCGTCCTTGTCGGCCTGCTTCTCGAGGAACAGGCTTCCCTGCCGATACTCGATGTAGACCATGTCCCGGTCGCCGGCCTCGGGGAAGCCGAGCACGGTGAAGGCGCCGTGCATCCCCGGATGCGAGCCCGCGGCGAACGGCAGCACCTGGACGGTCGTCCCCGGCGTCCGTGACACCTTGACCAGGTGGCACAACTGCTCGCGCATCGTGTCCCGGCCGCCGACCTCACGCCACAGCACGGCTTCGTTCAGCACGGCGCACGTCGAAGGCGCGTCCGCGGCGGCGAGACGCTCCTGCCGCTTCGCGCGCACCGCCACGTGCCGCTCGACGTCCCGCTCCGCGACGGCCGGCGTCTCGGCGGCGAACAGCGCACGGGTGTACGCCTCGGTCTGGAACAGTCCGCCGACGGTCTCCGACCGGTAGACGCTGATCGAGGATGCTTCCTCCTCAAGGCCGACGTAGACGTCGAAACCCGGGTGGAAGGTGTCAGCGTACTCGTGCCACCAGCCGCGTCTGCGGGCCTCGCGCGCGAGCGTCATCAACTCGTCCCGCGCCGCGCCGGTGACTCCGTACAGCTCAAGCAGCAGGGACACGTCCGCGGGCCTCGCGGCTGCCGAGCCGTTCTCGATCTTGGTGACGGTGGCAGGGGCACAGCCGACCCACTCCGCGACCTCCTCACGCGTCCTGCCGGTGCCCTGCCGCAGCCGCCGCAGTTCCGCGGCCAATCTGCGGCGGCGCACCGTCGGGCTCGTTCTGCTTGCCATGATGGGCCTCCTGAAGGGGCGAACCGTCTCAAAGAACCAAGGAGCTCGGAACCGTTCCGACAGCACCGCCTTATATCCAGCGACACCACGGTCATCATCGCAAAGTAATCAGATGACTGCGTAGAGTTTCGACCAATGGACGCTCCGCCGACGGTTCCACCGGCCGCCGGTGGAGACAAGAGAGCGAGGACGTCAATGGCGACGGTTCAGCTGCTCGGAGACTTCACGTTTCCCGGCACCGTGAACGAGATCCCGCCGGCCCGCCGTGCGGTGCGCCGCGCCGCGGCGGCGCATCTGCGCGTGCCGGACACGACGCGCCGTCCGGTGCTCGACACGGTGGAACTACTCACCTGCGAGGTCATCACCAACGCGCTGCGCCATACCGTCTCCGGCCTCGACGGCGGCGAGGTCCGCCTCCGCGTGCTCGCCACGGAGAGCACCTTCCGCGTCGAGGTGCTCGACCAGGGTGCCATCGGCTCGATCCCCGAGATCTGCGCACCCGACCCCATGTCCGAATGCGGCCGCGGCATGTTCCTGGTGGAGGCCCTCGCCAAGGAATGGGGTGCCACCCGCAACCGCACCGGCACCCGCACGTGGTTCGAGGTCCCCTTCTGAGGCCTGCGGGAACGGCCGGGAAGCCCGGTGGCGACGACCCGTCACCGATGCAGCGGACGGACGACCACATAGAAGGTAATAATCCGTATAGCCGACGGGGTGCATGAGCAGGGCACTATCCCGGAATCCAGGGATTGGCGTCACAAATGACACCCGATACCGTACGACGCGTGCCGGCAGAGATCGCCGCCCTGACGGGCCCGACCGAAGACGTCGCGGCCCGCCGGAGAACCACCGGCCGCGGGGGGCGATGAGCGGTGGTCGAGCACGGTTCCGGACGTCCCGCCATGCTCCGCGCCATAGAGACGGCCCTGCTCAGCCCACCGGTCAGCATCCTGCTGCACGGTGAGGCCGGCATCGGCAAGACCCACCTGCTCGCCGAGGCCGAGACCCTCGCCGAAGGCATGGGATACCGGGTGCTGCACGGCCAGGCGCGCGACTTCGGCAGCGGTCTGGCGTACGCCTCGCTGACCGACGCGCTCGGCGCGCTGCACGACGACCCTGACGCGCGCGAACCCCTCGGCGAACTGCTGGAGGCGATCGACAGGGCCGCGCTCGGCGCCGCCGGGTCGGCCCCCGCCGTGCGCACCGCCAAACTGCTCGAACGGCTGCCGGGCCGCACCCTGCTCGCCATCGACGACCTGCACCTGGCCGACGCCGACACGCTCGGCGTGCTGTCCTATCTGCCGCGCCGGGTGCGCGACCTCACGGTCGCCGGCACCGCGCGACGGCCGCCCGCCATGGACGCCGACCTCGTCCTGCGGCTGGAACCGCTGTCGCTCGGCGAGGTGACCACCCTGGTGACCGGCGTGCTCGGCCGCACGCCGAGCGAGTCGGTCGTGCGCCAGGTGCACAAGGCGAGCCGCGGCAACCCGTGGTTCGCGCGCGAGGCCGTGCTCACCCTGGTACAGGGCGGCGCCGTACGCTCCGAGGACCCCGCGTCGCGGCGCGGCGCCATCCTCACCCGGCTGTTCCAGCGTGACAAAGGCGGCAGGAGCCTCGCGCGTGTGCTGGCCGCGCTGCGCCGCACCCGTCCCGCCGGGCCGGGTGACCTCGACGCGCTCGCCGAGGTGGCGGGTCTTCGCGCCGGCGAGGCCGAGCGCGCGTTCGACGGGCTGGTGCGCGACGGCATCGTCACGGCCACCGGCGACGGCGCCTTCGAGTTCGCGCACCCGCTCGTCGCCGAGGCCCTGTACGCCGACCTCGGCCCGGCGGAGCGGCGCCGTGTGCACGCCAGGATCGCCGGACTCCTCGAACGCCGAGGCCTCGGCGGGACCCGTGGAGTGCTGGAGTGGGCCACGCACATGGCGGCCGGCGGCCCGAGCTCCGAGGCGCTGGCCGCGACCCTGCGCGCGGCCGAGCTGACCCGCTGGACGGCGCCGCTGTCGGCCGGCCACTGGTACGGCAGAGCGGCCGAGCTCGCACCGCCGGAGGAACGCGGAGTGCTGCTGTCACGGGAAGCCGTGGCGTACTGGAAAGGGTCCCGGCCCAAGGACGCGCTGCGCGCCGGTCAGGAGGCGCTGGCGGTGCTCGCGCCTGGCCGCCGCCACACCAGGACCGCGCAGACCACGGTGAACGCCGCGCACTCCATGGGCCAGTACGAACTGGCGGTGTCGATCGCCGCGGCGCAGCTCCCCGCGGCCGACGACCGTACGGCGCTGCTCGCGCAGCAGGCCGTCATCAGCACCCAGCTCGGCCTGGACGCCACCGAACTCGCCGCCGAGGCGTGGCGCGCACTGCCGGCGTGCCCTCCCCAGGACCTGGTGATCGCACTGAGCGCGCTCGCCGGCACCGCGCTCATCAACGGACGCTGGGAGGAGACCGAGCGCGCGCTCGACACGATGCTGTCGGCCGCCGCCGCGCTGCCGCCGGCCGCGCGGCTGTCCGCTCTGGAGTCCGCCGCGCACCTGCTCACCGCCGGCGGTGTGCGTGGCCGCGCACTCGACCTGCTCGCGCAGGCCGAGGCCATCTACCGGGGGCTCGGCTGGCACGACATCGCGGGACTACACGTGCGCACCATGGCGGTGGTGCGGCGCCTCGGCGGCGACTGGGAGCAGGCGCTGCGCGACATCCGTTCCGACGCCGTCGCGCTCGCCGAGGCGGGGCTGTGGGAGAACCTCGCGCTGCTGCGCAACATCGAACTGGAGATCCTGCTCGAACAGGGCCGCTACGACGAGGCGGAACGGCTGCTCGCCGACCCTCCGCCGGGGTGCGTGCTCCAGCTCTCCCTGCGCGCCGTCTTCCGCGCCAGGTGCGCCGTCGGCCGCGGCGACCGTGTCACCGCCGCGCGCCTGCTGGACGAGGCGATCGCCACCGGCCCGCCTGACGTGCTCCACCGCGCGTACGGCACCAGGGTCATCATGCACGCCGTCGCCGGGGAGATCGGCCACGCGCAGGAGGCGGCCACCGCGCTCGACGAGGTGGCCAAGACCGGCACCCCGCGTGCGCGCCTGGTCGCCGACCTGGCGGTCGCCGCCGCCTTCCAGGACCGGGACCGCGCGGAGTCCGCGCTGGAGGCGGCACGAGCGGACGGCCTGCGGTTCGAGGAGGCCCGCGCGCGCCTGATCCTCGGCCACTTCGGTGACGCGTCCCACATCGTCCGCGCTCACACGCTCTTCACCGAGCTCGGCGCCACCCCGTGGCTCACCCGCGCCGCCGCCGCGCTGAAGGTCGCGGGCCTCGCGCCTGCCACCGTGGCGCCGCTGACCCCCGCGGACCGCCGCGTCATCGAACTCGTGGCCGCCGGCATGTCCAACCCCGAGATCGCCGAGGAACTCCACTACAGCCGCAAGACCGTCGAGGTCTACCTGACCCGCATCTACGCCAAAACCGGGCTGCGCTCGCGGGTGGAACTCGCGCTGGCCCACGAACGCGGCGAGGTGTGACCCGCGGCCACGCCGGTGGCGGCCGGTCCTGTCCTCGCGTGCCGGCCGTGCGCGGCAGCTGTAGGGAACTCCCTACTGACGGCGGGGGGCCGTTCCGCGACAGGGTGGAGGCATGACATCGCCGATCCTCGACCTCGCGGACGACGTCTGGCGCGGGTCGGTGTCACCGAGGGAGATGCCGCTGCGCGACCTGCGCTCGAGGGGGGCACAGGAGGTGGCGGAAGGTGTGGTCATGTGGCCCGCCTTCGGCAACGTCTACGGCGTCAGGGGCGAGGGCGGCCTGGCTCTGTTCGACACGGGGAACGTCGTGGACGCGCCGAACGCGCACACGGCGATCCGGGGGTGGTCGGACGAGCCGGTCCGCTACGCGATCTTCTCGCACGGGCACTTCGACCACGTGGCGGGGATGGCGCCGTTCGACGCCGACCCCGGTCCACGGCCGAACGTCATCGCGCACGAGAACGTCGCCGCGCGTTTCGCCAGGTACGCCAGGACGGCCGGGTACAACACGATCATCAACCAGCGCCAGTTCGGCTTCAGCACCCTGGCCTGGCCCACGACGTACCGCAACCCCGACCTGACCTACCGGGACCGGCTGGCCGTCACGCTCGGCGACGTGACCGTCGAGATGCGCCACGCCAGAGGTGAGACCGACGACGCCACGTGGGCCTACCTGCCGGAACGCGGGGTGCTGTTCACCGGCGACCTGTTCGTGTGGGTCACGCCGAACTCCGGCAACCCGCAGAAGGTACAGCGGTACCCCGACGAGTGGGCCGCCGCGCTGCGTGCCATGGCGGCCGTGGACGCCGAGGTGCTGCTCCCCGGCCACGGCCTTCCCGTGGTCGGGGCCGCCAGGGTACGGCAGGCACTGATCGACACCGCCGACTACCTGGACAGCCTGGTGGACCAGACGCTGGACCTGATGAACGCCGGAGCCCGCCTCGACGAGATCCTGCGCACCGTGAAGCCCCCCGAGGAACTGGCCTGCCGCACCTACCTCCAGCCGTACTACGACGAACCGGAGTTCGTCGTCCGCAACATCTGGCGCCTGTACGGCGGCTGGCACGACGGAAACCCGGCCCACCTCAAGCCCCCGTCCGACACGGTGCTCGCCACCGCACTCGCCGACCTGGCCGGCGGCGCACGTCCCATGGCGGCCCGCGCCGCGCTCGCCGCCGCCGACGGCGACCTGCGCCTGGCCTGCCAGCTCGCCGAGTTCGCCACGCAGGCCGACCCCGCCGACCCCCAGGTCCACGAGGTCCGCGCGCGCGTCTACATGCTGCGCGTCCAGCAGGAAACCTCGATGATCTCCAGGACGCTCTTCACCTGGGCCGCCGCCGAGTCCCGCAGCGCCACCACCCAGGCCGACCTTCTGGACGTCTACCAGGAGCTGGCCGCCGGCGAGCTCTGGTGGCTCCCCCCGTCCGACTCGTGACCCGCCGGCACGCCGGGCAGGAATCGAGCACCCGGCTCAGAAGAGGACGGACATGAACGTGTCGACCTCGCGGAAGCCGGCGCGGCGGTAGGCGGCGCGGGCCGGGGTGTTGAAGTCGTTCACGTAGAGGGAGACGGTCGGGGCGAAGTGGCGCAGGGTGAGGTCGACGATGGCGGCCATGCCGGCGACGGCGTGGCCGCGGCCGCGGTGGTCGGGGTGCACCCAGACACCCTGGATCTGGCAGGCCTGCGGGGTGACGGCACCCACCTCGGCCTTGAAGATCACTTTGCCGTCCTCGATGCGGGCGAACGACCGGCCGATGCGGATCAGCTCGGCCACGCGGGAACGGTACAGTGCGCCGCCGTCACCGAGATCCGGCGAGATGCCGACCTCCTCGGTGAACATGGCAACGCAGGCGGGGAGCAGCGTGGCGAACTCGTCCGGCCTGACCTGTCGCACCAGCGGATCCGCCGGGACCGGTGACGGCGCCGACGTCGCCATGACAGGCTGGGCCCAGCGGATGGCGCGTGCGGCCCCCCAGTAGGGCTCCAGCCGTTCCCAGAGCTTCTCCACCGCGTCGGCCGGCCCCACGATGGACGAGCAGCGCCGCCCCTGCCTGCGCGCACGCTCGGCGAACGCCTGGACCGCCTCGGCTCCAGCGTTGACCGGCACGAGGTTGGCGCCGGCGTAACAGAGTGAGGTCAACCCGCCACGCGGGCCCACCCCCCACATCTGACCGCCGAGCCGCGCCGGATTGAGCCCGACGGACCGCACCCGGGAGGCGACGAAGACGTTGGCGACGGGATCGGTGTCGAGGAGCGCGAGCACCTCTTCACGATCGTGATCGTCGAGCACGCGCGACGCCGATGTACGCAGCATCACGCGCCCAGCCTACGCGACCTTCTTGATTTTTGAACGAACCGACCCCGCCCCCCTCCCATTACGATCCGGCCTTGATTTATCCCTCACCCACCGGGCTTCTCTCTCTTCACCCCTCACCCGTACGGGACCGCGAGCGTCCTTTGCGACAGCCGCAGAGGGCTGCCGCTTCACCCCTCACCCGTACGGGACCGCGAGGCCGAGGCCTCGCGGTCCCGGAAGCGGGTCAGGCTCCTCGGAGACCCGAAGGCATGAGGCGCAGGAGGGACTTGCTCGGCCCGGTCCCGGCGGCAAGGGCCGGAGGGATGGGACGCGGGCCCGGGGCGGCCGGGCAGGTGGCGTCGGCGCCGCGGGTGCGGGAGCGGGACGCGGGGCCCGGGAGGGTGGTGTCGCGCAGGTAGGCGGCCAGGTGTTCGTCGACGCAGGCGTTGGCTCCGAGGGACACGCCGTGGTTGCCGCCGCCTTCGACGACGAGGCGGGAGGTGGGGAAGCGGTCGCGGACCCGGAGCGCGCCTCCGAACGGGGTGGCCGCGTCGTGGCGGGACTGCACCAGCAGTATGGGTGGCAGGCCGGCGACGTGGCCGACGCGCACCGGAGTGCCGCCGCGCTGGGGCCAGAAGGCGCACGGAGCGTTGTACCACGCGTTGGCCCAGGCCATGAACGGCGCCTTGGCGTTCACCTCGGTGGTGTCGGTCACCCAGCGCGACCAGTCGCGCGGCCACTCGGCGTCGCGGCACTGCACCGCGAGATACACCGCGTAGTTGTTCTCCGCGGCGGCGTCGTGATCGACGTGCCGCTGGTAGGCGCGCACGAGCCCGAGTGCCCGGCCGTCGCGCACATAGGAGGCGAAGGCCGACGCGAAGGCCGGCCAGACCATGTCGGTGTAGCCGCCGACGGTGAAGATGTCGTCGAGCTCGCTCGGGCCGATGACCCCGCCGGCCGGCTTGGTCGCCAGCTTGGCCCGCATGCCGTACCAGGCTGTGGAGACCTTGGCCTCGCTGCGGCCGAGGTGGTAGACGTCGTGGTGGCGGGCCACCCAGGCCAGGAAGTCGCGATGGCGCTGGTCGAAGGCGTGGTCCTGCGCGATGTTGGAGTCGTACCAGACCCCTTGCGGGTCGACCACGCTGTCGAGCACCAGCCGCTTGACCCGTTGGGGGAACAGCGTGGCGTAGACGGCGCCGAGGTAGGTGCCGTAGGAGTAACCGAGGTAACTGATCTTTTCCTCGCCGAGCGCGCGCCGGATGACGTCCATGTCCCTGGCGGAGTTCTCGGTGGTCATGTACGGCAGCAGCCAGCCCCACCTGGCGCCGCACGCGGCGGCGTACTCCTTGGCCTTGGCGAGCAGCGGGCCCTGGGCCGCCGTGTTCCTCGGCACCTGGTCGAGGCGCGGCGTCGCGAAGAGCTTCTTGTAGTCGACACAGCTCAGCGCGGGCTCGCTCTGACCGACGCCGCGCGGGTCGAAGCCGATGACGTCGTAGCGCGCCGCGACGTCCCTCGGCAGGGCCGCGGCGACGTACCTGGCGAGGGTGATGCCGGATGCGCCGGGGCCGCCGGGGTTGACGAGCAGCACGCCGAGGTGTGCGGCCGTGCCGGACGCGACACCCTTGACGCGGTTGATCGCCAAGGACAGGGAAGGCCCGTCGGGCCTGGTGTGATCGAGCGGCACGCGCACCATCGCGCACTCGACCGCCGCCACCTTGACCCCCGGACACGCACCCCACGAGACGCCGTCCCCCGGCCGCGTGGCCTGAGCCCGCGCCCCGCCGGTGAGCCCGCCGAGCAGCAGCGCCACACCGGCCACGACACCGATAACCCGCTTCACCCGTCACTCCCCCACCGCCGCCGGCACCCCGCAGAGGCCTGCCGACCGGCATCGATCCATCACAGCGTCTTGTAGTCATACGACCACAAGGAGTAGTGACGGCTACGCTATCACCGGCCCCGGCCTGCTCAGGCCGACCTGTGGACAGGCGGCGGGGTGCGGCCGCATCCGGCCAGGCAGGTCGGACGAGACCGGGAAAGAGTCAGGCGGGCCGGAGGGTCAGAGCGTGGCGCGCTGGAGCGCGACCATGGCGGCGTCGTCGCCGAGTGTGCCCCCGACGTACGCCAGCAGGTCGGCGCGCACGTGGTCGAGCAGGTCCGCGGGCCCGTCTCCCTGCCACTTGGCGACCCGCTCGGCCAGGGGATAGAACATGCCGGCCGGGTCGCGGGCCTCCACGACCCCGTCGGTGTACAGCAGCAGCGTGTCCCCCTGTTCGAAGGGGAACATCGCCACCTGGCACGACAGGTGCGACAGCTCACCGAGACCGAGGGGGACGGTCGGCCGCGACACGCCGAGGTAGGTGATCTCGCCGGGACGCAGGAGCAGCGGCGGCGGATGACCACAGTTGATCATGTACAGGACGGGCCGCTCGTCCGGCACCTCGAGCACCGCCGCCGTGATGAAGTTCTCGATCACGTCGGGGCACTGCGTGACGCGCTCGGCGTGCTCGGCCGCGACGCTCTCCTCCAGATGCGACACGACCTCGGCCAGCGTCCGCCGCCGCCGCGCGGCCTCACGGAACGCGCCGAGGAACTGGGCCGCGTCCGCCACCGACATCATCCCCTTGCCCCGCACGTCCCCGATCACCAGCCGTATCCCGGAGGGGGTCCGGACCGCGGCGTACAGATCTCCCCCGATCTGGGCCTCCTCCTCGGCCGCCAGGTAGATCGAGGCCACCCGCAGCGGTCCGAGCCGGTCCGGCAGCGGCCGCAGCAGTGCGTGCTGCGCGGCCTCCGACACCGACCGCACCCGGATCAGCTCCTGTTTGTGCCGGTCGCGTACGTAGGAGTACACGACGAGGAACACCGTCACCACGATCAGCGCCAGCAGCTCTCCTCGCGTCATGAGCGTGCCGATGAGGTTGTTGAGCAGGTCGAGCATCAGGTGGGCCACGATGGCCAGACCGCCGACCAGCGCGGTGAGCCGCGGACCGGCGAACGACGCGGTGATCGCCGGTGCCGTCACCAGCAGTGATGTCAGGCGCACCTCACGCGGCGTCACCAGCTCCAGCACGGTGATCAACAGGATCAGCGCGAGCGGGATCACCACCAGAGCGTGGCTCGACCGCCACACCGGGTGCTTGCCTGGCATGCGAACCCGGGGCCGCACCTTTCCTGCTTACACCCCCCGCATGTCGCGCAGGAAGACCGTTTCCGCCAAATCGGTCAAAGTGCACGAAACGCACATAACACGACAGAGGGTATGCGACTGCGACCATAGCCGTCAGTACAGGGGCACGGCGGGTGTCCGATGCCGGGGACCCATCCCCGTACGCGGCGTGTTCTCCGCTCCGATCGGCCACCTCCGGCCGGCGGACGGCACGCGCACGAGTGGACCGTCTGCGGCCATGGCCGGCGACGACCTGAGGGCCCGGACCGGCCACCGCCGGTGATCGGAAAGCCGGCTCAGCGGGTCAACTGACGACGACCTGGGGGCCGGGGCCGTCCTCGGTGTCCAGGTCGGTACCCATCTCGTCGGCGAGGCGCATGGCCTCCTCGATGAGGGTCTCCACGATCTGGGACTCGGGGACGGTCTTGACGACCTTTCCCTTGACGAAGATCTGGCCCTTGCCGTTACCGGACGCGACGCCGAGGTCGGCCTCGCGGGCCTCGCCGGGACCGTTGACGACACAGCCCATGACGGCGACGCGCAGCGGCACCGGCAGGCCGTCCAGGCCCGCTTGGACGCGCTGGGCCAAGGTGTACACGTCGACCTGCGCGCGGCCGCACGAGGGGCAGGACACGATCTCCAGGCCGCGCTTGCGGAGGTTGAGGGACTCAAGGATCGCGATGCCGACCTTGACCTCCTCGACCGGCGGGGCCGACAGCGACACCCTGATGGTGTCGCCGATGCCCTCGGCGAGCAGCGCGCCGAACGCCACGGCTGACTTGACCGTGCCCTGGAACGCGGGCCCGGCCTCGGTGACCCCGAGGTGCAGGGGGTAGTCGCAGCGCGCGGCCAGCAGGCGGTAGGCCTGGACCATGACCACGGGGTCGTGGTGCTTGACGGAGATCTTGAGGTCGGTGAAGCCGTGCTCCTCGAACAGCGAGCACTCCCACAACGCCGACTCCACCAGCGCCTCGGGGGTGGCCTTGCCGTACTTGGCCATGAGCCGCTCGTCCAGCGACCCGGCGTTGACGCCGATGCGGATCGGCACACCGGCCTGGCCGGCCTCGCGCGCGATCTCGGCGACCTTGTCGTCGAACCGCTTGATGTTGCCGGGGTTGACCCGGACCGCCGCGCACCCGGCCTCGATGGCCTGGAAGACGTACCGCGGCTGGAAGTGGATGTCGGCGATCACCGGGATCTGCGACTTGCGCGCGATGATCGGCAGCGCCTCGGCGTCGTCGTTGGACGGCACGGCGACCCGCACGATCTGGCAGCCGGAGGCGGTCAGCTCCGCGATCTGCTGCAACGTGGCGTTGACGTCGGCGGTCACCGTGGTGGTCATCGACTGCACCGACACCGGCGCGTCACCGCCGACGGGCACCGAGCCCACCATGATCTGCCGGGTGACCCGCCGCTCGGCGATCGGCTTGGTCCGGATCGACGGAATCCCCAGATCAACAGATGTCATATTTTCCAGCACCTTGGTGTTCGGCGACACGCTGAGACGTCCCCAGTCTAGGTACCCCACCGGACCGGACGACGCCGGAACCCCGCCGACCCGGCCGATTCAGGCCACCGCGCGCTCCCGGCGGCACGGCCCGCGCACGCTCGCTCACGGCACCACCAGTTCACCGGCACGGGCCCGTGCCCAGGCGTCCGCCGCGAGCACCTCGGCGACCGAGTCGGCGGGGGTGACCGTGTGCTCCCCCACGACCGCCGCCACGGTGTCCACGATGCCGGTGAACGGCAGCCGGCCGGCGAGGAACGCCGCGACGCACACCTCGTTGGCCGCGTTGTACACGGCAGGCGCGGTGCCTCCCTGGGTGCCGACGTGCCGCGCGAGCGCGACGGAGGGGAACGCCTCCTCGTCCAGCGGCTCGAACGTCCAGGTGTGCGCGACGGTCCAGTCGACCGGCCGCGCCGCTCCGGCGACGCGCTCGGGCCAGCCGAGGGTGAGCGAGATCGGCAGCCGCATGTCCGGCGGGCTCGCCTGCGCCACGGTGGAGCCGTCGACGAACTCGACCATGGAGTGGATCACCGACTGCGGGTGGACGACCACGGTGATGCGGTCGAAGGGGATGTCGAACAGCAGGCTGGCCTCGATGACCTCAAGGCCCTTGTTGACCAGCGTCGCGGAGTTCAGCGTGATCATCGTGCCCATGTCCCACGTGGGGTGGCGCAGCGCCTGCTCGGGGGTCACGTCGGCGAGCTCCTCACGCCTGCGGCCGCGGAACGGCCCCCCGCTCGCGGTGACGACGAGCCGCCGCACCGCCTCGGGGTCGTAGCCGGCCGGCCCGGAGGCCCACAGGCACTGAGCGAGCGCGGAGTGCTCGGAGTCGACCGGCAGCAGGCGTCCCGGCCCCGCGAGCCGCTTCACCAGCGGTCCGCCGATGATCAGCGACTCCTTGTTGGCCAGCGCGAGCACCCGTCCCGCTTCGAGCGCCGCGAGCGTGGAGGTGAGCCCGACCGCTCCGGTGATGCCGTTCAGCACGACGTCACAGGGCCACGCGGCGACCTCTGCGACCCCCTCGGCCCCGGCGAGCACCCGCACCGACCCCCCGACCGCGTCGCGCACGGCCGCCACGCATCCCTCGTCGGCGACGGCGACCACCTCGGGACGGAACCGCTCCACCTGCCGGGCCAGCAGCTCGGTCCGGCCGCCACCGGCGACGAGCCCGGCGACGCGGAACCGCTCGGGCTCGCGCGCGATGACGTCGAGCGCCTGCGTGCCGATGGAACCGGTGGAGCCGAGCACGACGACGGCTCTCGGACCGGAGGGGACGGCACCGGCGAGCGCGCCGGGTGCGGCGAGTGGCGTCTGCATGCCACCCATTATCCCGTCAGGCCCGCCGTGCCGTCCCGTCCAGGAGCGGCACCCCACCGATTCCCTTAGCCCCGTCCGCGTGCGGCCCCGCCGGTACGCGTCCGCGTCACCACAGCGACGGGTGAGAAACCAGCAGATAAATGCCCGAATCCCGTCATATCCGTCTCGGCGAATCACGAGAAATGCGGCGATAGACCCAACTACGGTCCCCCGACAGGACATGGCCCCGACCCCACCCCCGGGACCGGCACGGGACGACGTGCCGTGCGCGCCGACGCGCGCACGCGCGAACACGTCCCCGCCGAGCAAACCCCACAGCACGGAGGACCGAATGCACCCGAAGACTCGACGCCTGCTCCCCGTCGCCGCCGTCGTACCGATCGCGGCCGCAGGCGTCCTGCTGACCGCCCCCGCCTCCGGTGACAGCGCGGCCAGGCCGGCCCTTCCCCGCCCCATCGTCCACGACGCCGCGGACACCAAGGTGGAGCAGCGGGACGTCAAGCACTACTGGACCGCCGCCAAGATGGCCGCCGCCAAGCCGCTGATCCTCACCAGGAACCGCAACGGCCGCACCACCGCCGCGCCGAGCACCGGCGGCAAGGCCGTCATGATCAAGCCGGTGGCCCCGGCCGCCGTACGCCGCGCCGCGGCCGCCGCCGACGAGCCGACCCCGGCCCCCTCCCCCAGCGAGTCACCCACCGCGACCCCCACACCGTCCCCCAGTCCGTCCCCGTCGGCCCCCCTGCTCGCCTCACGCTCCTCAGGCGGCGCCCCCTGGACCGGCGGCGGCGCCATCGTGCGCACCGAGGGACGGGTGTTCTTCACCTACCAGGGCCGTACGGCGTCGTGCTCGGGCACCGCGGTGAGCAGCGCCAACAAGAGCGTCGTCGTCACCGCCGGCCACTGCGTCAAGCTCGGCGGCGCCTTCCACACCAACTGGGTCTTCGTCCCCGGCTACAACGCCGGCAGCCGCCCCCACGGCACGTGGGTGGCCACCAGCCTGCTCACCACGCCGCAGTGGAACTCCAGTGAGGACATGAACTACGACATGGCCGCGGCCGTCGTCGCACCCCTCGACGGCAAGCGCCTGGTGGACGTGGTCGGCGGCCAGGGTGTGGCGTTCAACCAGGGCCGCAGGAAGCAGATGTACGCCTTCGGCTACCCGGCGGCCAGCCCCTACGACGGCTCCCGGCTGACCTACTGCAGCGGCAGGGCCTTCGACGACTTCCTGTTGTCCAGCGACCACGGGCTCACGTGCGACATGACGGGTGGCTCCAGCGGCGGCGGGTGGTTCGTCAACTTCAACGAGAGCACCGGCACCGGCACGGTCAACTCGGTGAACAGCTTCAAGTACAACTTCGCGTCCTACTGGATGTTCGGCCCCTACTTCGGCAACGAGGCGCAGGCCGTCTACAACGCCGCGCAGAACGAGAACGTCACCTGACCCTGCGGATTTACCGAAAGCGTCGGCGTGGACACTCTCGGTAGTCCAGACTCGGGAGCCATGACCCCGATCCTTCCGCTGATCTCCACCGTGCCGCTCGTCGCCGGGCTGCTGGCGGCCGTCCCCGCGGATCAGGACCCGGCCCTCCACGGCGGCGGCACCGGCCGGGGGGCCGGCCAGGTGGCTCCCCGGCGTGTGGTGGCCGAGCACACCGCGGCCGCCACGACCGCCGACCTGCGCCGCGCTCTCGGTTACTGGACCCCCGAGCGCATGGCCCGCGCGCTCCCCGCCACTCTGCTCGACGTGCCACGCGCGGCGCTGCTGCCGCCGGCGCCGCCGCGGCGCCTGGCCAAGCCGGTGACCAAAGGGTCGCGCTGGGCCGCCGGCGGAGCGGTGTCGCGCACCACGGGGCGGGTCTTCCTCACGATGCGCGGCTCCGACTACGTCTGCTCGGCCGGAGCGGTGCGCAGCCGCAACATGGATGTCGTCGTCACCGCCGGCCACTGCGTCAAGGACGGCACGGGTGCGTGGGCACGCAACTGGACGTTCGTCCCCGGGTACGACGAGGGGCGGCGGCCGTACGGCGCCTTCACCGCGCGCCGCATGTTCGTCCCCGAGCCATGGTCGGCCAAGGCCGACGACAGTTACGACCTCGCCATGGTGGCCGTCGCGCCGTCGGAGGGGCGGCACCTCGCCGAGGTGGTCGGCGGCCAGGACATCGCGTTCAACCGGCCGCGCGGCACCCGCACGTTCGGGTTCGGCTTCCCCGCCGACGCGCCGTACGACGGCCGGCATCTGGTCTACTGCGCGGGCGACCCGCACGCGGACCCCCACCGGCAGACCCGTGACCAAGGCATCCGCTGCGACCTGACCGCCGGGTCGAGCGGCGGTCCCTGGCTCAGCTCCTTCGATCCCGCCACCGGCAGAGGCGTGGTGACATCGGTCAGCAGCTTCAAGTACAGCGACGACGCCACCACCATGTACGGCCCCTACTTCGGCGACCACGCGAGCAAACTGTTCGAGGCGGCCCAGAGTGCCTGAGCCACCCCCCACCGCACCTGTGCTCATCGGAACCGTGCGGCCACGCGGCCGCCGGGTCCTGCCGCAGGAGCCGGCACGCGGGTCCCTACAAGGCCAGCCCGGTGAGCACCATCACCTTCTCGTAGGTGTAGTCCTCCATGGCCGACCGCAGCCCCTCGCGTCCGACACCCGACTCCTTCAAGCCGCCGTACGGCATCTGGTCGGCCCGGTACGACGGCACGTCCCCGATGATCACCCCGCCGACCTCCAGCTCCTTGGCCGCACGGAAGGCCACCCCGATGTCCCGGGTGAACACCCCCGCCTGCAGGCCGTACCTCGAGTCGTTGGCCGTCGCGAGCGCCTCGTCCACCGAGGCCACCGGCTGGAGCACCATCACCGGCCCGAAGACCTCCTCGCACACCACCTTGGCGTCCGCCGGCACGTCGGCGAGCACGGCGGGAGCGAGCGTCGCGCCGTCCCTGCCGCCGCCGGTGAGCACCCGCGCGCCGCCGGCCACGGCCTCGGCGATCCACCGCTCCACCCGCTCGGCCGCCTCGACCGACACCAGCGGCCCCACCTGCGTCTTGTCGTCGGCCGGGTCACCGACCACCAGGCTCTCCACCGCCGCGACCAGCTTGGCGGTGAACTCCTCGCGCACCGGCTCCTCCACGATCACCCGCTGCACGGCGATGCAGCTCTGGCCCGCCTGGTAGTTCGAGAACAGCGCGATCCGGGTCGCGGCCCAGTCGAGGTCGGCGTCGGCGAGCACCACCGCCGCGGCGTTGCCGCCGAGTTCCAGGGTGACGTGCTTGCGCGGCACCTGGTCCTTCAGTGCGAAGCCGACCGGCCCGGACCCGGTGAAGGACACCACCGGCAGCCGCGGGTCGTCCACGAGCGCTCCGGCCCGGTCGTTCGGCACCGGCAGGATCGAGAACATCCCGGCGGGCAGGCCGGTCTCGGCGAGCAGTTCGCCGAGCAGCAGCGCCGACAGCGGCGTGGCAGGCGCGGGCTTGACCACCACGGGAGCGCCGACCGCGATGGCCGGGGCCACCTTGTGCGCCACCAGGTTGAGCGGGAAGTTGAACGGCGTGATGGCCAGCACGGGCCCGTACGGCTGCCGCGACACGTAGGCGAGCCGGCCGGCCGCGGCGGGCTCGGTGTCCAGCCGCTGCGCGACCCCGCTGAACCTGCGGGTCTCCTCGGCGGCGAACCGGAACGTCGACACCGCGCGGGCCACCTCGCCGCGGGCCCAGAAGATCGGCTTGCCGTTCTCCGCGCTGATCAGCCTCGCGATCTCCTCGGCGCGCTCGGCCAGCCGCCGCGAGACCTGGGCCAGCGCCTCGGCTCGCACGTGGATCGGCAGGCCGGCGGCCTCCTTGCGCACGGCGTGCGCGGCGGCCACCGCCTCCTCCACCTGTCCGGCGGCCGGCACCGACGCGACGCCGACGACCCGGCCGTCGTGCGGGTTGGTCACCGTGAGTTCGGCGTCACCGGTCGCAGGCGACCCGGCGAGCCAGAAGGGGCTTACGTCCATGCTTCCGACCGTATGCCAGGACGCTTGAGGCGGTGCCACTCCAGTGCGGACAAGCTCCGCAGGCGACCGCTACAACGCGCATAAGGCATCCTCTTTCCCTTTTTTGTAACAGACATGCCGCGAATTGTGGATGATTCATTGCTGAGCGGTTTGAAGCTCTTGTCGCTTGGTTAAGTCACCATGCGGGTCCGCGCGGGACCCTCGTGGAGAAGGGGTCAGGTCTCTCATGGGTACGCCGGCGCCGCCGCTCGGTCTTCAAGGTGCGTACTCGGCGGCGGGCCAGACCTCGCAGGACGAGTTGCGTGGCCGTCTCATCGCGGTGGCGGGCCAGCTTCTGCTCACGCACGGCGCCGACAGCCTGACCGTCCGCAGGATCGCCGCCGAGGCCGGATGCTCGACCACGATGGTGTACACGATGTTCGGCAACAAGGAAGGCCTGGCCGAGGCGATCTACCTGGAGGGCTTCGAGCGGTTCCGCCGCAGGCTGGCCGCCGTGCCACGCCATCCGGATCCGCTGACCTACCTCGCCTCGCTCGGCCCGGCGTACCGCGAGGCGTGCCTGGCCGAGCCGGGTTTCTACAGCGTGATGTTCGAGAAGGCCATCCCCGGCTTCGAGCCGAGCGAGCGCGCGCGCACGCTGGCGCGCGCGGCGGTCAACATCTTGGATCGCGCCATCGCCGACTGCATCACCGCCGGGTACATGGTGCCGACGCAGCCTCGCAAGATCGCCGACTGCCTGTGGGCGGCGGCGCAGGGGGCGGTGAGCCTGGAGCGGGCCGGTCATCTGCGTGACGACCAGGTCTACCAGTCGGTCACCCTGGCCGCCATCAGCCGTTATCTCGTCTACAAGGACGCGCTGCCGGTCTCGCTGTGACGTCCGGTGTGCGAGCGGGCCGACAGCGCCACCCACAGTTCGGCGCGCACCGCGGGATCGTCCAGGTCGCGGCCGAGCAGTTCGCCGACGCGGCGCATGCGGTACCTCAGGGTGTGGCGGTGCACCCCGAGTCGTTGCGCGGCGGCGTCCCAGTGTCCGTTGCAGGCGAGGTAGGCGCGCAGCGACTCCACCAGGTCGGCCCGTGAGCCGTAGTCCCGCAAGGGTGCGAGCAGCGAGGCGGCGAAACCGGACAGCAGCCCGGGGTCGAGCAGCGACAGCAGCCCTTGGCCGGCGAGGTCGGCGAACCGGGTCACGGGGTCCGCCGAGCCGAGGGCCAGCCTGGCCTGGTCCAGTCCGGTGGCCAGTTCCCCGGTCGGCACCGGCGCGCTCACCCCCGCACGGCCGTGGGTCCCGGCGATCGCGGCGGCCCGCTCGGCCTCGCTCGCCGGGACGAGCGCCGCCACCAGGTCGCCGAACGGAGCGGTGAAACCGGGCAGCGCGTCGTACAGGGCCTCGGCGTCCGCCGGGTCGCACGCCAGCACCACGACCGGGCCGGACGGCGGTGCGTCGCCGAGTGCCGCGACGGCCCGTTCCGCCGCCTCGTGTCTTCCCGCGAGCAGCAGTTCCAGCACGGCGGCACGCACCTGGCGGGCCGCGGCGAGCTGGTCACGGCCCCGTACCAGGGACAAGGCGAGCAGCGATCCGGCGGTGTTCACGATGGTGTGCGCCACCGGCGTGAACGGCCGGTCCGCGCCGGCGGCGAAGAACCCGCGCAGGCGCTCGCGTTCCCCGAGCGGCCGTACGACGACGTGCCGCGCGGGCCCGGACAGCGCGAGGCTCGATGGCGCTCGGGGGGAACGCAGCCTGGCGACCTCGGCCTGGACCAGTCCGGTCCCCGCGTCGGCCCCGTCGCCGGCGAGGTGCCGCGGCTCGCCGTCCGGGCCGAGCAATACGGCCCAGCCGTGGATCTCCCTGGCGAGGCTGTCGATCACCGCGGCCACGCCGCCGGGCCGCAGCGCCGCGCGGGTGAGGCGTTCCTGCGCGGCGAACGCGCTGCTCAGCTCCTCGTACCGCTCCGCGGCCAGCAGGTCACTGACGGCCTTGCCGATCGCGATGAACGGCGTCTGCCTCGGCACCTCGACCAGCGGCAGCCCGGCACGCGCCGCCGCGGCGACGAACTCCTCCGGCACGTCGTCGTGGCCGAGTCCCACCCCGAAGCCGAGCCCCGCGGCGCCGCGCTCGACCAGCCGGGTGACGTACGGCCCGGCGTCCGGCGGCGTGAGCCGCATGCCGGTGGTGAGGACCAGCTCGCCGCCTTCCAGGAAGGGGGTGGGGTCCTCCAGCTCGCTCACCGCGACCCAGCGCACCGGCCGGTCCAGGTCCGCCGCTCCGGCGAGGACCCGCAGCCGCAGCGAGGTGATCGCCACCACGCGCCGCAGGGTCGGCGCCATCGCGAACCTCCCCGGCGTCGTTGTACATCCTGGACAAACGGGATGTCCATATTGTGCCATGTCGCCGGGTCGGCATCGGGGACCGGCCGCCGTACCGTCGAAAGCATGAGCATCGAGCAGCCCATCACCCAGGGCGGGCCCTCCCTGCCGCAGGAACGGCGTCTGGTCACGGCCATCCCGGGACCGCGTTCGCAGGAGATGTTCGCGCGTAAGCGCGCGGCCGTCCCGCCGGGTATCGGCACCACGCTGCCGGTCTTCGTCACGCACGCCGGCGGCGGGGTCGTGGTGGACGCCGACGGCAACTCGCTGATCGACTTCGGCTCCGGCATCGCCGTGACCACCGTCGGCAACGCCGCGCCGCGCGTGGTGGAGCGGGTACGCCGGCAGGTCGGCGACTTCACCCATACGTGCTTCATGGTCACGCCGTACGAGTCGTACGTCGAGGTGTGCGAGCGGCTGAACGCGCTCACGCCTGGCGACCACGAGAAGCGGTCGTTCCTGGTGAACTCCGGCGCCGAGGCGGTGGAGAACGCCGTGAAGGTGGCGAGGCTCGCGACGGGCCGCCAGGCCGTCGTGGTGTTCGACCACGGCTACCACGGTCGCACGCTGCTCACCATGACGCTGACGGCCAAGAACATGCCGTACAAGCAGGGCTTCGGGCCGTACGCGCCTGAGGTGTACCGCATGCCGATGGCGTACCCGTTCCGCTGGCCCACCGGCCCCGGCACCTGCGCGGACGAGGCGCTCGCGCAGGTGACCGAAGCGATCGACAAGCAGATCGGCGCGCACAACGTCGCCGCCATCGTGATCGAGCCGATCCAGGGTGAGGGCGGCTTCATCGAGCCGGCCAGGGGTTTCCTCCCGGGTCTGCTGGAGTACTCGCGGGCCAACGGCATCGTGTTCGTCGCCGACGAGGTGCAGACCGGCTTCGCGCGCACCGGCCACATGTTCGCCTGCGAGGACGAAGGTGTGGTACCCGACATGATCTGCACGGCCAAGGGCATCGCCGGCGGCCTGCCGCTCGCGGCGGTCACCGGCAGGGCCGAGTTGCTGGACGCGGTGCACGCCGGCGGGCTCGGCGGCACGTACGGCGGCAACCCGCTGGCGTGCGAGGCGGCGCTCGCGGTGCTGGAGACCATCGAGGCGGACGGCCTGGTGGAGCGGGCCAGGCGGATCGGCGACCTGATGCTGCCGCGGCTGCGCGCGCTGGCGGCGCGGCACGGCGTGGTCGGCGACGTGCGGGGCCGAGGCGCGATGACGGCCATCGAGCTGGTCGTCCCCGGCACCACCGAGCCCGATCCCGTGGTGACCGGCGAGGTGGCGCGGCGCTGCCACGCCGAGGGGCTGGTGGTGCTGACCGCCGGGACGTACGGCAACGTGTTGCGCTTCCTGCCGCCGCTGTCCATCTCGGACGAACTCCTGGACGAGGGGCTTTCTATCCTGGAGAAGGCACTTTCGTCCGTTTAGTCGTTCCACGGAGGGGCACCCGGCTTGCTGCTGGGTGCCCCTTTTGTCGTCCGCTGCCGGACACCATGCCGGCGATTTAACCGCTCCTTGGCATTCATCTGGCCGATCACGGCCGGTAGTCCGGTTATAACGGTTCGCGTACGAGGCGTCCACACCACTGGAGCGTGATGAGCTGCGACCCGGCCGCGGCCCGCCGAACCCCGACCTTCGACCCCGCCGACCTCACCGTCCCGCAGCGCGACGGCGACGCCTGCGTGGTCTGCCACAAGAAGTGGCCGCGTCCTCGGGTGAGGGCCGGCCGCCTGCCTGACGGCTCCCCCGTGATGGCCTGCGAGGACTGCGCCAAGGCTCTCCCGGCCACCGCCTCCTCTCCCCGCCGCGACCCCCGTTCCCGGCGCGCCACGGCCCCCTGACGGGTCAGCCCGCCACGAGATCGCGCCAGCGGGTCACCCATTCGGTGTAGTCGGTGCAGCCGCCGTCCTCGCCACAGGCACGGGAGGGACGGACGGCGAACCGGACCTTCTTCAGCCAGCCCGTGTCGGTCATGCGGTAGGCGTAGCAGACACGGGCCGCGCGGCCGGTGCACGCCTTCTCGTTCGCGGGGGCGAGGCCCGTCCACTCGGCGGCCTGCCGCTGCGCGTCCTTGCCGCCGATCCAGTCGAGCCAGCGGTAGGCGCAGTTGGGGCTGGCGGGCCGTGCGGCCAGCATCCAGTTGTCGACCCAGCCGGTGGTCTCGCCGTCCTGCACGGCGCGCACCTTGCGTCCGGCGCGGCGCAGCAGGTCCTGCTGATAAGGGACGGTACGCGCCAGGCGTGCCGCGCCACCGGCGAGCCCCTGGAGCGGCTCGATGAGCTCCTCCCAGTAGGTGTGCTCCGCGCGCCGCTCGGCGAGCAGCGCCACGGCGGCGTCGAGCTGGTCCGGGGTGAGCGCGAACGGGTCGCCGACGCCGAGCGAGGGACGGGTCAGGCGCAGCGCGAGCGCGGCGTCCGCGATGGACAACGGGCCGTCCGGCAGCGTGACCGCGCCGGGCTCCTTGTAGAGGGACGCGGCGTCCAGTCCGCGCACGTCACCGGTGGTGAGGGTCGCGTACCACCCCCACAGGTACGGCACCCCGTACACCTCGTGCTCCGCGCCGTCCCCCGGTGCGGCCGGCCGCAGCTCACGGAGCCACTCGGGGATGTCGTCGTAGTGGGTGAGCAGGGACGTGTTGATCGGTGCGGCCCTGCGCTCGGCGACGAGCCGGCCGGCGACATCGGGTGGCGCGGCGATCGCGTCGTACGGCACGCGGCGGGCCATGGCGTCCATCTCCGCGGGTGCCGGCGGATAGCGCAGGTTGACCTTGCACCCGCTCTCGCTCTCGAACCCCTTCACCCAGTTGACCGCCGGGTCGTACCCGCCGTACTCGGCGTACCCGCGCGGCGCGAGCACCGTGAGCGACCCCTCACCCGGCCCGAGCGCCTTCGGCGACGGCGACGGCGAGAGCGAGGCGCTGACGGACGGCGTCGCCGTACCGGGCCCGGACGGCCCAGGCGTCCCGGACGGCGCGGACGGCGCGGACGGCGCGGCACCGGCCTCCTGCGCGGAGTGCGCGCGGACCGCGACACCGGTGGAACCCGCCGGAGCCGCGCAGCCCGCCACGCAGGCCGCCACCGCCGCGACCAGGGCCGTCGCGGCGGAACGCCACCGCCTCACCTGTGCGCCACCCCCTAGCTCCTCACGCTGCTCGCAGCCTATCGGCCACGGCGGGGCAGGGGGCCGTACCTAGCCGTTGGTGGGGAATCCGAGGTTCACCCCGCCGTGGCCCGGGTCCGGCCAGCGGGACGTCACGACCTTGCCGCGCGTGTAGAAGTGCACCCCCTCGGTGCCGTGCACGTGGGTGTCGCCGAACAGCGACGACTTCCACCCGCCGAAGCTGTAGTAGGCCATCGGCACGGGGATCGGCACGTTGACGCCGATCATGCCGACCTCGACCTCGTTCTGGAAGCGCCGGGCCGCGCCGCCGTCGTTGGTGAACACCGCCGTGCCGTTGCCGTACTCGGTCTCGTTGATGATCCGCAGGCCCTCCTCGTACGAGCCGACCCGCACCACCGACAGCACCGGCCCGAAGATCTCCTCGCGGTGCGCGGTGGAGCCCGGCCGCACGTGGTCGATCACCGTGGGGCCGAGCCAGAATCCCGGAGTGCCGGACGCCGTGCCGCCGCCGCGGACCGGTGTCTCACGACCGTCCACCACGAGCTTGGCCCCCTCGGCGAGCGCGACGTCGATGTAGGACGCCACCTTGTCGCGGTGCGGCCCGGTGACCAGCGGCCCCATGTCCGACTCGGGGTCGTCGCCGGGACCGACGGTCAGCCCCTCGACCCGTTCCACGATCCTGTCCACCAGCGTGTCGCCGACCGGGTCCACGGCGAGCACGACGGAGATCGCCATGCAACGTTCCCCCGCCGAGCCGAACCCGGCGTTCACCGCGGCGTCGGCCACGAGGTCCAGGTCGGCGTCCGGCAGCACGAGCATGTGGTTCTTCGCGCCGCCGAGCGCCTGCACCCGCTTACCGGCGGCCGTGCCGGTCGTGTACACGTACCGCGCGATCGGGGTGGAACCGACGAACGACACCGCGCGCACGTCCGGGTGCGCCAGCAGCCCGTCCACCGCCGCCTTGTCCCCCTGCACGACGTTGAACACGCCGTCCGGCAGGCCCGCCTCCTGCCACAATCTCGCCATCAGCAGCGACGCCGAGGGGTCGCGCTCGGACGGTTTCAGCACGAACGTGTTGCCGCAGGCGATGGCGAGGGGGAACATCCACATCGGCACCATCACCGGGAAGTTGAACGGCGTGATCCCCGCCACCACACCGAGCGGCTGGCGGATGGAGAAGGAGTCCACACCGGTGGAGACGTTCTCGGAGAAACCCCCCTTGAGCAGGTGCGGGATGCCGCAGGCGAACTCCACCACCTCAAGACCGCGCGCGACCTCGCCGAGCGCGTCCGAGCGCACCTTGCCGTGCTCGGCGCTGATCAGCCCGGCGAGCTCGTCGCGGTGCCGGTCCACCAGCTCGCGGAACGCGAACAGCACCTTGGAGCGCCGGGACAGCGAGGCGTCACGCCAGGCGGGGAACGCCGCACGCGCGGCGGTCACCGCGGCGTCCACCTCGGCGGCGTCCGCCAGGCCGACATGTCCGGTGACCTCCCCGGTGGCCGGATCGAAGATCTCGGTCCGCCGGCCCTCGCCGTGGACCTCCGCTCCACCGATCCAGTGGCCGGCCTTCTTCATCCCGTCGCCTCCTCGTTGACGGTCTCCAGCGCGGCGACGAGGAGGCCGAGCCCTTCGCGCGCCTCGTCGTCGGTGAGCGTGAGCGGCGGCGCCACACGCAGCGCGTGGCCGTACAGGCCGCCCTTGCCGACGAGCAGGCCGAGCTTCCGGGTCTCCTCCAGCACCCGGCCGGCCAGCGGCGGGGACGGCTCGCCGGTCGCGGGGTCCACCAGGTCCACCGCGACCATCAGGCCCTTGCCGCGCACACCCCCGACGACGGGCAGGCGCGGTGCGGCCTCGCGCAGCCCTTCGATGAGGATGGCCCCGGTGACGGCGGCGCGGGAGCGCAGGTCATGGTCGAGCACGTAGTCGAGGGTGGCGTTCGCCGCGGCCATGGCGACGGGGTTGCCGCCGAAGGTGGAAAGACCGATGGCCTTCGGGCCGTCCATCAGGTCGCCACGCGCGACGACGCCGCCGACGGCGAAGCCGTTGCCGAGGCCCTTGGCGAAGGTCAGCATGTCCGGAGTCACACCGTGGGCCTGGATACCGAAGAACGCCTCGCCGGTGCGGCCCCAGCCGGTCTGCACCTCATCCGAGATGAACAGGATGCCTGACTCGTCCAGCACCTCCTTGTACGCCGCGAACAGCCCGTCCGGCGCCATGGTGAAGCCGCCGACCCCCTGGACCGGCTCGGCGATCAGCGCGGCCACGTCAGGCGCGGCGGCGGTGGCGAGCACATGGCGCAGGTCGGCGACGCACGCCTCGATGTAGGCCTCGTCGGACATGCCGCGGAACTGCGGCAGGTGCCGGTCGGCGCCGTGCAGGAAGTGCACGTTCAGCGGCGACAGTGAGCTGTTCGTCCAGCCGCGGTTGCCGGTCACCGCGATCGCGCCGAAGCTGCGGCCGTGGTAGCTCTGCCGCATGGCGAACACCTGGTCCGACCGCCTGGCGAACGTCGCGAGCAGCAGCGCGGTCTCGTTGGCCTCGGTGCCGGAGTTGGTGAAGAACACCTTGGCGTCCGGTATGCCGGACAGTCCGGCGATCTTCTCGGCCAGCTCGACCTGGCCGCGCAGCAGGTACAGCGTGCTGGTGTGCACGACGCCGGTGGCGATCTGGCGCTCGACCGCCTGACGCACCTCGGGGACGTCGTAGCCGATCATGTTCGTGAGGATGCCGGCGAAGAAGTCGAGGTAGCTGCGGCCCTCGGCGTCGATGACGCGATTGCCCTTACCTCGGACGATCTCGATAGGCTGCTCGTAGTAGAGAGGCGACCAGTTCGGCAGTACCGCGCGGTGGCGCGCGAGAAGGTCGGACATGCCTCTGATTATGGCTGCTCACGACGGCCGCTCCTAAGGGCACAGTGTCGGGTAATCCCGCGAAAGCGTTACATCCTGCCATCGGTGGAGGTACGACCTCCTGCTGTCCTCACGTGCGCATGTCCGGACGTAAGACACGCCGACGGTTCGCGTGTCCGGCCGATCTTCCGGCACGTCGGCGCGGTCGTTCGACGATGTGTCAAGGACTGGCCAGCCGACTTTACATTCTGATCGGATAGGCTCATTTTCGTGCTACCGACCCTGGCCGACGTCTTGGCTTTGGACGCCGTTCACCGGGGCGGCCCGCGGGTGGTCGCGGGCGCCGACCGGCTGAACACCCGTGTGCGATGGGTTCACGTCGGGGAGGTCAGTGACATCGCTCACCTGCTGCGCGGCGGCGAGCTCATCCTCACCACCGGCGTCGCCCTCCCCGAGGACCACGGCAAGCTCGCCGACTACGTCGCCGACCTCGCGGGGGTCGGCGTTTCCGGCCTGATCGTCGAGCTCGGCCGCCGGTTCGTCGGCGAACTGCCGCGTGAGGTGGTCGACGCCGCCGAGACCCACGGCCTGCCGGTGGTCACCCTGGCACGCGAGACGCCGTTCGTGCAGATCACCGAGTCGGTGCACGCACGCATCATCGACATCCAGCTCCAGGAGCTGCGTGCCTCCGAGCATCTGCACGAGGTGTTCACCGAGCTGTCGGTCGAGGGGGCCCCGCCGGCCGAGGTGCTGCGCCAGGTGTCGCGGCTGTCGTCGCGTCCCGTGCTGCTGGAGAACCTCGCTCACCAGGTGCTTGCCTGTGAGAGCTCGGGCCGGGACACCGGCACGCTGCTCGCCGGCTGGGAGGCGAGGTCGCGTGCCGTCGCACCGCGCGAGCGCACCGCGTACGATGCGTCCTCCGGCTGGCTGGTCACCATGGTCGGCGCGCGCGGCCACGACTGGGGACGGCTCATCGTCGTCTGCGACGCGCCACCCGGCCCCCGTGACGTCGTGCTCGCCGAACGCGCCGCCACCACACTCGCGCTCGGCCGCCTGCTGGAACGCCACCAGGAGAGCCTGGAACGCCAGGCCCACGGCACCATACTCACCGGCATCCTCACCCACGCCTACGCCGACCCCGACGAGGCCGCCGCACGGGCCCGCGCCGTCGGCGTGCCGCTCACCGGCCGCAAGCTCATCAGCGTCGTGCTGCGCCTCACCGACCACGACGACACCGCGCTGAACCTCCAGGCCCGCCTCGGCGAGCTGGCCGAGGCCACCGCCGCCGCCTGCCGCGACGCACGGCTGCTGGCGCTGGTCGGCGCACTCGACCAGAACCGTGTCGGCGTGCTGCTTCCGCTGCCGCCACGCATGCTCGCCGAAGGCGCGCTCACCGCGCTCGCCGAACGGCTGCGCACCGCGTTCACCACGCCGTTCGTGCTGGCCGCCGGGTCGGTCGTGGAGTCGGTGCGCGACGTGCGGCGCAGCTTCCTCGAAGCCGAGCAGGTGGCGGAGGCCGCAGCGCGCCAGCCCGACCGGCGTCCCTTCTACCGGCTGCCCGACCTGCGGCTGCGTGGGCTTCTCCACCTGCTGCGTGACGACGCGCGGCTGCAGACGTTCGCCGAGCGCGAGCTCGGGCCGCTGCTCGCGCACGACGCGCACCGCGGCGGCGACCTCACCGGCATACTCAAGACCTACCTGGAGTCCGGCCGCAACAAGGCGGTGGCCGCGCAGCGGGCCCACCTGTCGCGGCCCGCGTTCTACGACCGGCTGCGGCGCCTTGAGCGCATACTCGACACCGACCTCGACGACGTCGAGGCGTGCCTGTCGCTGCACGTCGCGCTGCTGGCGCTGGAGTCGTTCCGGCGCGAGATCCGCTGAGGAGACCCGTTGACCAGCGGCACGACCGCGCCACGACGCGCGCGCGACCTCGGCATCGTCATCGGCGACGGCACACCGGGGCCGTACAACGCCATCACCGACGTCGCCGGGGTGCGGGTGGGCCACACCACGCTGATCGACGGCGAAGGCCCGCGTGTGGTCGGCACCGGGCCCGTCCGCACCGGCGTCACCGTCGTGCTGCCGCACGCGGGGTCGGCGTTCGACGAGCCGGTGTACGCGTCGTACCACTGGCTGAACGGCAACGGCGAGATCACCGGCCTCGCCTACCTCGCGGAGTTCGGCATCCTCGGGTCACCGATCGGCCTCACCAACACCGCGTCGGTCGGCACGGTGCGCGACGCGCTGGTGGAGATCGAGGTGGCGTCGCTGGCCCGGGGACGGCAGGCGTGGTCCCTGACGGTCGTCGGCGAGACCTGGGACGGCACGCTCAACGACATCGACGGCCAGCACGTACGGCCCGCGCACGTCAAGGCCGCCTACGCCGCCGCGTCCGGCGGCCCGGTCGCCGAGGGTGGGGTCGGCGGCGGCACCGGCATGATCTGCCACGGCTTCAAAGGCGGCATCGGCACCGCGTCCAGGGTCCTCGGCGAACAGTACGGCGGCTACACCGTCGGCGTGCTCGTCCAGGCCAACCACGGCCGCCGCGGCCGGCTGGCCGTCAACGGCGTGCCGGTGGGGCCGTCGTTCACCGACGTACCGCTGCCGGTCTCCCCCGCACCCGAAGGTGCCGGGTCCATCATCGGGATCGTCGCCACCGACGCGCCGCTGCTGCCCCACCAGTGCCGCCGCCTGGCGCAGCGCGCCGGGCTCGGCGTGGCGCGTACCGGCGGGGCCGGTGAGAACTCCAGCGGCGACGGCTTCCTGTGCTTCTCCACCGCCAACAGGAACCTCCCCGCCAACACCATGGACGCCGTCCCGCCGCTCACCTATCAGGTCACCGTGCTGGCCGACGAGCACATCGACCCGCTGTTCTACGCGGTGATCGAGGCGACCGAGGAGGCCATCGTCAACGCGCTGGTGGCCGGCGAGAGCATGACGGGGGCGGACGGCGTCACGGCGCACGGCCTGGACGGGGAACGGCTGGCCACGCTCCTCAGGAATTCCTGATTTACCTGGGCATTTACCGTTAAAGGCATTCTCTGTCGGGCGACAAGGGATGAAGCATGCCCTATATGCCGGGTTACATTCTCATAGACGTTGGCGTGTTCACCGGCGGCGGACCCGTCACTCCACGCACGATGGTGCACCGAGGACCGAACCACCCACGGGAGCCCCTGATGCCACGTCGCCTACTCGCAGGTCTCGCCGTTGTCTGCCTCACCTCGGCCACCGTGCCGGCGCTGACGGCCACCGCGACGGCCGAGTCGGCCCGGTGGACGGTCCCGCAGAAGGCGTTCCCGCTCGGCGAGGCCGGCCAGGTCAAGCAGAAACACAAGTCCGTGGCCGCCGGCATCGACATGTTCACCCTGCGGCACGGCAAGAAGAGCGACGGGTACACGGTGTCGTTGCTCATGAAGGGCAAGGACTCCGGGTCACGGGCCAACGCCGAAGCCGTGGCGCAGAGCGCGCGAGACGCCGGATTCCCCGTGGTCGTATCCGAATTCGTCCGTCCCGGGGTCGCCGACCATCCGGAAGGCACCGGATACATGGCGCGCATCGGGTCGTGGTCGCTGAGCAAGCGCGACGAGGCCGCCAAAATGGTGAAAAGCCTTAAGGACGCCGGCATTGCCTCGAAAGTCGACTTCCTCGGGGACGACGGCACGCCGACCACCGGCCCCTGGGACGTCCGGGTCCTGACCGTCGACCCCAAGGCCTTCCGCGGCTCCTACCACGCGAGCATCGGCAAGACCGTCGCCGCTCGCGAGACCACCTCGTCCATGGCGAAACGCGCCGGAGCCATCGCCGCCGTCAACGGCGGATTCTTCAACATCCACACCGCGAAGAACCTGCGCGGCGAACCCGTCGGCGTCTCCGTGGTCGACGGCAAACTGCTCAGCGAGGCCGTCGCCGGACGCAGCGCGCTCATCCTGAAGGGCCGCACCGCTCGCATCACCGAGGTACGCACCGACATCTCCGTCGTCTCCGCCGACGGCGAGAAGACCGCCGTCACCGGCGTCAACCGTGCCGCGCTCCCCGACGAGCTCCTGCTCTACACCGAGGAGTACGGCGTCAAGACCCCCAAGGACGACGGCGCGGAAGCCGTACTCGACGCACGCGGCGCCGTGCTGGAACTCCGGCCCTCCGGCGGCAAGGTCGCACCCGGCACCCGGGTGCTCCACGGCACCGGCATCATGGCCGACTGGATCTGGTCCCACGCCTGGGAGCAGTGGACCGTCAAGATCAACACCAAGGTCGTCGACCTGCGCACCGGCAAGGCCATCCCCCTCACCAAGGACACCAGCGTCATCGGCGGCGGCGTCGGCCTGGTACGCAACGGCCGCGAACACGTCACCGCCAAAGCCGACGGCCACGCCAACGTCAACATGATCCTCCGCCGCCACCCCAGAACCCTCGCCGGCGTCACCCGAAACGGCACCCTCATCCTCGCCACCGTCGACGGCCGCCGCCCCGGCACCACCGTAGGCGCCTCCATGATCGAAGCCGCCCAGCTCATGCTCTGGCTAGGCGCCCGCCAGGCCATCAACCTCGACGGCGGCGGCTCCAGCACCATGATCGTAAAAAACAAACCAGCCAACCACCCCTCCGACGGCACAGAACGCGGCGTAGGCGACGCCCTCCTCATCACCCCCTGACGGCCCCCTGTCACCGCGCCGACACCACCGCGGCGCGGTGACAACATCCAAGGCCCCTCTGACTCATGGCCCGCGCACCAAGACGCAACGCGCACACAGTAAAACCCAGCATCACCAACCCGACCCCACCCCACGACGGCCAACCCCCCAACGCCAACAAACTCTCCACAAACCGATAGCACCAACCAACCAACCGACCAACACCCCGACCACCTCTGACCCACCCATCCCCCAGCCACCCCTCACCCACCCATCAGGACAACCGCCACCCCGCTCACCCCATCAGCATGACTGCCGACCGGCTCACCCCATCACAGGACGGCCGGCCCGCTCACCTCGTCACGAGGACTGCCGACCGGCTCACCCCATCACGATGACTGCTGGCCTGCTCACCCGATCGGTATGACTGCCGACCGGCTCATCCCATCACAGGACGGCCGGCCCGCTCACCTCGTCACGAGGCCTGCCGACCCGCTCACCTCGTCACGAGGCCTGCCGACCCGCTCACCTCGTCACGAGGCCTGCCGACCCGCTCACCTCGTCACGAGGTCTGCCGACCCGCTCACCTCGTCACGAGGTCTGCCGACCGGCTCACTACATCAGCATGATCGCCGGCCCACTCACCCATCACGATGATCGCCGTTGTTCGGCGCCGCGACGGCGGGACGCAGGTCGGCGAACCCGGCGCCGCTCTACGGCGGCCAAACCGGCCCACAGCGGCCAACCCGGTAACCGGTCCCGGTCCCGGTCCCGGTCCCACACGCCAACACCACACCAACGCCGGCCCCCCTACCCCCCCCCCCCCCCCCCCCCCCCCCCCACCAGCATCGCCAGCAGGACAACCCCACGGCCCGCGCGGGAACCCCGGCACAAAGCGGATCCCCCCGGAAACGCGAAAAGCCGCCCAGGCAGTGCCTGAGCGGCTTTATCGTGACAGCAGCAGTGTGCTGTGAATGTTTGTCCGGCGGTGTCCTACTCTCCCACACCGTCCCCGGTGCAGTACCATCGGCGCTGGACAGCTTAACTTCCGGGTTCGGAATGTAACCGGGTGTTTCCCATCCGCTATGACCGCCGTAACCCCATGAAACAACCACCACCCCTGCGGGGAGGTTTGCTGTCTCTGAGTCACACAGTGGACGCGAGCATCACCCAACCAAACACACACACAGCAACTGCAGCATGCAAGGTCGGATAAAAGTTTTGTGGTCAAGTCCTCGGCCTATTAGTACCGGTCGGCTGGGCGCCTTACAGCGTGTACACCTCCGGCCTATCAACCCAGTCATCTCCTGGGAGCCTTACCCCCACAACGGGGTGGGAGACCTCATCTCAAGGCGAGCTTCCCGCTTAGATGCTTTCAGCGGTTATCCCTGCCGAACGTAGCCAACCAGCCATGCACCTGGCGGTACAACTGGCACACCAGAGGTTCGTCCGTCCCGGTCCTCTCGTACTAGGGACAGCTCCTTTCAAGTCTCCTGCGCGCGCAGCGGATAGGGACCGAACTGTCTCGCGACGTTCTAAACCCAGCTCGCGTACCGCTTTAATGGGCGAACAGCCCAACCCTTGGGACCTACTCCAGCCCCAGGATGCGACGAGCCGACATCGAGGTGCCAAACCATCCCGTCGATATGGACTCTTGGGGAAGATCAGCCTGTTATCCCCGGGGTACCTTTTAGCCGTTGAGCGACACCGCTTCCACACGCCGGCGCCGGATCACTAGTCCCAGCTTTCGCTCCTGCTCGACCCGTCGGTCTCACAGTCAAGCCCCCTTGTGCACTTACACTCACCACCTGATTGCCAACCAGGCTGAGGGAACCTTTGGGCGCCTCCGTTACTCTTTAGGAGGCAACCGCCCCAGTTAAACTACCCACCAGACACTGTCCCCCACCCGGATCCACGGGCGCGGGTTCAGGCATCCAAAACGACCAGAGTGGTATTTCACCAATGACTCCACCACCACTAGCGTGACAGCTTCACCGTCTCCCACCTATCCTACACAAGCCGTCCCAAACACCAATGTCAAGCTGTAGTGAAGGTCCCGGGGTCTTTCCGTCCTGCTGCGCGTAACGAGCATCTTTACTCGTACTGCAATTTCGCCGGGTCTGCGGTTGAGACAGCGGGGAAGTCGTTACGCCATTCGTGCAGGTCGGAACTTACCCGACAAGGAATTTCGCTACCTTAGGATGGTTATAGTTACCACCGCCGTTTACCGGCGCTTAAGTTCTCACCTTCACCCAGACGAATCTGAGTTGAGCGGTCCCCTTAACGTTCCGGCACCGGGCAGGCGTCAGTCCGTATACATCGTCTTACGACTTCGCACGGACCTGTGTTTTTAGTAAACAGTCGCTTCCCCCTGGCCACTGCGACCCCCACCAGCTCAGACAGCAAGTATCATCACCAGCAGAGGCCCCCCTTCTCCCGAAGTTACGGGGGCAATTTGCCGAGTTCCTTAACCACAGTTCACCCGATCGCCTCGGTATTCTCTACCTGACCACCTGAGTCGGTTTAGGGTACGGGCCGCCGGTCCACTCGCTAGAGGCTTTTCTCGACAGCATGGGATCACCCACTTCGCCACAATCGGCTCGGCATCACATCTCAGGACTTCCTAACGGGAACACGGATTTACCTGCGCTCCATCCCTACATGCTTACCCCAGGAACAACCATCGCCTGGGCTGGGCTACCCTCCTGTGTCACCCCATCGCTTACCTACTACCAGATCAGGCCAACCCCCCTCACCACCCCAGCCGAAGCCGAAGATGGATCAGGCAAGTCTTAGTATCACCGGCCTCAGTATTGGCGCGAACCCGCGGGTACGGGAATATCAACCCGTCATCCATCGACTACGCCTGTCGGCCTCGCCTTAGGCCCCGACTTACCCTGGGCGGATCAGCCTGCCCCAGGAACCCTTGGTCATTCGGCGCGAGGGTTTCCCACCCTCGAATCGCTACTCATGCCTGCATTCTCACTCGCACGCACTCCACGCCCCATCACCAGAACGCTTCACAGCACGCACGACGCTCCCCTACCCATCACCATCCGAACCGGACGGAGATGCCGCGACTTCGGCGGTGTGCTTGAGCCCCGCTACATTGTCGGCGCGGAATCACTTGACCAGTGAGCTATTACGCACTCTTTCAAGGATGGCTGCTTCTAAGCCAACCTCCTGGTTGTCACTGCGACTCCACATCCTTTCCCACTTAGCACACCCTTAGGGGCCTTAGTCGGCGATCTGGGCTGTTTCCCTCTCGACTACGAAGCTTATCCCCCGCAGTCTCACTGCCACGCTACACTTCACCGGCATTCGGAGTTTGGCTGACGTCAGTAACCCGGTAAGGCCCATCAGCCAACCAGTGCTCTACCTCCGGCAAGGACCACGCAACGCTGCACCTAAATGCATTTCGGGGAGAACCAGCTATCACGGAGTTTGATTGGCCTTTCACCCCTACACACAGATCATCCCCCAGGTTTTCAACCCTGGTGGGTTCGGTCCTCCACACGGTCTTACCCGCGCTTCAACCTGCCCATGCGTAGATCACTCCGCTTCGGGTCCACAGCATGCGACTAAAAACGCCCTATTCAGACTCGCTTTCGCTACGGCTCCCCCACACGGGTTAACCTCGCCACACACCATGACTCGCAGGCTCATTCTTCAAAAGGCACGCGGTCACATCACAACCCACCCGAAGGCGGATTACGCTCCCACGGCTTGTAGGCACACGGTTTCAGGTACTATTTCACGACCCCTCACCGGGGCGCTTTTCACCTTTCCCTCACGGTACTGGTCCACTATCGGTCATCAGGAAGTATTCAGGCTTACCAGGTGGTCCTGGCAGATTCACACAGGATTCCTCGAGCCCCGTGCTACTTGGGAACACCCACAAGGAAGTCCATAAGGTTTCGCCTACCCGGCTATCACGGTCTACGGCCCTGCATCCCAGCAGGCTCGGCTACCCCACAGATTTATCACTCCCCGCAGCCCCGGCAGAAACTGCAAGCAAGGTCCCACAACCCCGGACACGCAACGCCCGCCGGCTATCACACGCGCCCGGTTTAGCCTCCTCCGCTTTCGCTCACCACTACTCACGGAATCACTATTGTTTTCTTCTCCTACGGGTACTGAGATGTTTCACTTCCCCGCGTTACCACCAACCGCCCTATACATTCAGACGGCGGCGACACCACATGACTGGTGCCAGGTTTCCCCATTCGGACATCCCCGGATCAACGTCTGGTTGGCGACTCCCCGAGGCTTAACGCAGCCTCCCACGTCCTTCATCGGCTCCTGATGCCAAGGCATCCACCGTGTGCCCTAAAAAACTTGGCCACAAAAGATGCTCGCGTCCACTATGCAATTCACAAACAACAAACGAGACAACCGCACCAACACCGTCACCAAACACCCATGTCTCTGAGAAGAAGATCAACCACAAGGGCCGAACCCTCAATCACGAAACTGAGCCGGTATGACAGGCGGACGGTCCCGCAGACGAGAAAACACTCCTGTCGAAGCACACCCCGCTTCCACACCCGCTCACACACCAACGTGCGTGACAGGGATCAGGTCGCGGGGCGCGTCCAACGGTCCGTTTCCTCAGGACCCAACAGTGTGCTCCAACCCCCAGACCGCCAGGACGACGTTCCCACTCCACCAACCCCAGGGGGGTGGTGGCGGTACCAGCCGCACCGGACAGGCCGATGATCGGAGTAGCCAGTGCTCCACTAATGAGCGTGCCGGTGGGTGAGACGTACGCTCACCGACACCAGCGGTGGACCTTCGGCGTCCCGGTGTGCGGTGGTGCGGGTCCGGGTGGACCAGCGACCTCCGCGCCGGGGTGTTGCCGTTGGCCGGTGCTCCTTAGAAAGGAGGTGATCCAGCCGCACCTTCCGGTACGGCTACCTTGTTACGACTTCGTCCCAATCGCCGGCCCCACCTTCGACCGCTCCCCCCCACAAGTGGGTTGGGCCACGGGCTTCGGGTGTTGCCGACTTTCGTGACGTGACGGGCGGTGTGTACAAGGCCCGGGAACGTATTCACCGCAGCGTTGCTGATCTGCGATTACTAGCGACTCCGACTTCATGGGGTCGAGTTGCAGACCCCAATCCGAACTGAGACCGGCTTTACGGGATTCGCTCCGCCTCACGGCATCGCAACCCTCTGTACCGGCCATTGTAGCATGTTTGCAGCCCAAGACATAAGGGGCATGATGACTTGACGTCATCCCCACCTTCCTCCGAGTTGACCCCGGCAGTCTCCCATGAGTCCCCACCACCCCTAGAGGCGTGCTGGCAACATGGAACAAGGGTTGCGCTCGTTGCGGGACTTAACCCAACATCTCACGACACGAGCTGACGACAGCCATGCACCACCTGTCCACCGGCCCAAAAGGGGGCACCCGTCTCCGGATGTTACCGATGAATGTCAAGCCTTGGTAAGGTTCTTCGCGTTGCGTCGAATTAAGCAACATGCTCCGCCGCTTGTGCGGGCCCCCGTCAATTCCTTTGAGTTTTAGCCTTGCGGCCGTACTCCCCAGGCGGGGCGCTTAATGCGTTAGCTACGGCACGGAACCCGTGGAAGGACCCCACACCTAGCGCCCAACGTTTACAGCGTGGACTACCAGGGTATCTAATCCTGTTCGCTCCCCACGCTTTCGCTCCTCAGCGTCAGGTAAGGCCCAGCAAGCCGCCTTCGCCACCGGTGTTCCTCCTGATATCTGCGCATTTCACCGCTACACCAGGAATTCCGCTTGCCCCTACCTACCTCTAGCCAGCCCGTATCCACCGCAGACCCACAGTTAAGCCATGGGCTTTCACGGCAGACGCGACAAGCCACCTACGAGCTCTTTACGCCCAATAATTCCGGACAACGCTCGCGCCCTACGTATTACCGCGGCTGCTGGCACGTAGTTAGCCGGCGCTTCTTCTACAGGTACACGTCAACTTCGTCCCTGCTGAAAGAGGTTTACAACCCGAAGGCCGTCATCCCCCACGCGGCGTCGCTGCGTCAGGCTTCCGCCCATTGCGCAAGATTCCCCACTGCTGCCTCCCGTAGGAGTCTGGGCCGTGTCTCAGTCCCAGTGTGGCCGGTCGCCCTCTCAGGCCGGCTACCCGTCGTCGCCTTGGTAGGCCACTACCCCACCAACAAGCTGATAGGCCGCGAGCCCATCCCCAACCGAAAAAACTTTCCACCCGCACACCATGCAGTGGCAGGTCATATCCGGTATTAGACCCGGTTTCCCAGGCTTATCCCGAAGTCAGGGGCAGGTTACTCACGTGTTACTCACCCGTTCGCCGCTCGAGTACCCCGAAGGGCCTTTCCGCTCGACTTGCATGTGTTAAGCACGCCGCCAGCGTTCGTCCTGAGCCAGGATCAAACTCTCCAAACAATGTCTGAAAAGAGAACCCCAGCGAAAGATCCCCCCCGCTAAAAGGGGAACCCCTCATCAAAGGAAACCATCCCCAGGCACCCTGCCGAACACGGCGAGGAACCCCAAGGGGACGGGGTTATGCATGAACTTCATGCACTGGCTTTTAGCACACTGTTGAGTTCTCAAGAAACGGACGCGTACACCGGCCGATTCGGATCTCAGATCCGGCCCCGCCGGGGCTCATTTCCGTTCGCTCTGTGTAAGAGCAACTCCTCAAACTTACCCAGGCCCTTGAGTCTGGTCAAACCGCGACGCAGAGCTCTCAAACTCAGATGAGTCTTCGGATGTGCAGGAGGTCGATCGCCGATGAAACCTGGCCGGCTCCCGGTCTCCGCTCTGTCGAGCGGGGGCCGCGATCACCCTGCGGATAAAACTGTAGCACCGGTGAGGCGGTGCCATGACCATCTTCGCCGGACTCCTAGTCCTTCCCTGCGGGGTGGGTCCCAAACATGGAACCTCAGGCAATCTCTGGAGCCTGTCGGACATGACGTGAGCCCGCGACCGGTAACCCGGTCGCGGGCTCACCAGGAGAGGCGGGCTCAGCCGGCGGGGAGGGCTGCGAGCTGGGCTTCGAGGCGGGCGATGTCGGCGTCGGCCTGTGCGGCGCGGGTGCGGACCTTGGTGACGACGTCGTCCGGGGCCTTGGCCATGAACTGCTCGTTGGCCAGCTTGGCGGCCACCTGTGCGGCCTCCTTGCGTGCGGCTGCGAGGTCCTTGTCGAGACGTCTGCGCTCTGCGGCAACGTCGATGGTGCCGGCGGTGTCGAGCTCCACCACGGAGGTGCCTACGGCCAGGCGGGCTGTGGCGGAGAAGGCGGGGCCGGGTGGGTCGAGGCGCAGGAGGGTGCGGACGGCGCCTTCGTGTGTGGCGAGAGAGCCCTCGAGCACCAGGTGCGCGGCGACTCGCTGGCCGGGTTTGAGGCCCTGGTCGGAGCGGAAGCGCCGCACTTCGGTGATAAGGTCCTGGACGGCCAGGATCTCGCGCTCGGCTGCCGGATCGGCGTAGACCGGGTCGAGGGTGGGCCAGGACGCCACGACGACGGAGGGTCGCGCGGTCAGTGCGCGCCAGAGCTCTTCGGTGACGAACGGCATGAGGGGGTGCAGGAGGCGCAGCAGCGCGTCGAGCACGTGGCCGAGCACGATACGGGTGCGCTCGGCGCGGTCTCCGCCTTCCGCGATCTGGATCTTGGCGAGCTCGACGTACCAGTCGCAGACCTCGTCCCACGCGAAGTGGTAGAGCTGGTCGGAGATCTTGGCGAACTCGAAGTCCTCGTATGCCGTGTCCACGGCCTCGATGACGGTGTGCAGGCGGGAGAGGATCCACCGGTCGGCGACGGTGAGGTCGCCGGGGGCCGGCAGGGGGGCCGCGACGGTTGCGCCGTTGAGCAGGGTGAACCTGGCGGCGTTCCAGATCTTGTTGCAGAAGTTGCGCGAGCCGGCGGCCCAGTCGTCGCTGATGGCGACGTCCGAGCCGGGGGACGCGCCGCGCAGCAGGGTGAAGCGGGTGGCGTCAGCGCCGTACCGCTCGATCCAGTCGAGGGGGTCGACCACGTTGCCGAAGGATTTGGACATTTTCTTGCCGAACTGGTCGCGCACCATGCCGTGCAACGCGACCGTGCGGAACGGGGGCTCGCCGTCCATGGCGTAGAGGCCGAACATCATCATGCGCGCGACCCAGAAGAACAGGATGTCGTACCCGGTCACCAGGACCGTGGTCGGGTAGAAGCGCTCCAGCTCGGGGGTGCGCTCCGGCCAGCCGAGCGTGGAGAACGGCCACAGCGCGGAGGAGAACCACGTGTCCAGGACGTCGGGGTCCTGGGTGTAGCCCGTCGGCGGCTCCTCGTCGGGGCCGACGCATACGACCTCGCCCTCGGGGCCGTACCACACGGGGATGCGGTGGCCCCACCACAGCTGGCGGGAGATGCACCAGTCGTGCATGTCGTCGACCCAGTCGAAGTAGCGCTTGGCGAGCTCCGGCGGGTGGACGCGGGTGCGTCCGTCGCGGACGGCGTCACCGGCGGCCTTGGCGAGCGGCTGGACGTTGACGAACCACTGCAGGGACAGCCGCGGCTCGACGACGGTCTTGCAGCGGGAGCAGTGACCGACGGCGTGGACGTAGGGGCGTCTCTCGGCGACGACACGGCCCTCGGCGCGCAGCGCGGCCACGACGGCGGGCCTGGCCTCGAAACGGTCGAGGCCGAGGAAGGGCCCGTGCGCGGTGACCACGCCGCGGTCGTCCATGACCGTGAGCGAGGGGAGGCCGTGCCGGCGGCCGATCTCGAAGTCGTTGGGGTCGTGCGCGGGGGTGACCTTGACGGCGCCGGTGCCGAACGACGGGTCGACGTGCTCGTCGGCGACGACGGGGATCATGCGGCCGGTGAGCGGCAGCTCGACCATGGTGCCGACCAGGTGCGCGTACCGCTCGTCCGCAGGGTGGACGGCGACGGCGGTGTCGCCGAGCATGGTCTCGGCGCGGGTGGTGGCGACCACGATGGACGCGTCGCCTTCGCCGTACCGGATGGAGACGAGCTCGCCCTCGTCGTCGGAGTGGTCGACCTCGATGTCGGACAGTGCGGTGAGGCAGCGGGGGCACCAGTTGATGATGCGCTCGGCGCGGTAGATCAGCCCGTCGTCGAACAGGTGCTTGAAGATGGTCTGGACGGCCCGGGACAGGCCGTCGTCCATGGTGAAGCGCTCGCGGGTCCAGTCGACGCCGTCGCCGAGCTTGGTCATCTGGCCGAGGATGCGGCCGCCTGACTCTTCCTTCCACTGCCAGACGCGCTCCACGAACGCCTCGCGGCCGAGGTCGTGGCGGGACAGGCCCTGCTTGGCGAGCTCGCGCTCGACGACGTTCTGGGTGGCGATGCCGGCGTGGTCCATGCCGGGGAGCCAGAGCGTCTGGTGGCCGCGCATGCGGGCACGGCGGGTGAGGACGTCCTGGATGGAGTGGTCGAGCGCGTGGCCGATGTGCAGGACACCGGTCACGTTGGGGGGCGGTAGCACGATGGAGTAGGGCTCGCCGCCGCCGCCTACGTCCGCCGTGAAGTAGCCCTCCGCGACCCAGCGTTCGTAGCTGCGGGTCTCGACGTCTGCGGGTGCGTACTGTGTCGGCAGATCAGGCGTTGTCACAGCGACATTCTAGGGACGTCCCGGCTCTGTCTGAGCCCGTGTGCCGTAGTGCGCCCTTAATCCGCTATTCGGACATGCCACCTGTTAGCGGTGATCTGTCCCCAAAAACCACTTTCTGTGTGGCACAAAGGGAGCCTCACTACGGATCGTCATCTCCCGTGCGGACCGGCGGCACATGACACGGCCCGTCGCGGCGAGCGCCGGACGGGCCATGATCATACGAAGGGTCACGCCCCCTGTGCGGAGCTCAGGCCGACTTCTCTCGCGGCGTGCGCTGCTGCTTGGTGGCGTTCAGCTGGTCACGGGGTACCAGCGTCGGGTTGACGTGCTCCAGGACCGACTCCCTGGTGATGACGACCCGCGCGACGTCCTGACGGGACGGCACTTCGTACATCACCGAGAGGAGGACCTCCTCCATGATGGCCCGCAGGCCGCGCGCGCCGGTGCCGCGCAGGATCGCCTGGTCGGCGATGGCCTCCAGCGCGTCGTCGGTGAACTCGAGCTCGACGTTGTCCAGCTCGAACAGGCGGCGGTACTGCTTGACCAGCGCGTTCCTCGGCTCGGTGAGGATCTGGATGAGCGCCTCGCGGTCGAGGTTGTGCACGCTGGTGATCACCGGGAGGCGGCCGACGAACTCGGGGATCATGCCGAACTTCAGCAGGTCCTCCGGCATGACGTCGGAGAAGATGTCCGAGGCGTCGATCTCGTCCTTGGAGTGGATGATCGCGTTGAAGCCGATGCCCTTCTTGCCGACCCGGGACTCGATGATCTTCTCGAGGCCGGCGAACGCGCCGCCGCAGATGAACAGCACGTTGGTGGTGTCGATCTGGATGAACTCCTGGTGGGGATGCTTGCGGCCGCCCTGCGGCGGGACCGAGGCCGTGGTGCCCTCCAGGATCTTCAGCAGCGCCTGCTGCACACCCTCGCCCGAGACGTCCCGGGTGATCGAGGGGTTCTCGCTCTTGCGGGCTATCTTGTCGACCTCGTCGATGTAGATGATGCCCGTCTCGGCCTTCTTGACGTCGTAGTCGGCCGCCTGGATGAGCTTCAGGAGGATGTTCTCGACGTCCTCACCGACGTACCCGGCTTCGGTGAGCGCCGTGGCGTCCGCGATGGCGAACGGGACGTTGAGCATCTTGGCCAGTGTCTGTGCCAGCAAGGTCTTGCCCGACCCGGTGGGGCCGAGCAGGAGGATGTTGGACTTGGCCAGCTCGATGCCGTCGTCGCGGCCACGCTCACCGGACTGCACGCGCTTGTAGTGGTTGTACACCGCCACCGAGAGCGCCTTCTTGGCCTTGTCCTGGCCGATGACGTAGGCGTCCAGGAACTCGTAGATCTCACGAGGCTTGGGGAGACTGTCCCACTTCAACTCGGAGGACTCGGAGAGCTCCTCCTCGATGATCTCGTTGCAGAGATCGATGCACTCATCGCAGATGTATACGCCGGGTCCGGCGATGAGCTTCTTGACTTGCTTCTGGCTCTTCCCACAGAACGAGCACTTCAGCAGGTCTCCGCCGTCGCCGATGCGTGCCACCCCAGATACTCCTTTGCGTGGGACCGCCTGCTCCGCGATCCGAATCTTGCGGACTCGGTCCGAAAAGTCATCCCGCTCAGGTTTCGACGTTACCGTCTTCTGGGCCCTCAGTGCGCCCCCTAGCGGTGAGTCGCACCGGAACGTGCCCAATTGGGCACCGTTCCGGTGCGATCCGCGTCCTCAGGAAGCCACGGCTTGAGCGCGTTTCTTCCGTGAGGGGATGATGTCGTCGATCAGGCCGTATGCCTTGGCCTCGTCGGCGTTGAGGATCTTGTCGCGCTCGATGTCGCGACGGACCTCCTCAGGCGCCTTGCCCGAGTGCCTGGCGACGATCTCCTCCAGCAGCGAGCGCATGCGCAGGATCTCGCGTGCCTGGATCTCGATGTCGCTGCCCTGGCCGCCGCCCTCGGTGGACGGCTGGTGGATCAGCACCCGCGCGTTCGGCAGCGCGAAGCGCTTGCCAGGGGTGCCGCCGGCCAGCAGCACGGCCGCCGCCGAGGCCGCCTGCCCGAGGCAGACGGTCTGGATCTCGGGCCTGACGAACTGCATCGTGTCGTAGATCGCCGTCATCGCGGTGAACGAGCCGCCTGGCGAGTTGATGTAGATGCTGATGTCCCGGTCGGGATCGAGGGACTCCAGCGTCAGCAGCTGCGCCATGACGTCGTTGGCCGACGCGTCGTCGATCTGCACCCCGAGGAAGATGATCCGGTCCTCGAAGAGCTTGTTGTATGGGTTCATCTCCTTCACGCCGTACGTCGTGCGTTCGACGAACGAAGGGATGATGTATCGGCCGCTGATGTCCCCCGGCCGGATCAAGTCGCTCACTGTTGCCCCTTAGGAGACGGCGCCCTCGGAGGGCACCTGCCGCGCGCTGCGCACGACGTGGTCGATGAAGCCGTAGTCCTTGGCCTCCTCGGCCGTGAACCAGCGGTCCCGATCGGAGTCCTTCTCGATCTGGTCGAGCGGCTGGCCGGTGTGGAAGGCGATGCGCTCCGCCAAGGTCTTCTTGACGTAGAGCATCTGCTCCGCCTGGATCGCGATGTCCGCGGCCGTGCCGCCGATGCCGCCGGAGGGCTGGTGCATCATGATGCGCGCGTGCGGCAGCGCGTACCGCTTGCCCTGCGCGCCGGCGCAGAGCAGGAACTGCCCCATGGAGGCGGCGAGTCCCATGGCCACCGTGCAGACATCGTTCGGCACATACTCCATCATGTCGTAAATCGCCATGCCGGCCGTCACCGAACCGCCCGGGGAGTTGATGTAAAGCCAGATGTCCCGGTCGGCGTCGTCCGCGGCGAGAAGAAGAAGCTCGGCGGTGATGCGGTTGGCGACCTCGTCGTCCACCGCGGTGCCAAGCACCACGATGCGCTCGCGCAGCAGACGGTTGTACAGCTGGTCCTCAAGACGATACGCGCCGTTTTCACGGCCGCGCCCCTGCGGCCCCTGGCCGAAGGGCGAATGTGAGGTCGGCGGGCTGGTCACAGCGTCACCTTCCGATGCGTCGTAATCGATGGGCTTTGCTTGTGACCTTAACCCGGCACACCGACCGGTTACGCCTCGTCCCCATCCTGTTCGCTGACGGCGCATGTCTGGGGGACGGTCACGAGGCACTCGATCGGCGGTGGTGTTCCAGGTCCAGTTCATGCGTCAACCGCCGCCGGATCTCCTCGCTGACGCGGCCGCTCTCGTAAAGCTGGTCGAGCTTCTCGCGCTGCGCCTTGGCGAGTTCCTCACGCACCTCGCGCGCGCCTTCCGTACTCTCGTCGTCCTCGTCGTCCAGCAGCGCGCGTACCCGGTCGAGGCGGAGTTCGAGCAACTGGCGGAAGACGTCCGCGGTGCGTTCGTCCACCGTGTCGTCGGCGGCGAGCTCGTCCAGCCTGGCCAGAGCGGCCTCGGTGGTCTCGCGGCGGGCCTCGGCCTCCTCGGCGGCCTCCTCGTCCGATTCGCCGAGCTTCAGGCGGCGCATGAGACGCGGCAGGGTGGTGGTCTGGCCGAGGAGCGTCACGAGGACGACCACGGCGCCAATGAAGATCAACAGGGGCCGATGTGGCACGTCGAGGGGGATGGACAGGGCGATGGCCAGGGTCACGGCGCCTCGGATGCCGGCCCAGCCCATCACCAATCGCTCCGAGCGGCCGATCTCGTCGAACGACAGATGGCGGCCAGGCAGCCACCGTGCCAGGGGGAACACCCCGAGGGTCCAACCGATCCGCGCCAGCACGACGGCGGCGACCGCCAGTGCCGCCACACCGGCGAGCACGAACACGGGGTAGTCCGCGACACTCGCGACGACGTGCCGGATCTCCAGACCCAGCAGGACGAACAGGCTCGACTCCAGCAGGAACGCCAGCATGTCCCAGAACGTTTTGCCCGCGAGCCGGGAGACCGGCGGGAGCATGCCCTCGGCACGGACACCGAGGTAGAAACCGGTGGTGACGACGGCGAGCACGCCGGAGAACTCGAAGTGCTCGGCCGGCAGGTAGGCGAGGAACGGCGTGAGCAGCGACACGACGATCTGCGCGCCGACGTCCTTGATCCGCAGGCGCACGCGAGCGATCACCCAGCCGAGCACCAGCCCGTACAGCACGCCACCCGCCACGACCCGCAGCAGCGTCAGGGCTCCCTCGGAGAGGCTCACCGGGTCCTCAAGGGCCGCGAGAGCCAGTCCGAAGAGGGTGAGGGCCACGGCGTCGTTGACGAGGCTCTCACCCTCAAGAATGGTCACCAGGCGCCTCGGAGCGCCTAGGCGTTGCATCACCGAGGTGGCCGCCACGGGGTCGGTGGGGGCGACGGCGGCGCCTATGGCGAGGGCCGCGGCCCACCCCACCTCGGGGATGGCGAAGTTGAGTGCGGCCGCCACCGCCACGGCGGTCACACAGGTCAAGCCGAAGGCCAGGACCGAGATGGGGACCGCGTCCTCCCTGCTCTCGCGTGGTGCGGTGAGGAAGGCCGCACGGTAGACCAGCAGCGGGAGGTAGATGTTGAGCACCACTTCCGGCGGCGGGATCGCGGCGTCCATGCCGGGGATGAAGCTGGCGCCGACGCCGAGCAGTACGAGAGGAATCGCCTCGGGAACGCCGAGGCGGCGGGCCGTCACCCGTCCTGCCAGCATGAGGACGGCGATGAGCATTGCGATGAACAGATATTGCTCAAGCATCGAGGAGCCGGTCTGCGCAGATCACAGCCGCTCAGATTGCCCATGAATCAGCAAAAAACACACTAAAGCTCACTTATTTGTGGTGAGCCGGGATTCGCGAGGTCTGAACGCGTGAAGGCCGTCCGGCGCGCATGGAACGCGCCGAACGGCCCTCGTGTCGCTGTGCCGACGGCCCTTAGGCGGGGACCTCAGATCACTGAGCGGGCTGAACGGTGGGCTCCGGCGGCGGAGCGGCACCCTCCTGCTCGGGGTTGAGCTCGGCGTAGATGGCCTTGAGGTCGACGTCGGCGCCGGCCTCGTCGGTGATCTTGGCGGAGTCGCCGACCACGGTCTTGGCCTTCTCACGGACGATCTCGACCATGGCCAGGGTCAGCTGGTCGTTGTCCGCGAGGTGCTGGGCCAGCGTGTTGGGGGCGACGCCGAGCTGCGCGGCGCGGCGCACCACGAACTCGGTGAGCTCCTGCTCGTTGACCCCCAGCTCCTCCTGCTTGACGATCTTGTCGAGGACGAAACCGGTCTTGATGGCTTTGCGCGCGTTGGTCTCGAACTCGGCGAAGCGCTCTTCCTCAGTGGTCTGGTAGAGACGGAAGTACGCCTCACGGCTCAGGCCGCTCTCGCCGATCTGGTGCTCGAGGTTGTGCTTGCGCGCGTCGACCTCGGCGGTGAGCGCGCTCTCGGGGAGCGGGATGTCGATCTGGTCGAGCAGGGCCGTCACGGCGTTCTCACGGGCCTGCACGACCTGGTCGATGAGCTTGTTGCGGCGGGCCTGGCCGCGCAGGCTCTCGCGCAGCTCCTCAAGGGTGTCGAACTCGCTGGCGAGACCCGCGAACTCGTCGTCCAACTCGGGGAGCACCTTCTCCTTGACGCTCTTGACGTGGATGGTGACGTCGGCTTCCTCGCCGGCGTTCTCGCCACCCACCAGGGTCGTGGTGAAGGTCTTCTCGTCCCCGGCGGCCATGCCGACGAGGGAGTCGTCCAGGCCCTGCAGGACCGAGCCGGCACCGACCTCGTAGGAGACGTCCGAGGCCTGCTGCTCCTCGATGTTCCTGCCGTCGATGGTGGCCGTGAGGTCCATCACGACGTAGTCACCCGTGGCGGCGGGCCGCTCGACCCCGGTGAGGGTGGCGAAGCGCTGACGCAGTGCGTCGATCTGGGTGTCGATGTCGTCGTCGGTGACCTCGGCCGAGGGGACGGTGACCTCGATGCCGGAGTAGTCGGGGACGTCGAAGGACGGCCGGACGTCCACCTCGGCGGTGAACTCGACCTCCTTGCCGTCATCGATCTTGGTGACCTCGATCTCGGGCTGGCTCACCGGGAAGACGTCGCTCTCGTCGACGGCCTGGCCGTAAAGCTTGGGCAGGGCCTCGTTGAGGGTCTCCTCCAGAACCACCGCGCGGCCGAAGCGCTGCTCGATGATGCGGGCGGGAACCTTGCCGGGGCGGAAGCCGGGAACGCGCACCTGCTGCGCGACCTTCTTGTACGCCGCCTGCATGCTCGTTTCGAGCTCCTCGAACGGCACCTCGACGGTGAGCCTGACCCGGGTGGGGCTCAGCTCCTCGACAGCGGTCTTCACGGGGTGGTCTCCTTGATCAAGCTTCTGGTGATCGCGGGCGCGTCATGCCGTACGGCCACCGCGACATGCTCGCGCGCCGCGCCCACATGGGCGGCTCAGTGCACGGGACGAACGGGCACATCCTGAGGGGCATGCGCTACCGCGGCGGGTGTCCAGCGCCGCATGCCAGTCTAGGGCAGGTGGGCGGCTCCGGCGTCATCGACAGGCGTCAGAGTCTATCAGAGATGATCTTCTGGAGGATTTCAACGGTCGCCTCGGGGGTGGTGCTGACCGCGCACAGCCGCTCCATCACCTCGCCGTAACGGTCGACCTCCTCGCGTTTGTCCAGGTAGAGCGCACTGGCGAGCTGCTCGACGTAGACGACGTCAGGCAGCTCCTTGTCGCCGAAGCGCAAGATGCTGAACGCGCCACCCTCGGCGCTGTGGCCGCCGTAACTGAAAGGCATCACCTGAATGGTGATGCCGGGCAGCCTCATCAGCTCCAGGAGGTGCTGGAGCTGGCCCCGCATCACCTCGGCGCCGCCGATGGGCCGCCGCAGCGCGGCCTCGTCGATGACGGCCCAGAAGACCGGACCGTCGGGACGGTCGAGCACCCGCTGGCGCTCCATGCGGAGGTCGACCCTGCGGGCGATCTCGGCGGGGCCGATGCCGGCCGCGCCGGCGGTGATGACCGCGCGCGCGTACTCCTTGGTCTGCAGGAGGCCCGGCACGAACTGCACCTCGTAGGTGCGGATGCGGGTCGCGGCCTCCTCAAGGCCGACGTAGGCCTGGAACCAGGACGGCAGCAGGTCGTTGAAGCGGTGCCACCACCCGGGCTCGTTGGCCCGCTCCACGAGGTCCATGACGGCGGTGCGCGCCTCGATGTCCGCGACACCGTAATAGGTGAGCAGGTCGGCGACGTCGCGCTCCTTGAAGCCGACGCGGCCGAGCTCCATGCGGCTGATCTTGGACTCGGAGCCGCGGATCTGGTGACCCGCCTCCTCACGAGTGATGCCCTTGTTCTCCCGCAAGCGGCGCAACTGCGACCCCAGCATAATGCGGAGGGCCGTCGGTCCCGATCCGGTCTGGAATGCGGTCATCTGCGCCCTCCTTTCTTCTGCTTCGCTCGGGCCAGCCAACACAGTGTCACCACTTCCGGCCCTCGTGACAAGGCCTGCTCACTCTGGCGTTTTTCCGGACGCACCACCGGGAGGTGTGCGTCTGCACGCTACACATGCACGTGCATTTGGGTCTTGCACCGAACCGAATACTCACCCATGATGGCCTAGTGCATATTGGGTTAAACGTGCACCGACCCATATAGCAGCCATGTGACCGCGGAGACGTGAGATGACAGCGGGAGGTATCGGCACCATGCTGGAGCCCGTGTCCGCGGCCCACTGCCTGGAAGTGACACGCGAGATCGGGTTCCAGAGACTGCTGCGCTCCAGCGGCAGGGAGGACACCACCACCTGCCCTCTCCGCCCGCAGGCCGACTCGGTGCGCACCGCCAGGGACGTCACCCGCAGCACCTTGCGCCGATGGGGTTTCGAGGACCTCGGCGACGACGCCGCACTCGTGGTCTCCGAGCTCGTGACCAACGCCGTCCGCTACGCCCCCCACGCCGCGCGGCGTCTCGACTCCCACCCGATCGTCCTGATGCTTCTCAGGCTCACCCCGCACGTGCTGCTCGCGGTCTCCGACCCGAGCGACGACATCCCCCGGCCCAAAGAGCCCGATTTCGTCTCAGAGCACGGCCGCGGCCTGTACATCGTGGACACCTACAGCACCTGCTGGGGCTGGGACGTCCTGGATGAAGGCGGCAAAGCCGTCTGGGCCCTGTTCCGCACCCGTAACTGACGGCCCGGAACGGCCTGTTTCGCGGCCGACAAGCCCTCGAGTGGCGTACGGCGGGGAATTTCGGGCCTCGCGAGGACCCTTTTCGGCACCCCCGCCGGCGACCTCCCGGCGGCGGCGCCAGGTGAAACTTTCCACCCGGGCCCGCCGCCCGAAAACCGCCTTGTCGGGGTGACCGGATTTGAACCGATGATCTCCTGCACCCAAAGCAGGCGCGCTACCAAGCTGCGCTACACCCCGCGACCGCCGGCCGCTCGCGCACCTGGAATCTCCGGTACGCTTACGTCCTGACGGACCGGCAGAAGTCTAGACCAGACCAACACCGGCTCGCGCGGACGTAGCTCAATGGTAGAGCCCCAGTCTTCCAAACTGGCTACGCGGGTTCGATTCCCGTCGTCCGCTCTCACCACGAAGGCCCAGGCCGGGGACATGGTCTCCGATCCCGGGCCTTGTTCGTCTCCGGCCTGAATTCGATTTCGTGCCCGTTCTCCGATTCGCCCTCCTCGGCCCTGTGTCGGCGTGGCTCCAGCCCGCACCCGCGTCGGCGAGTGCGGCGAGCACGGCCCCGGCGCGTACGGGCCCGGCCATGGGTTGGAGCTCGGGGCACGGGGCAGGTGGCACTCATGGGCACGGAGAAAGAAGGCAAGAGGAAAGACGAGTTCGATGTCGTCGTGCTGGGGCTCGGGCCCGGTGGCGAGGATCTTGGTCAGCGGCTGGCGGAGGCGGGGCTGGCCGTGGCGGGGGTGGAGGCCGAGCTGGTCGGTGGGGAGTGCCCGTACTGGGCCTGTGTGCCGTCCAAGATGATGCTCCGCGCGGCGGAGGTGCTGGCCGAGTGCCGGCGTGTTCCCGGGCTGGCGGGGACGTCGCACGCGCAGCCGGACTGGGGGCCGGTGGCGCGCAGGATCAGGGAAGAGGCGACCGACGACTGGAACGACAAGGTCGCGGCGGAGCGTTTCGCGGGTACGGGTGCCACGCTGGTGCGTGGGAGGGGACGGATCACCGGGGACCGTGAGGTGACCGTGGAGCCCTCGGGGAGCGGCGGGGAGGCCCGGGTGCTGCGTGCGCGGCGCGGGGTCGTGGTCGCCACCGGCACCGTGCCGGCGATTCCGCCGGTCCCGGGGCTCGCGGAGACCCCGTACTGGACCAACCGTGAAGCCGTCAGTACCGACAGGGTGCCGGAGTCGCTGATCGTGCTCGGCGGCGGCGCCGTCGGGGTGGAGTTGGCGCAGGCGTTCGCGCGGTTCGGCGCCGAGGTCACGCTGGTGGAGTCCGCCGAGCGGCTGCTGCCGGGTGAGGAGCCCGAGGCGGGTGAGTTGCTGGCCAGGACGTTCGCCGCGGAAGGCATCACGGTGCGCACCGGGACGAAGGTGACGCGGGTCGACCACCACGGGTCGGCGTTCACCGCCATGACCGAGGACGGCAGTTACCGCGCGGAGCGGCTGCTGGTCGCCACCGGCCGCCGGGTCGATCTCGCGGCCGTCGGAGCGGGAGCGATGGGGCTCGACGAGTCCGCGAAGGCCATCGAGGTGGACGACCACATGCGGGCCGCGGACGGGCTGTGGGCCATCGGCGACGTCACGGGGGAGGGAGCGTTCACGCATGTGGCGATCTACCAGGCAGGCGTCGCGCTGGCGGACATCCTCGGCGAGGCGGGTCCGGTGTGGCGGCGTGACGCCGTGCCGCGGGTGACCTTCACCGACCCCGAGGTCGGCGGTGTGGGACTGACCGAGGCCAAGGCGCGCCAGGCGGGGGTCCCGGTGCGGGTGGTCACCGGTGACCTGTCGGGCCGGGGGTGGATCCACCAGGCGGAGGGCTTCGTCAAGCTGGTGGCCGAGGACGGCGCCGACCCGGTGCTGGTGGGGGCGAGCGCGGCGGGGCCGTACGCGGGTGAGGTGCTCGGCATGCTCACTCTGGCGGTGCACGCGCGGGTGCCGGTGCGGGAGCTGAAGTCAATGATCTACGCATATCCGACATTCCACCGGGCAGTGGGGGACGCGCTGAAGAAGATGGACTGACCTCGGCGGGGACGCGTCCGCGCTGACCGGGTCCGGCCAGTGCCGCTCGGTGTAGAGATCTTCCCGACGGGCTAACGTCGGAGGCGACGACGCGGGAGGGTCAGATGACGGTGGGCATCCGCGAGGCGTACCGGCGTGCGCTCGACGGCTGCGCGGCGCAGGTGCAGCGGGTCGGCCCGGGGCAGTGGCGCGACCCCACGCCGTGCTCGGGCTGGGACGTGCGCACCCTGGTCAACCACCTCGTGCAGGAGTGCCTGTTCGTCCCCGAGCTGTTGTCGGGCCGCTCGGTCGCGGAGGTCGGCGACCTTTTCGAGGGCGACCTGCTCGGCGACGACCCGGTGAAGGCGTTCGACGTGGCGGCCGCGGCCGCCGTGCGGGCCACCGCGCCACCGGACGTACTCGGCCGCGTGGTGCGATTATCGTTCGGCGACGTCCCGTGCGAGGAGTACCTGACCGAGTTGTTCGCGGACGCGCTGATCCACACATGGGACGTCGCGACCGCCGTCGGCCGGCCGGTGCGGCTCGATCCCGAGCTGGTGCGGTTGTGCACCGAGTGGTTCGCGGGTGCCGAGGCCGACGACACGCAGGCCCTCGGCGAGCACCCCGGCACCGACCCTCTGACACGCCTGCTGGCCGCCTGGGGCCGGCACGGCTGACCGATGCCGGCAAAAGCCGTCGGCGGGGTGGCGTGGCGGCGCCTGGAGGGCCGGTGCGCCAGGTGCTTGAGAACTCGGCGTCTCAGCTGTTGGGCCGCCGGCCGTGGTTGGCCCTCTTCTTCTTGCGGGCCCGGCCTTTGCGTGCTCGTCTGCCCATCTCGGATCACCTTTCCCTTGGGTCTCCTCCCCCACGATGCCCGCCGGCGCCGCGGTCCCACAAGTCTCGATCTTGAGAAAAGCGTCTCGATCCCACGGTTCCCCCATGTTCCAACAGCCAGAGTGTGCCAATGTGGGATGATTTGCTGGAATCTGTGGAAAAGGAGAACTGATGCTGGCCCAGCAGCGGCAGCAGGCGATCCTGCGGCGCGTGCGAAAGCACGGGGCGGCCCGGGTGGCCGAGCTGGTGCGTGATCTCGGGGTGTCGGACATGACGATCCGCCGCGATCTGGAGGTGCTCGCCGAGCAGGGGCTGGTCGAGAAGGTCCACGGCGGCGCGACGGCCGTCGGAGCCGGTTCGACCGAGGAGCCCGGCTTCGCCGCCAAGTCGATGCGCCAGCAGGCCGAGAAGGAAGCCATCGCGCGGCGCGCCGCCGAGCTCGCCGGGCCCGGTACGGCGGTCGCGCTGTCGGCCGGCACCACCACCTGGACCCTGGCACACCACCTGGCCGAGGTGCCGAAGCTGACGGTCATCACCAACTCCCCGCGCGTGGCCGACGTGTTCCACCACGGACGGCAGGACCAGACCGTCGTGCTGACCGGCGGTGTGCGCACCCCCTCCGACGCTCTGGTGGGGCCGGTGGCGGTGGCCGCCGTGCGGTCGCTGAACGTCGACACACTCATGCTCGGCGTGCACGGCATGAGCACCCGTGCCGGCTTCAGCACACCGAACATGCTGGAGGCCGAGACCGACCGTGAGCTCGTGGCGGCGGCGCAGCGTCTGGTCGTGCTGGCCGACCACACCAAGTGGGGCACGGTGGGCTTCAGCACCATCGCGCGACTGGAGGAGGCCGACGTGGTGGTCAGCGACACCGGCCTGCCGGATGACGCGCGTGAGGCCCTCGCCGAGCGCGTCGGCACGCTGATCCTGGCCGAGCCCGCGGCCGACGAGAACGACGACGAGGCGGTACGACCGTGAAACGGACCATCACCCATCTGGCGGACGGCCGCGAGCTGATCTACTTCGACCGCCGGGACGACGCCGACCGCGGCGCGCACGACTCCCGCGACCTGCCGCCACGTCCGCCGGCGTCGCAACTGCGGTACGACCCGCTGCTGGACGAGTGGGTGGCGGTCGCCGGTCACCGGCAGACCCGGACGTTCCTCCCTCCGGCCGACCAGTGCCCGCTGTGTCCCTCGACGCCGGGGAACGCCACCGAGATCCCCGCCGCCGGCTACGACGTCGCCGTGTTCGAGAACCGCTTCCCGTCGTTCAGCCTCGCGCCGGTGGAGCTTCCGCGGGTCGGCGGGCTCAGTGAGGTACGGCCGGGGGCCGGCCGCTGTGAGGTGGTGTGCTTCACCGACCGGCACGACTCGTCGTTCTCCGCGCTCTCCCCCGGCCAGGTGGACCTCGTGCTCCAGGCGTGGGCCGACCGCACGTCCGAGTTGTCCGCGCTGCCCGGCGTGGAGCAGGTCTTCTGTTTCGAGAACCGCGGCTCGGAGATCGGCATCACCCTGGCCCATCCGCACGGCCAGATCTACGCGTACCCGTACGTCACCCCGCGCACCCGGCAGATGCTCGGCTCGGCGGCGCGGTACCGCGAGCGCACCGGCGAGAACCTGTTCGCCGACGTGCTTGCGGCCGAGAGGGAGGCGGGGACGCGGGTGGTGGCGGCCGGGGAGCACTGGACGGCGTTCGTGCCGGCGGCGGCGCGCTGGCCGTTCGAGGTGCACGTCTACCTCAACCGGCAGGTTCCGGACCTGAGCGCGCTGGAGCCGGAGGAGCGTGCCGAGTTCGGGCCGCTGTACACGGGGGTCCTGCGGCGGCTCGACGGGCTGTTCGGGGTGCCGATGCCGTACGTCGCGGCCTGGCACCAGGCGCCGGTGCGGGAGGGCCGGGACCTCGCGTACCTGCATCTGGAGCTGTTCAGTGTGCGGCGGGCCAAGGACAAGCTGAAGTACCTGGCGGGCTCGGAGTCGGCGATGGGGGCGTTCGTCAACGACGTGTTGCCTGAGGAAGCGGCACGCATGCTCAGAGGCGAGTAGTTTCGCCCAATTTGTCCGATGAGTCGCCACAAGTGGCGGCAGAGTACTACCATCCCATCGAACCCGCCGGTCACGGCGGTAACGCCAAATCCCAGGCGCCTCGCCAGGGAACCGGGGACCCGTGCTTCTCTGGGGTGAATCCACCCATGTGGTGGTAGGGCGACTCCGGCCCGAACCCGTCAGCTAACCCGGTCGGCGCACGAGAGGAGAAGGCCCTGCCGCGCACTTTCGGCGGTTCCGTGGTGACGGCCGCGTGTGTCCTGCTCATGACCGGGCTCGTCCCCGGTCAGGCCGTGGCGGGGGCAACCGCTCCCAAACCCACGGAGAAGGAGCTCAAGGCGCAGCTCGCGTCGCTCAACAAGAAGGTCGACAAGCTGATCGCCGAGTACGGCGCCAAGCGTGCCGCCGTCGCCAAGGCCAAGGCGGCGGAGAAGGCGGCACGTGACCGGCTCAAGGCCGCCGAGGAGGCGTACGCCGTGGCCGCCGACGACGTCGGCGACATCGCGCAGCTGAGTTACCAGGCCGGCGGCATGGGCCTGATCCGGGAACTGGTGACCCCCGGTGGCTCGGCGATGGTCGAGCAGCTCCAGGCCGAGCAGAGCGCACGGCTCAGCGGGTTCGCCACGGCCCGCGACACGCGCAAGCGCGCCGCCGGGGACGCCGAACGGCTCACCGCCGCGCTGCGCGACGACATGACCGAGCTGAGCGGCAGGCGCAAGGACGCCGAGAAGCTGATCGGCGAGATCAAGGACAAGCTCGACCGGCTGGTCCCCACCGCTCCCGGCAAGCGCGCCAACGGGGCCTGGGCTCCGGAACTGCCGTCCGGCAGCGACAACATCACGCCACGGATGAGACTGTTGCGCGCCGAGGTGCGCGACCACTTCACCCTGCGTTTCCCGGTCGGCTGCTACCGGGCCGAGAACAGCGGTGAACACCCGCTCGGCCGGGCCTGCGACTTCATGATGAGCTCCGGCGGCGCCATGCCCTCGGCCGCGGACGCCGCCCTCGGCGACGAGCTCGCCGCCTGGGCCATCAAGAACGGCGGCAAACTCGGCGTCAAGTACGTCATCTACCGCCAGCGCATCTACAACCTGGGCTTCCCCGGCTGGCGCGCCATGTCCGACCGCGGCGGCGTCACGGCCAACCACTTCGACCACGTGCACATCTCGATGTACTGATCGTGGCACCGGCCGAGCCGGCCCGGGACCCGGGCCGGCGGCGTGGGTCAGCCCGACAGGCGGATGGGGTTGACGATGTCGGCGTAGATGAGCAGCGTGCTCGTGACGAGCAGGACGGCGACCACGGCGTACGTCAGAGGCAGGGCCTTGGCGATGTCGACGTACCCGGGGGTGGGGCGGCGGCGCACGCGTGCGTAGGCACGTTTGATGCCTTCCCACAGCGCGCCGGCGATCTGGCCGCCGTCCAGCGGGAGCAGCGGGACAAGGTTGAACAGGCCGATGGCGAGGTTCACCAGTGCGACGAGCTGGATCAGCGAGATGATCTTGGCGTCGAGCGGTGCGGCGGACGCGGCGATCTCACCGCCGATGCGGCCGGCGCCGACGATGCTGGCGGGGCTGTCGAGGTCGCGCTTGGCGCCGCTGAAGGCGGCGTCCCAGACGTTGCCGAGGCGCTCGGGGAACTTGGCCAGCGCGGCGGCGGTGCGCGCGGTGATGTCGCCCATGGTGCTGAAGACGTAACCGATGCCCTGCCGCTCGACGACCATCACCGAGCTCACACCGAGGAAGCCCGCGTTCTTCTCGATCTTGGTGGGGTCATCGGGGGAGGGAGCGTCGCGGCCGATGAGCGTGGGGGTGAGGGTGACCGGCCGGCCGTTGCGCTCGATCTGGAGGGTGATCGGTCCCGCGCCGTGCGCGCGGATCAGCCCGGTCGCCTGCTCCCAGGTGGTGATGCGGGTGCCGCCGACGGCGACGATCTTGTCGTTGACATGCAGGCCGGCCAGCGCCGCGGGTGACTTGGGGTGTGCGGAGGTGCACTGCTTGCCCTGCTGCTGCTCCTGGACCGTCATCACGCACTGGGACACCGTGGCCACGATCGGCTTGGCGACCTGGATGCCGAAGCCCATGAAGACGACGGCGAACAGCAGGAAGGCCAGCACGAAGTTCATGGCGGGGCCGCCGATGAAGATGATCAGGCGCTGCCACCACGGCTTGCGGTACAGCACGCGGTCCTCGTCACCGGGCCTGACGTCCTCGAGCGAGGCCTGGCGCGCGCTCTCGATCAGGCCCTGCCAGTAGCCGGTGGACAGGTTGCGCAGCTTGCCGTGGTCCTGGGGCCGCGGCGGAAGCGGCCCGATCATGCGGATGTAGCCGCCGAGCGGAATCCATTTCACGCCGTATTCGGTTTCCTTGCCCCGCCTGGACCACAGGGTGGGGCCGAATCCGACCATGTACTGGGTGACCTTCACGCCGAAGAACTTGGCGGGGACCAGGTGGCCGATCTCGTGCAGGGCAATCGACGCCATCAAGCCGAGGAAGAAGATGAGAAACCCGGCCACGACGAGCCAGCTCATAGGTGCGGCCTCCCACATGCGGAGAAGTGCGTTGGGTTCGGATTGCCCTGTGACGAGACTAACCGAACTCCGGCACGCCCCGGACCAGGCGGGTTAATCATCCTCACACTGACCGACCGCAGGAGTGACTTGCGCGAGATGCAGCGAATCGAGAGACTGCATTGACGGTACGCAATCATCTCGACACCGTGGGATATGACTCGGTTAAGTAACATTTGCCGGATTCTGCGCCAATGCCCCCTAGGAGAACCTTGATACGCATCCTGGTTGCCGAACATCTCCCCCTCGTCCGGCGGGGACTGGTGGCCTCGCTGGACGCGGAGAAGGATCTCGCGGTGATCGCCGATGTGGCCTGTGGCGAGTACGTCGTGCCGGCGGCGCTGGAGCTCGACCCTGACGTCGCCGTCATGGACGTGGACCTCCCCGACCTCGACGGCCTGACCGTGGCGACCCGGCTGCACGACAAGGCGCCGAGGTGCAGGGTGCTGCTGCTGTCCGCGCAGCCCAACCCGGGCCAGGTGCGCCGTGCCTTCGCCGCGCACGCCTTGGGTTTCCTGAGCATCGACGTGGCCCCTGAGCAGTTGTCCGACGGCATCAGGAAGGTCGCCTCCGGACGCAAGGCCGTCGACTCCGATCTCGCCATCGCCGCGCTGACGTCGGCGGACAACCCCCTGACGCCAAGAGAGATGGACGTGCTGCGGCTCGCGGCGCAAGGCTCGGCCTCCAAGGAGATCGCCGCCAAGCTGTACCTGTCCGTGGGAACGGTCCGCAACCATCTGTCGCGGGTGATGTACAAGACCGGTGCGCGCAACCGCCTGGACGCCGTGCGCATCGCGAGCGAGGCCGGCTGGCTGTAGGAAGGTGGCCTGCCGGTCAGGGACGCCAGATGAGGATGAGCGCGCAGTCGTCGTTGTGACCGGCGGACATGGAGTCGACCAGCGGCCGGGCCCCGCTCAGGAAGCCTGACGGCACCAGCCGCTCGGCCTCGCCGAGCAGCCGGTCGAGGCCGGAGTCGATGTCGCGTCCCGGCTGCTCGATCAGGCCGTCGGTGTACAGCATGAGCGCGTCGCCCTTGTGCAGCACGCCGTTGTCCGGCTCGCAGTGCAGGTCCGGCACGACGCCGAGCACCACTCCCTTGGCGGCGGAGACCTGCCAGGTGCCGGTGCCGGCGTCGAACTTCACCACAGGCGGATGCCCGGCCGAGGTGATCTGGTAGGCCCCGGTGGACAGGTCGAGCCGCAGGTGGACGGCGGTGACGAAACCCTCGCCCTCGGGCTGGCGGTGCAGGTAGGCGTTGCAGGCGGGGAGGAACGCGTCGACCGAGCCGAGCAGCCCGCCGAACGTCCCCGACAGCATGAGCGCTCTGGTGCCGGCGTCGACCCCTTTGCCCGACACGTCGACGAGCGCGATCTCCAGGATGTCGCCGTTGCGGGTGGACACCAGGAAGTCGCCGCCGAACGACGACCCGCCGGCCTGCTTGAGAACGACCTTGGAGCCCCAGTCCTTGCGAAGCGCGGGCAGGTCACCCTGCCGTTTGAGCCGGTCGCGCAGCTCCAGCAGCATGACGTCGCCGCGCAGGCCCTGCACGCCGAGCACGCCGCGGGTGCGTGCCATGAGGACGGCGAGCACCATGGTGAAGCCGAGCGTGACCAGCGTGCCCGGCGTGAGGTGGCGCGGGCCGAGCAGCACGGCGATGGTGCCGAGCGCGACGAACTCCGAGCACAGCAGCACCGCCAGGCTGCGCAGCCGCAGCTGCAGGCCGCCGACCAGCGTCACGAGGATGAACAGGCTGGGTGAGAACCACTCGCTGGAGACCCGCGCGGAGAGGAAGCCGAGCGTCAGCGTGAGCAGGCTCAAGGTGATCAAGAGATTGCGGTCACGTGCCAGTGGCCCCCTGCGGAGGAATCGCACGATCCGCACCAGAAAAGGGATGCGCACCAAGATCGCGCGGAGCCGCGGGGGGATCAGCGGCGCCGGACGGGAACTCATGATGGAGCCGACTCTATCTGGCCCGATGCCCTTTGGGCAGCCTACTTGACCAAGACCTTGATCATTAAACGGGTATATTAGGTGGCCGATCCGGTTTGCCCGGTCCTACCGTGACTCCGTGACGTCTCAGCCAAGTCCCCGGTTCAGCCCTGCCATACGCACCCTCGACAAGTCGGAGTGGCCCCTCTGGATGGCCGTGTTCCAGGAGGCCTTCAACCAGGAGTTCGCGCCGTCCCGCGACGCGCGCTTCAAGTCGGTGGTCGAGTTCGACCGCTCACTTGGCGCCTTCGACGGCGACGTGCTGGTCGGCACCACCGCCGGCCTGTCCTTCTCCATGACCGTCCCCGGGGGGCCGCGTCCGGTGTGCGGTGTGACCGCCGTCTCGGTGCTGCCGTCACACCGGCGCAGGGGGGTGTTGTCCTCGCTGATGCGCCGCCAGCTCGACGACCTGCACGAGCGCGGTGAGGCGCTCGCCGCGCTGTACGCCTCGGAGGCCGGCATCTACGGCCGCTTCGGCTACGGAAGGGCCGTGGACAATCTCTTCTTCCGCATCCCGCGCCGTGGCGCGCGGCTCGCCGCGCACGCGCCGTCCGACCCGGCGCTGCGGTTGCGGGTGGCGAGGCCCGCGGAGGTGCGCGACGACCTGGAGCGCGTGTTCGAGGCCGTGCGGCCCACGCGGCCCGGCCTGTACGCGCGGTCCGCCGAGCGCTGGAGCGCGCTGCTGGCCGACGACGAGACCGCCCGCCGCGGCGACGGGCCGCTGCGCTGCGTGGTCGCCGAGGACGACGCCGGGGTCAGGGGCTACGCGCTGTTCCGCGTCAAGGCGCAGTTCACCGACCACGACGTGCCGGACGGCGAGGTCCTGCTCATGGAGCTGTTCGCCGTGGACCCGGCCGCGTACACGACGGTGTGGGGCCACGTGCTCGACCGGGACCTGTGCTCCAGCGTGTTCGCGTACAACCGGCCCGCCGACGACCCGATCATCCACCTGCTCGCCGAGCCCCGGCACCTCAACGCGGGCTGGCTCGACGAGATGTGGATCCGGGTGGTGGACCTGGAGCGCGCGATGCCGATGCGCGCGTACTCGGCGGCGGCCGACGTGGTCATCGAGGTCGAGGACCCCGTGTGCCCGTGGAACCAGGGCCGGTGGCGGCTGTCGTGCGACCGCGAGGGTGCCACGTGGTCGCGGACCACCGACCCCGCCGACCTCACCCTGCCGGTCAGCGTGCTCGGCGCGGCGTACCTCGGCGGCCGTCCGCTCGGGACGTTCCACTCCGCCGGGATCGCCGAGGAGCACCGCAGAGGCGCGCTGCGTGAGCTGTCCGCCGCGATGCTGTGGGAGATCGCCCCCTGGGGCGGCCTCACCTTCTGAGTAGGATCCGGTCATGGCACTGCAAAGCTTGCAGATCACCACGATCACCGCGATGCGCGCACGGGACGTGTCACGTCCGGACGCCGAACACCAGGAGGCCGCCGACCGGCGGCCTCTGCGTGACGAGACGCCTCGCAAGGCAGAGACGCCGGCGCGCCGCTCCGAGGCCCAGCCGCCGCGGCGCAAGCCGGAGACCCGGCGGCGCGGCGGCTGAGGCGGCCGGCGTCAGTCGCCGGCGGGCAGCGGCGGCACGGCGCCTGTGGTCTCGTAGTCGGCGAGTTGCGTGATGCGGCGGCGGTGGCGCTCGTCGCCGGAGAACGGCGTGCTCAGGAACACCTCGACCAGGCGGGTGGCCTCCTCGACGGTGTGCATGCGCGCGCCGATGGCCACGACGTTGGCGTCGTTGTGCTTGCGGCCGAGCGCGGCGGTCTCCTCGCTCCAGGCCAGCGCGGCGCGGATGCCGACCACCTTGTTGGCGGCGATCTGCTCGCCGTTGCCCGAACCGCCGATCACGACGCCGAGCCCGTCGGGGTCGGCGGCCACGGCCTCGGCCGCGCGCAGCACGAAGACGGGATAGTCGTCCTCGGCGTCGTAGACGTACGCGCCGTGGTCGGCGACGTCGTGACCCTGGTCCTTGAGCCAGGTCACCAGGTGGTTCTTGAGTTCGTGGCCGGCGTGGTCGGCGGCGAGGTAGACGCGCACGGGCTCATCATCGCAGCCACGTGCCCGGCGGGTCCAACCGGGCGGGCCGCCACGCCGCAGGAGACGCCGGCCTGCCGCTCGTCCGCTAGAGTAAGAGGCACTTGGCGAACAGACCCCTTACAGGAGAGTGGTATGCGCGACATCCGCGTGATCGGCGACCCGGTGCTGCGCACTCCCGCCGCGCCGGTCACCGAATTCGGCAAGGACCTGCGGCGGCTGATCGACGAGATGACGGAGGCCATGTACGCCGCGGACGGCGTCGGTCTCGCCGGGCCGCAGATCGGCGTGCCGAAGCGGCTGTTCGTGTACGACGTGAGCGGCCGTAAGGGGCACGTCGTCAACCCTGAGCTGACGGTCGACGACCCCGAGACCGTCCTGGACGAGGAGGGCTGCCTGTCGGTCCCCGGCCGCGCGACCGGCAAGCCGCTGTACGCCGCCACGCCACGCGCCGCCGGCGTCACCGTGCGCGGCGTCGACCGCCTCGGCAGACCGGTGACGCTGAAGGCCCGCGGCCTGACGGCACGCTGCTTCCAGCACGAGTGCGACCACCTGGACGGCGTCCTGTACGTCGACCGCCTCGCCAAGGACGCCGCTCGCGGGATCCTGCTCCAGGCCCCCTGACCTCCGGAACCCGGGAGCCCTTCAGAACTGGAGTGCCTTGACCTCCTGGTACTCCCGCAGACCATGCTCGCCGAGCTCACGGCCCACCCCCGACTGCTTGTAGCCGCCGAACGGCGCGGACGGGTCGAAACGTCCGCCGTTGATCGCGACCTGGCCGGTGCGCAGCCGCCGGGCCACGGCGACCGCGGCCTCCTCGGTCTCGCCCCACACCGCGCCGGCCAGGCCGTACGGCGTGCCGTCGGCGATCTCGACGGCTTCGTCCTCGGTGAGGTACGCCACGATGACCAGCACCGGCCCGAAGATCTCCTCCTGCTCGATCGCCATGCCGGGCTCCACCCCGGCGAAGACCACCGGCTCGACGTAGAAGCCGCGCTCCAGAGGCGGGTCGGTGCCCCCCGTCACCAGCCGTGCGCCTTCCTCCTGCCCCCGGTTGACGTACCGGACCACCCGATCGCGTTGCGCGGCCGACACCAGGGGGCCGAGCCGGGTGGCCTCGTCGAACGGGTCGCCGACGGTGTACCGGGCCGTGGCCGCCACCGCGAGCTCCACGGCCTCGTCGTAGTGGTCGCGGTGCACCAGCATGCGGCTCCACGCCGAGCAGGTCTGCCCGGAGTTGAGGTAGGCGTTCGCCACACCGGCCCTGACCGCGGCCCGCAGGTCGGCCCCCGGCAGGATCACGTTGGCCGATTTGCCGCCGAGCTCCAGCGCGACCCGTTTGACGGTGTGCGCGGCCAGCGCCGCCACTCTCCGGCCGGCCCGGGTGGAGCCGGTGAACGACACCATGTCGACGCCGGGGTGAGCGGCGAGCGCCTCTCCGACCACGGGGCCGTGACCGCTGACCAGGTTGAAGACGCCGGCAGGCAGCCCGGCCTCGTGGAGGATCTCGGTGAACGCGTACGCGGCGAGCGGTGCGATCTCGCTCGGTTTGAGCACCACGGTGCACCCGGCGGCCAGGGCCGGCGCGACCTTGCACACGACCTGGTGGAGCGGGTAGTTCCACGGGGTGATCGCGGCGACGACACCGGCGGGCTCGCGCACGATCAGCGAACGGCCCGCGCGCCGGCCGGTCTCGTCCAGCTCCTCGGCCATGCGCGCGTGGTCCTCCAGCACGGCGAGAGGCAGCAGGGTCTGGACCTTGAGCGCCATGGCGTACGGCGCACCCATGTCGGCGGCGATGATGCGCGCGACCTGCTCGGCGCGCTCGCGCAGCAGCCGCGCGGCGGCCCGCAGCAGCGCGCCGCGCTCGGCGGCCGGGGTGCGCGACCATGCGGGGAACGCCTCGCGCGCGGCGGCGACGGCGCGGTCCACGTCGTGCGCCGACCCGGACGGCACCCGGTCGATCACCCGCTCGGTGGCCGGATCGACGACGTCGGTCCCGTCCCCCGAGGAGGACGGGACCCAGGTGCCGCGCACGTAAAGCTGCCGCATGCCCTGCCTTCGCGCCGTGGCGGCGTCCTCCCCCCGGCGGACCCTACCCGGACGACGTTACGGCGCGGCGCGCGCGATGGTCACTCCCTGATTCCGGTTGTTGACAAGTCGTAACCTGAGGGATGCTCGCGCCGCGTCGCCGATGGGTGCGGATCAGGTGAAGACGGGCTCGCGCGTGCGGGAACGCTTGAGTTCGAAGAAGCCGTCGGTGCCGGCGACCAGCAGCACGCCGTCCCACAGTTTGCCGGCGGCCTCACCCTTGGGTGCGGGGCTGACGACCGGGCCGAAGTAGGCGACGTCGCCGACCCTGATGATGGGGGTGCCGACCTCCTGGCCGACCAGGGTGATGCCGCGTTCGTGCGAGCGGCGCACGGCGTCGTCGTACTGGGTGGAGTCGGCGGCGGCGACCAGCCCGGGGTCGAGGCCCAGGGATTCGAGCGCCTCGCCGAGCGTGCGGCGCACCGCGGCGACGCGGTCCTCGCCCTTGGTGTCGCCGAGCGCGGCCTCGTTGTGGAACCGGGTCCCGATCGCGGTGTAGAGGTCGCCGAGGACGTCGTCGCCGTACTTCTCGGCGGCGGCCTGCAGGACACGCACCGAGGCCATCGCGTCCTTGAGGACGGCGCGGTAGTCGTCGGAGATGTCCTTGTCCTCGTTCAGGACGGCGAGGCTCATGATGTGCCAGCGGGGCTCGATCTCGCGCACCTTCTGGACCTCGTGGATCCAGCGGGACGTCATCCAGGCCCACGGGCACAGCGGGTCGAACCAGAAATCGACCGGTGTTCTTTCGGTCATGGCACTCATGCTCCCTGCGGGGTCCGTCGCCGCGGCGATCCGCGACACAACCCCTAACCCACCCCGGACGCCGTTCTATTCCAGTCTTAAAGAGTATGAAATACGGATATCCCGGTGGGACCCGCGGGGAGAAACCCGTGCGCCATCACGGCGTCCGACGTGGCAGGATTCATGCATCCCTTCCGCGAGGAGGCGGGAGGTGCGCCAGGACGAGGAGTGGATGTGGCAGGTAATTTGACCCGCGACGAGGCCCGCGAGCGAGCCCGGTTGCTCGACGTCGAGTCCTACTCCGTCGAACTCGACCTCACCGAGGGCGAGGAGCGGTTCGAGAGCATCACGACGGTCCGCTTCTCCTGCGCCGAGCCCGGCGCCACCACCTTCATCGACCTCGCCGAGGCCAAGCTTCGCTCCGCGACGCTCAACGGCGCCGAGCTGGACGTCTCCACCTACGACCCCGCCAAGGGCCGTCTGCCGCTGCCGGGCCTCGCCGCGGCCAACGAGCTGCGCGTCGACGCCGACCTCGTCTACATGCGCACCGGTGAGGGCCTGCACCGCTTCGTGGACCCCGTCGACCAGAAGGTCTACCTGCACTCGCAGTTCGAGACGGCCGACGCGCACCGCATGTACGCCTGCTTCGACCAGCCCGACCTCAAGGCGACCTTCGAGCTGTCCACGCTGGTGCCGTCCGACTGGGAGGTCGTCTCCAACGCCGCTCCCGAAACGGTGGAGGAGCTGGAGGAGCACCAGGGCCGTCACGGCACGCTCCAGCAGGCCAAGCGGTGGCACTTCCCCGCCACACCGGTGATGTCGACCTACATCACCGCGCTCATCGCCGGGCCCTACTCCGTGGTGCGCGACGAGCACGACGGCATCCCGCTCGGGGTCTACTGCCGCGCCTCGCTGGCCGAGCACCTCGACGCCGGCAACGTCTTCGAGGTCACCAAGCAGGGCTTCGACTTCTTCCACGAGGTCTTCGGCCTGCGCTACCCGTTCGGCAAGTACGACCAGCTCTTCGTGCCGGAGTTCAACGCCGGCGCCATGGAGAACGCCGGCGCGGTGACCCTGCTGGAGGACTACATCTTCCGCTCCCGCGTCACCGACGCCATGGTGGAGCGCCGCGCCGAGACCATCCTGCACGAGATGGCCCACATGTGGTTCGGCGACCTGGTCACCATGCGCTGGTGGGACGATCTGTGGCTGAACGAGTCGTTCGCCACCTACATGTCGGTGCTGTGCCAGGCCGAGGCCACCCGCTGGGGCCAGTCCGCGTGGACCACCTTCGCCAACGTCGAGAAGTCCTGGGCCTACCGCCAGGACCAGCTCCCGTCCACCCACCCGATCGCCGCCGACATCCCCGACATGCAGGCGGTCGAGGTCAACTTCGACGGCATCACGTACGCCAAGGGCGCCTCGGTGCTCAAGCAGCTCGTCGCCTACGTCGGGCTGGACAACTTCCTCGCGGGGGTGCGCGACTACTTCGGCGAGCACGCCTGGGGGAACACCGAGCTCAAGGACCTGCTGTCGGCGCTGGAGCGCACCTCGGGCCGCGACCTGTCGTCCTGGTCCAAGGAGTGGCTGGAGACCACTTGGGTCAACACGCTGCGGCCGTCGTTCACGGTCGACGACGAGGGCCGGTTCCTGGCCTTCGACGTGCTGCAGGAGGCCCCGGCCGACCACCCGACCCTGCGGTCCCACCGCATCGCGATCGGCCTGTACTCCTGGTCGGACGGCAGCCTCGTGCGGGTGCGCCGCGTGGAGCTCGACATCGTGGGTGCCCGCACCGCGGTGCCTCAGCTCGTCGGCGAGACCCAGCCCGACCTGGTGCTGCTCAACGACGACGACCTGACGTACGCCAAGATCCGGCTGGACGAGCGCTCGCTGCGCACGCTGGTCGACGGCGGCATCGCGGCGTTCACCGAGTCGCTGCCGCGGGCCCTGTGCTGGTCGGCCGCCTGGGACATGACGCGGGACGCCGAGACCGCCACCCGCGACTACGTGTCGCTCGTCGTCTCCGGCGTGCACTCCATCACCGACATCACCGTCCTGCAGACCGTGCTGCGGCAGGCCACCCAGGCCGTCCGGCTGTACGCCGACCCGGCGTGGCGCGCGCAGGGCCTCGCGGACCTGGCGGCGGCGCTGCGCCGGCTCATCGGCACCGCGGAGCCGGGTTCCGACCACCAGCTCTCCTACGTCAACGCCTTCACCGGCGTCGCCACCTCACCCGATGATCTGGCGTTCATCCAGGACATCCTGTCCGGCACGGCGGTGCCTGAGGGCCTGACCGTGGACGCCGACCTGCGATGGTCGCTGATCCACGCGCTGGTGAGCGGCGGCGTGCTCGGCCCCGACGACATCGCGGCCGAGCTGCGGCGCGACCCGACGGCGACCGGCGAGCGCTCCGCGGCCATGTGCCAGGCGTCCGTGCCGACCGCCGAGGCCAAGTCCGCCGCCTGGGCCGCCATACTCGGCGGCACGCTGAGCGGCGCGATGCTGCGCGCCACGATCGTCGGGTTCGCCGACCCGTCCCACCCTGAGCTGCTCGAACCGTACGGCGAGCGGTACTTCGACGAGGTGGGCCGCGTCTGGTCGGCGTGGTCGTCCGACAGCGCGCAGCGTTTCGCGATCGGCTGCTACCCGGCGATCCTGGTGGACCCGGTGATCGTGGCCCGCACCCAGGACCACATCTCGGCCACCGAGCCGCCCCACGCGCTGCGGCGCCTGCTGCTGGAAGGCGCCGACGGCGTCAGCCGTGCGCTGCGCGCCAGGGCCAAGGACGCCTCGGCCGCCTGACCCGGCCCGCGAGCCCCGCCCGCCTGACGCGCGAGTCCGGTCGCGCGTCAGGCGGGCCGGTCCGTCACGGCCGATCCGGCGGCCTGTAAGCACCCTGCAAGGGGCCCGCGTTGTGATGGTGGCGTAGCACCACCGGCAGCTCGTTTACACATGGACCAGGCGAGGTCTACTGTGCGCGCTGTCACCGTACGCCCCGGAGGCCCCCGTGATATTCCTCGTCGTCGTCGGCGTCGTCGCCCTCCTCGTCATCCTCTTCGTCCTCTTCACCGTCACCACCTACAACAGCCTCGTGCGCAGGCGCGGCGCCGTCGACAACGCGTGGGCCCAGATCGATGTGCAGCTCAAGCGCCGCCACGACCTGATCCCGAACCTCGTCGAGACCGTCAAGGGGTACGCCGCGCACGAGCGGCAGACCCTGGAGGCCGTGGTCGCGGCCCGTCAGCAGGCGGTCGCCGCGCAGGGTCCGCAGGACCAGGCCGCCGCCGAGAACATGCTGAGCGGCGCGCTGAAGAGCCTGTTCGCCGTGTCGGAGTCCTACCCGGGACTCAAGGCGGACCAGAACTTCCTGGCCCTGCAGGACGAGCTCGCCACCAGCGAGAACCGCATCGCGTACGCGCGGCAGTACTACAACGACTCCGTGCTGACCTACAACAACGGCATCCAGACCGTGCCGGCGAACATCGTGGCCGGCATGACCGGTTTCACGCCGCGCGCGTACTTCGAGGCCCCCGGCCAGGAGCGCGGCCCGGTCCAGGTCCGTTTCTGAACGTCCGAGGGTCAGCGCCATGGTGACGATATTCGCGGTGGCCGCGGCCGTCGCGCTCGCGCTGTGGGGGCTGCTGGTGGCTGTGCTCGCGTACGCCACCCGCAACCCCTCGGTGCGGCCGGGGCCGGCGACCGGTGAGCTGCGGCCGGAGTCCCCGGCGGTGGTCGACCTGATCACCGGGGACTGGCGGCTGTGTGACGAGGCCGCCTCGGCGACCCTGATCGATCTGGCCGCCAAGGGAGCGGTGGAGATCGACGAGATCGGTCCAGAGCTGTCGCTGGTGCGGGTGCGTGAGCCCCGCGGGCCGCTCACGCCGTACGAGAAGCTCGTGCACGACCACGTGCGGTCGCTGGCCGTGGACGGGGTGGTGGCGACCGGCGCGCTCGCCGAGGGGGCCCGCAGCCTCGGCCGGTGGTGGAAGAGCTTCCGCCGCAAGGTGATCGCCGAGGCACGCGAGCAGGGGCTGTCCCGCGCACGCTGGAGCAAGGCGCACGCCACGCTGCTGACGTTCACCGCGGCGGTGCCGGCCGTCGCGGCGGCCATCGCGGTCGAGGTGAACGCCGAAGCCGACGACAAAGGGGCCGGCGTCGGAGTGGCCGTCATCGGGTTCGCGTTCCTCACCGCGCTGGTCGGCAAGCTGAACGGCGAGCGTGGCACCGCCAAAGGCGCGGAGGCCGCCGGGTACTGGCTCGGGGTGCGCGAGCACCTCGCCGCCGGGGACGCCTACACCGAGCGGCCCGCCGCCTCGGTGACGATCTGGGGACGGCACCTGGCGTACGCCGCCGCGCTCGGCCTCGCGCCGCGCGCGGTGGCCGGGCTGCCGGTCAGCGTGCCGGCCGACGACCGCCGCGCCTGGTCCGACTACGGCGGCATGTGGCACGTGGTGGACGTGCGCTACCCGCGGCGGATCGTGCGGGGATGGCCCCCTGGCACCGTGGCGTTCCGCGCGCTGGTGACCGGGTTGTTCGCCGGGTTCTGGAGCTGGATCGCCGGGGTGGCGGCGAGCGCCTTCGACCTGTGGCCGTCCGGCCTGGTGCTGCCGGGTGCCTACCTCGTGGGTGCCGCCGTCGCGGCGCTGCCGTTCGCGCGGGCCGTGGCCGATCTCGCGGGAAAGACGGAACTGGAGGGGCAGGTCGTGCGGTTGCGCCGTGTCACGGTCAGCTCCGACGACAACGGCAACTCCAAGTACGTCTACTGGGTCGCGCTGGACGACGGCCGGGCCCGCGAGGTCATGGCGTACGGCACCAGCGAGGCCACGTGGCGGGAACTGGCCGAAGGCGACGTCGTGCGGGTGAGTGCCGCGCGCCGGGTCGGGTGGATCCACGAGGCGCACATCCTGCGGCGCTCACGGCACCGCGGCACCGCGTCGTACGACGACACCGGGGAGCACACACTCGACGCGCCGCGCGACCTCGCCGAGGCGGGGCCGTTCGCGGCGGCGGCGAGCCGCGGCAGGCAGCCGGCGGTGCCGGCGTGGCTCGCGACGCTGCTGACGCCGGCCGATCTGCGCCGGGTGCTCGGCGTCGACACCGGGCCGGCGGAGGCGAACCCGGAACGGCCGGCCACCCCGGACTGGCTGGCCACCGAGTCCTGCCGGTTCCGCGGCACCGGGCTCGCCGGCGCGGAGGTCACCGTGGACCTGTACGCGGCGAAGGGCAAGCGTGGCGGCTACCTGATGGTGATCGGGCACCTGCTCACCCGGGTCCAGGGCAGCCCGGTGAACGGCGTCGGGACCGGCGCCATGCTGTACCCCGGGGTGATCGCCGCACGCAGCGGTGAGGGGACGTTCGCCGTCCATGTCCACTCCCCCGCCGGGCCGCCGCCACCGGACGCGATGGTCGCGCTGGCCCGCACGGTGGCGAGACGGATGGGAGGCAGATCACCGGTGGCGTGAGAGGGTGTCGGGGTGGATTCGCCTCGACATCTGCTCGCCGAGCTGGCGCGGCGTCACGCGTTCGCCGACCTCGGCGCGCTGGCGCCGAAGGTCGTGCCGGAGGCGGTGCTGATCCCGCCGCTGTGCGAGTTCGGGCAGCGGCTCCTCACGCTGGACGCCGAGGACTTCGCGGCCGAGGTGGACGCCAGGACCGTTCCCGCGGGGCTGCGGCGGCGGGCCCGGGACTGCCACATGCCGCAGACGGCGCGCGAACAGCCCCGGGGGGCCCTGGCGTCGCTGCGGCCGGCGTACGGGCTGCTCCTTGAGGTGATCAAGGTGCGGTGGGAGCGTCGTGAGCTCAGCTCGATGATGGCGGCCGTGCACATCGCCGCGGAGTACCTGCCGCTGCTGGCGTTCGAGCCGGTGCTCGGCCACGCCGGTGACCCGGTGCTGTGGCCGCCGGGCCTGCGGGCCGAAGGCAGCAGGTTCGGCGCCATCGGTGACCGCGAGTGCTGCCACACCAAGCCGGAGAAGTCGGCCGCCGAGCGCACGCTGCGCGTCGCGCAGGAACCGGCGACGGGCTGGCGCGCCTACTTCGACCGCCAGCACAGCCAGCTCGCCGGGGCCCTCGCGACCTGCGTGTCCCGCTGCCGCAACCCGTGCACCGCCATGGACTGGATCCCCGTGGACGCGCGGGACGGCGTGGTGGCCCGCAGCGCGACCGCGCGCGCGTTCGCCGACACCCCGCTGGTGCGGCTCAGGCACGCGGCCCCGGTCGGCCACGGCTTCGGTGTGCCGTCGCCGGAGGAGGTGCAGGAGGCCTGGTCGCGCAGCCGCCTCAGCCTGGCGCGCGGTGAGACCGGCGCCACGGTCCTCACCGAGGACGGCTTCCCGCTCCCCGGCCTGCCGGCCCTGTTCACCGCGGTGGCCGCCGCATCCATCGCGCCGGCGACGCTGTTGGCCGACGTGGCGGCTCACCTGGTGCGCCTCGTCGAGGAACCCTGAGCTTCACCACATCGTGGGCCTGCGGTCCCCCCAGAAACCACCGACGGCGGCCTCGACCTGCGCGGACACCGAGATCAGCGTGGTCTCACCGCCGACGCGGCCCGACAGCATCACCCCGACCGGCAGGCCCTCCGGCGTCCAGTGGAGCGGGAGGTTGACCGACGGCTGGCCGCTGACGTTGTAGATCGCGGCGAACGGCGCGAAGCGTTCCATGCGCCGGAACGTCTCCTCCGGGTCCTCGACGTCCTCGAACCAGCCCACCGGGACCGGCGGCCGCGTGACGGTCGGCGACAAGATGGCGTCGTACTCGTTCATCACCAGGAACGCGAAGCGGGTCGCGGTCTGCAACGCCGACTGGGCCCGCAGGAACTCCGGCGCCGGCGTGGCGAAGCCGCGCTCACGCAGCCACCGCGTGACCGGACGCAGCTTGGGCTCCATCTCGGGGTCCACCGGGTGCACACCGGCGAAGCAGAACCACAGCTTCTCGAAATCGGCGACGATGGAGGCGTCGAACGCCGGTGGCATGTCGACCACCTCGTGGCCGAGCGACTCGAGCAGCGCCGACGCCTTCTCGTACGCCGCGAGCACCTCCGGGTGCACCTCGGAACCCGGCACGACCGGCGTCGCGTCGCGGCCGATGCGCAACCGGCCGGGTTCCCGGGTGACGGCCTCGGTGAACGGCATCGGTGACGGCGGCGCGAGGTACAGGTCCCCCGGCTGGTTGTGCGCCATGACCTCCAGCAGAGCGGCGGCGTCGGCCACCGTGCGCGCGATGGGGCCGTTGGTGGACAGACCCGCGAGGTCCGGCAGGATCGGGGCGAACGACACGCGTCCGCGGGTGGGCTTGATGCCGTACAGGCCGCACAGCGACGAGGGGATGCGGATGGACCCGGCGCCGTCGCTGCCCTGCGCGACCGGGGCGAGCCCGGCGGCGACCGCGGCGGCGGCGCCACCGCTCGACCCTCCCGCCGAACGTGACAGATCCCACGGTGTGCGCGACGGCGCGGAGACGTACGTCTCGGTGTAACAGGGCAGGCCGAATTCGGGGGTTGCGGTCTTACCCAGCATGACGGTGCCGGCCTTTCGGAGGCGCTCCACCATGCTGTCGTCCACCGGCGCGACGAACCCCTCGTAGGTGGCCGAGCCGAACAGCACCGGCACGTCCTTGACGAGGTTCAGGTCCTTGACGGGTACGGGGACCCCGAGCAGCGGAGGCGGCTCGGCCCCCGACAGGAGCAGCGCCTCGGCGTCCCGTGCCTGGTCGAGGGCGAGTTCGGGGGTCGGCGTGACGAACGCGCCGACGTCGTCGTTGAGCCGGCCGACGCGTTCCAGATAGTGCTCGGTGATCTCGACAGGGGACAGCTCCTTGCGACGGACGGCCGCGGCGAGCTCCAGAGCTGTGAGATCGTGTATGTGCGCCACGTCTCCGCACAGTAAAGTGTGCGGCCGGGAGTTATCTAGAGAGAAAACGCGTAGATACCCGGCTTTCGCCGCACGAAGCGGGAACGCACGGCCACAAAAATGTGAACTAGCCAACACTAGGCACCGTCTGGGGCGTCAACTACCGTGAGTAGCGTGGATTCCGGCCTAGACCCCGACGACGGTCACAATACGTCACCCATCTGGGTGAGTGACCGCTCCTCAGAGCCGCGATCTCAGCCCGCGCCTCCCGAGGAGACCTACGCGCCTGTCGAGCGCGCTTCACTGCTTGGCCTGCTCCAGCAGCCCAAGTACCGGCCGCTGCGGTTGCGCGCGCTGATCGCGGTGGGGGCGGGGCTGGTCGTCGGCATCCCGCTGTGGAGCTGGCGGCTCGGGCTGATCGCGGCGATCATCGCGGCCATCGCGGACACGATCTACCGCGCACGCACGGTTTCCTCCGTCGCCCCGTGGCGGCGCGCTTCGGTGGCGGAACGCCGCACCGAGGCCCAGTTGAAGAAGCTCGAACGCAACGGCTACCTCACTCTGCACGCGCGGGCCATCCCCGGCAGCGACGCGCAGATCGACCACCTGGTCATCGGCCCGACCGGCGTGTACGCCGTCGACTCGGAGAAGTGGGACAAGAGGCTGCCGGTGCGCGTCCAGTCGCATCGCAAGCTGTTCCACGGGCCGTTCAACCAGAAGCCGCGGCTGGACGAGGCCCGCTGGGAGGCGTCCCAGGCGAGCGAGCTCATCTCCAAGGCGCTCGGCCACGAGGTATCGGTCGTGCCGTCCCTGGCGATCTACGGTCCGGCGATCCCGTGGAAGATCCTCAACATCCGCGAGGTCGACGTGTTCGACGGCGGGCGGGTGCGCAGGTGGATCACCAACCGGGAACGTTCCCTCACCCCTGAGGAGATCGAGGACATCTACGCGGTCGCCGCGGAGGTCCTGCCGGCGCGCTATCCCGAGCACTGACCGTCGCAAGGGTCCTTCGGGGCTTCCCGTCATCCACCACTGCCCCCGGGAGCCCCGAAGGATCTCGGTTCCCCGTTCTCCTGTGTCCGGCTCGTGGACCTCTGGTCTCACGTGCCGGGCGGCGGCCGTACCATTTGAAGACCGAGCTGTCATCGGATGGGAGAACGGCATGCCGGCCCTCAGGTCTCGTACGGTCACTCACGGCAGGAACATGGCGGGAGCGAGGGCCCTGCTCCGCGCCACGGGGGTGGCCGGGTCCGACTTCGGCAAGCCGATCGTCGCGGTGGCCAACAGCTTCACCCAGTTCGTGCCGGGTCACGTGCACCTGCGCGAGGTGGCCGACGTGGTCGCCGGCGCCGTCCGCGAGGCCGGGGGGATCCCGCGCGAGTTCAACACCATCGCGGTCGACGACGGCATCGCCATGGGCCACGGCGGCATGCTCTACTCCCTGCCGTCCCGCGAGCTGATCGCCGACGCGGTCGAGTACATGGTCAACGCGCACTGCGCCGACGCGCTGGTCTGCGTCTCCAACTGCGACAAGATCACGCCAGGCATGCTGCTCGCGGCGCTGCGGCTCAACATCCCGACGGTCTTCGTGTCCGGCGGTCCCATGGAGGCCGGCAAGGCCCCCGCGGGCCGCAAGCTCGACCTCATCGACCCCATGATCGCCGCCGCCGACGACAGCGTGTCGGACGCCGAGCTGCTGGAGATGGAGGAGAACGCCTGCCCCACCTGCGGCTCGTGCAGCGGCATGTTCACCGCCAACTCCATGAACTGCCTCACCGAGGCGATCGGCCTGGCCCTGCCCGGCAACGGCACCACCCTCGCCACGCACACCGCGCGCAAGGCGCTGTACGAGAAGGCCGGACGGCAGATCGTCGAGCTGACCACCCGCTACTACGACCAGGACGACGCGTCGGTGCTGCCGCGGGCCATCGCCACCCGTGACGCGTTCGAGAACGCCATGGCGCTGGACGTCGCGATGGGGGGGTCGACCAACACGATCCTGCACCTGCTGGCGGCGGCCCGCGAAGGCGGCGTCGACTTCGGGCTCAAGGAGATCAACGAGCTGTCGCTGCGGGTGCCGTGCCTGTGCAAGGTCGCCCCCGCCACGGCCAAGTACCACGTCGAGGACGTCCACCGGGCCGGCGGCATCCCCGCGATCCTCGGCGAACTGGACCGCGCCGGGCTGCTGCACCGCGACACCCACAGCATCCACGCCGGTTCCCTGACCGAGTTCCTCGACGCCTGGGACCCCAAGTCCCCCGCGGTCACCGACGAGGCCCTCACGCTGTGGCACGCCGCCCCCGGCAACGCGCGCACTGTGAAGGCCTACTCCCAGAGCGCGCAGTGGGAGTCGTTGGACCTCGACCGCGCCGAGGGCTGCGTGCGCGACCTCGACCACGCCTACAGCCGTGACGGCGGCCTCGCCGTGCTTTACGGCAACATCGCCCCCGACGGCTGCATCGTGAAGACCGCCGGTGTCGACGAGTCGATCCTGCGCTTCAGCGGCCCCGCCGTGGTGTTCGAGTCGCAGGAGGACGCCGTCGAAGGCATCCTCGGCGGCAAGGTCACCGCAGGCGACGTCGTGGTCATCCGCTACGAGGGCCCCAAGGGCGGCCCCGGCATGCAGGAGATGCTCTACCCGACGAGCTTCCTCAAGGGCAAGGGCCTCGGCAAGGCGTGCGCGCTGGTCACCGACGGCCGTTTCTCCGGTGGCACCTCGGGCCTGTCCATCGGCCACGCCTCCCCCGAGGCCGCCGAGGGTGGCATCATCGCCCTGGTCCAGAACGGCGACCGCATCGACATCGACATCCCGTCGCGCACCATCGAGCTGCGCGTCCCCGACACCGAGCTGGCCTCCCGCCGCGATACCCTGCTCGCCGCCCTCGGCCGCTACCGCCCCGAGAACCGCGAACGCCCCGTGAGCGCCGCGCTGCAGGCCTACGCCGCTCTCACCACCAGCGCCTCCACCGGCGCCTCCCGCGACCTCAGCCAACTGGCCCGCTGACACGGCCACGCGGCGCCTCCCACCACCCCGGCGGGCCCGCCGAGCATCGGCGGCGCCGCCGGGTCCAGGCGGGACGGCACGACGGCTCGCACGGTCGACGTGGCAGAGCACGACGGCTCCGCCGGATCGACGCGGAGAGCCGGCGGCTCCGCCGGATCGAGGCGGGAAGGTGCGGTGGGACGTCGTACTCTTGAGGCATGCCGCGTTATGACTATCGTTGCCGTGCGTGCGGGTCGACGTTCGAGGTGTCCCGGCCCATGTCCGCCTCCGGAGATGCCGTGGCGTGTCCGGAAGGGCACGACGACACGGTGAAGCTTCTTTCCACCGTCGCCGTCACTGGCGGCGCGGCGGCGCCGCGGCCGTCCGGTGGGGGCGGCTGCTGCGGTGGCGGCTGCTGCGGCTGACGACGCCGTAACACCTCGCCGTTCCCAGGCACCGGACCCGGCACTTACCCCCGCGGGTCACGACCTCGCCGGACCCAGGCATCTGACCTGCGGGTCACGACCTCGCCGGACCAGGCGCCTGACCGCGCGGGTCACGACCCGCAGGGCTCCGGGGCCGCGGGCCGCGAAGGTGTAGGGGCCCCGGGGCCGGAGGCCGGCCCCGGGGCTTTCCGGTGTGCGCCGGGGTCTTCAGGCGGCGGTCATGGCGCGCCGCTGGAACGGCAGGTAGCGCTCGGCTCGGTGGGGGCGTGCGGGGACCAGGGTGGGTTCCACGGCGACGATGCGGTCGAAGCGGAAGGCACGCACACCGAGAGCGGTGCGGCACCAGCCGACGAGGTACCAGTGAGTGCGGTGGACGAGGCAGGTGACGGGCTCGACGTCGCGGGAGCTGACGCGGCCGCCGGCGTCGCGGTAGTGCAGGCGGATCACCTGGCGGCCGGTGACGGCACCCGCGATGGTGCGTGCGCGCCGGGCCACGTCGGGGGGCAGTGGGGTGGTCAGGGTGTCGAGGGTGGAAGCGGTCACCTCGTCATCGAGGTCGAGCATGTCGAACACGCGGCGCAGGCCGAGGCGGGCCGTGGCGGCCTGCGGCCCCTCGCCGAGGTGGGCCAGGGAGAGGGCGAGAGCGGCGATTTCGGCGGTCGTCAGAAGCGGCGTGGTGACGTTTGCCATACCACTACAGTACCCGCCGGAACCGACATTTTTCGAACACCAGATCTGGAACTCGACCTCGGTATGGTGACGTTTCCTTGCCCGCCTGTAACGCCGTGCTGCCTGTCCGGCCAGGTCAGCAGGCACCCGGCCACCTCCACGCGCCGTGTTCCCCCGGAGGACGACAGTTCCCTTGCCGCGCTGCTCGCACCCCTCCGCCGAGCGCCGTGCGCACGCGTAGGACGACGGCTCTCTCGCCGCGCCTCTCGCCACCACTCCGCCGAGCGCCGTGCGCAGGACGACGATTCTGTCGCCGCGCTTTGCCACTCCTCCGCCGAGCGCCATGTGCGCGTGACGGACGACGGTTCTCTCACTGTGCTGTCCCACCTCTGCCGTCCCCGCGCGCAGTGTGCGCGCGGGGACGGCAGAGCTCAGGCCGCGGTCTCGGTCAGGTACGGGGCCCACTGGGGGTCGCCGTCGAACTGCGCGCCGATGAGGCGCCAGTGTGCGCCTCTCGGGACGACAGGGGCCACGCGCAGGGTCCAGCCGATCTCGTCGAGGAGGCGGTCGGCCTTGCGGTGGTTGCAGGTCATGCACGAGGCGACGCAGTTCTCCCAGGTGTGCGGGCCGCCGCGTGAGCGGGGGAGCACGTGGTCGATGGTCTCCGCGCGCTGACCGCAATAGGCGCATCGGTAATCGTCCCGCCGCATCAGCGCGGCCCGGGTGAGCGGGATGCGTGAGCGGTACGGGATTCGGACGTAGCGCCGTAGCCGGATCACCGAGGGGACCTCCAGCGTGCAGGACGCGGAGCGCAGCACGGCGCCCCGGCCGTCACGATGGACGACGTCCGCCTTCTCCATGATCACCAGCACCACGGCGCGGTGCAGGTTCAAGGTGGTGAGCGGTTCGAATGTGGCGTTGAGCAGGAGCACCTGGCGCATCAGCGGGGCCTTCCCGCCGCGCAGGTTCGGAAGGGGGGTGCGCCGGTGCACACCCCGGGTTGCGGCCCGTCGGATTGGGCCCCGGATGATTCCGTCACAAGCACCTCCGCCGGACGGTCCGGTGGATGGGTTCCACGGCACCGCCCTCAGCAAGTGTGGCCTTTCGGTCGACTCTCCCGCCACCCCAATTAACGGTCGTGTCTTCCAGACCCCGCCTTTCGGTTTATGTCCGGTTGTACCCGCTAAGCAAACCTTTCCGGGAAAGATCACTCTTCTCCCCGTCGGATCAGCCCACGGCGAAGCCGGACACGTTCGGTCCATCCATCATGACGAAGGTGCCATAAGCTCGCCATCATGACGCGAGAGCCGTACCCGACCGCCCGCCGTGACGACATCGTGGACGATCTCCACGGCACGCCGGTGCCCGACCCGTACCGCTGGCTCGAGGATCCCGATGATCCCGCCACCAGGGAATGGCTCGACGCGCAGAGCGATCTGTTCGCCAAACACATGGCCGCCACCCCCCGGCGGGACGCGTTCCGTGACCGCATCACCGAGCTGGTCCGCTCCGGCACCGTCGGCGCGCCGGTGTGGCGCGGTGAGCGGCGCTTCGCCATGCGCCGCACCCCCGACCAGGAGCACGCCGTGCTCTACACCGCCGACCCCGGCGGCGCCGAGCGTGCCCTGCTCGACCCGGTCGCCATGGACCCCTCCGGCCTGACCACGGTGGACTCCTGGCAGCCCGACAAGGAAGGCCGCGCGCTCGCCTACCAGATCTCCGTCGGCGGCGACGAGGAGTCCAAGCTCCACGTGATCGACGTGGCGACCGGCGAGCTGCTGGACGGCCCCATCGACCGGTGCCGCTACTCCCCCGTGGCGTGGCTCCCCGGCGGCGAGGCGTTCTACTACGTCCGCAGGCTCGCGCCGGGTGACGTGCCGGCCGGCGAGGAGCAGTACCACCGCAGGGTGTACCTCCACCGTCTCGGCACCCCCGTCGAGCAGGACGTCATGATCTTCGGCGAGGGGCTGGAGAAGACCAACTACTACGGCGTCGCGGTCTCCATGGACGGCCGCTGGCTCACCGTCTCCGCCTCCCGTGGCACCGCGCCGCGCAACGACCTGTGGGTGGCCGATCTGTCCACCTCGTCCCTGGAGGCCCCCGAGCTGGTCACCGTGCAGCAGGACGTCGACGCGCAGACCGTGCTGCAGTTCGGCAGGGACGGCCTGGTCTACGTCTTCACCGACCGTGACGCGCCGCGCGGCCGGGTCTGCGTGACCGAGCCCGGCCGGCTCACCGCCGAGCACTGGCGCGAGCTGATCGACGAGGACGCCGAGGCCGTGCTGTCGGACTTCGCGATCCTGGACGATCTGGAGCGTCCGATCATGCTCGCCGGCTGGACCCGCCACGCGATCAGCGAGATCACCGTGCACGACCTCGCCACCGGCGAGCGGATCGGCGAGGTGCCTCTGCCGGGCCTCGGCAGCATCGGCGCGATCACTGATCACCCCGAAGGCGGCCACGAGGCGTGGTTCGGCTACACCGACCAGACCAGCCCGACCAGCATCAGGCGCTACGACGCGCGCACCGGTGAGACCACCCTGTGGGAGGCGGCACCCTGCGCGGTCGAGGTGCCCGAGGTGACCACCGAGCAGGTGGTGTTCCGCTCGGCGGACGGCGCCGAGGTCCACATGATCGTCACGTCGCGTCCGGGGGACGGCCCGCGGCCCACCATCCTGTACGGCTACGGCGGCTTCGGGGTGTCCATGGTCCCCGGCTTCTCCGCCGGCACCCTGGCGTGGGTGGAGGCCGGCGGGGTGTACGCCGTGGCACAGCTGCGCGGCGGCGGCGAGCAGGGCGAGCAGTGGCACCGGGCCGGCATGCTCGGCGGCAAGCAGCGCGTCTTCGACGATCTGCACGCCGCGGCCGAGCACCTGATCGCCACCGGTGTCACCACACCCGATCAGCTCGCCATCTCCGGCGGCTCCAACGGCGGCCTGCTGGTGGGTGCCGCGCTCACGCAACGTCCCGACCTGTACGCCGCGGTGGCCTGCGCGGCTCCGCTGCTCGACATGGTCAGGTACGAGCTGTTCGGCCTCGGCGCCACCTGGAACGTCGAGTACGGTTCGGCGTCGGTGCCCGAGGAGTTCGAGTGGCTGTGGGGCTACTCCCCCTACCACCACGTGCGCGAGGACGTGCGCTACCCGGCCACGCTGTTCCTGGTGTTCGGGTCCGACACCCGCGTGCACCCGCTGCACGCGTGGAAGATGTGCGCCGCGTTGCAGCATGCGCAGACGGACCCCGACCGGCCCGTGCTGCTGCGCAACGAGAGCGAGGTCGGCCACGGCGCACGTGCGGTGAGCCGCTCGGTCGAGATGCTGTCCGACCAGCTCGCCTTCCTGGCCCGCCACACCGGTCTCACCGGCTGAGGCCGGCGGGGGTCAGCGCGGGAAGACGATGGTCTTGTGGCCGTCGAGCAGCACGCGCTGCTCGGCGTGCCAGCGGACGGCCCGGGCCAGGGCCAGGCGTTCCACGTCACGGCCCATGGCGGCGAGGTCCTCGGGTGAGTGGGTGTGGTCGACCCTGGCGACCTCCTGCTCGATGATCGGGCCCTCGTCGAGGTCGGCCGTCACGTAATGGGCCGTCGCGCCGATCAGTTTCACCCCGCGCGAGTGCGCCTGGTGGTAGGGCCGCGCGCCTTTGAACGACGGCAGGAACGAGTGGTGGATGTTGATGACCCGGCCGGCCAGCTTGGCGCACAGGTCCTCCGACAGCACCTGCATGTAGCGGGCCAGCACCACGAGGTCGACGCGGTAGTGGTCGACCAGGGTGAGGACCTCTGCCTCCTGCCGCTGCTTGGTGTCGGGGGTGATCGGCAGGTGGTGGTAGTCGATGCCGTACGACTGGGTGAGCGGCCGCAGGTCGGGGTGGTTGGACACCACCGCGACGATCTCGATGTCGAGCAGGCCGGAGCGCGTGCGGTAGAGCAGGTCGTTGAGGCAGTGGCCGAGCTTGCTCACCATGACCAGCACCCGGGGTCTGACCGCCAGGTCGTGCAGGCGGAACTCCATGGCGAGCTCGGGTGCGAGACCGGCGAACAGCCCGCGCAGAGCGGCCTCGGTGAGGTCGGAGGTGAACTGCACCCGCATGAAGAACAGGCCCGCACCGGCGTCACCGAACTGCTGGCTCTCGGTGATGTTGCAGCCGTGCGCGGCCAGCAGGCCCGACACGGCGGCCACCACCCCCGGCCGGTCCTGGCAGGACAGCGTCAGCACGTATTCGGAGCTCATCTCACCCTCCACCTCGCCCTGAGGAAGGTTACCGCTCCGAGGTGTGATAGTCGCCGTTTCTTCCACAGGTTGGACGCGGCGGCGGCGCACCCGCCGCGAAGGCCCAGTACAGTGGCGCCTGGCGAGCGGGAAGGAGCCGGAGCGTGCTGAAATGGCACACGCTTTCACCGGGTGAGAAACGGGCCGCCGTCGCGCTGGCGGCGATGCTCCCCGGGTACGTCAACGCGGTCTTCGTCGCCGAGCACCTGGCCGAGGCCATCGCCTGGCAGCGCGGTGAGCTCACCGACGAGCAGCTGATGGAGCGCACCGGCTGGATACTCAACGCCACGCCGGAGCAGTACGCCGAGATGGCGATCAGAGCGGCGGGTGCGGCCGGTGTGGACCCCGTGGAGTGGCTGGAGGCCATGAAAGGCGCCTACCCCGAGCAGCGGGCCATCGCGGCCGAGCTGGAGCGCCAGGGGGGCCGGCGGCCGAAGGGCCGCACGGACGAGTTCTGGGAGATCGTCAACGCCAACACCTGGCCGGACCCGCCGGACGACGTTGGCCGATGACCGGCCCGCGGCGCGGGTCATGTGCGTGGACGGGCTCGGCCGGGTGCTGCTCATGCACTGGCGTGACACGGTGAGCGGCGAGGTGTTCTGGGAGCCGCCCGGCGGCGGGATGGACCCCGGCGAGACGCCGCTGGCCGCGGCCCGCAGGGAGCTGACCGAGGAGACCGGGCTGCCGGGGCGGGCCGTGCTGGACGTCTGGGTGCCGGTGCCGCGCGACTTCCACTGGCTCGGTGTGCACTACGTCAAGGTGGAACCGTTCTACCTGGCCCGTTTCCCCGTGGTCCCGCGCGCCGACCCCGCCATGCTCACCGCCGAGGAGAGCGGGACCTACCTCGGCAGCGCGTGGCTGTCACCGGCCGAGCTGGCCACGCTGCCCGACCCGATCCGGCCGCCGCACGTCGTGGAGATCACCGCGGAGTTGCTGCGGCTCGCCGGGGACTGAACGCCGCGGCACGGAGCCGGACCGGCGACTCGCTGAGCGCCGCGTCACGTCGCCTCGCCGGTCTCTCCTGGCCCTTCTCCGAGTGCCGCGTCACGTCGCCTGGCGGTGTCCGCCGGGCCCTCGGCGAGGGCCGCGGCGATGTCGGGATCGGCGGGGTCGAGGGCCTGCGCGCGGCGCAGGTCGTCGAGTGCCTTCCCTGCGCGGCCCAGGGCACGCAGGGCCATGGCGCGGTTGAAGTGCGCCTCGGCCCCGGCGCCGAGTTCGATGGCGCGGGTCAGGTCGGCGACGGCCCCCTCCAGGTCGCCGCTGTCGTAGCGCAGCCCGGCGCGGCTGGCCCAGGCCTGCGCCAGCGCCGGATCGGCCGCCAGCGCCGTGGCGAACGCCGCCTCGGCCGCCTCCTGCCGTCCCGCTGCCGCTTCGAGCTGGCCGAGCACGCAGCACAGGTGGGGGTCGCCGGGGGCCAGGGCCAGCCCGGCCTCGACGTCCGCGCGTGCCTCGTCCGCCAGACCCAGCCGCAGCAGCAGCCCGGCACGGTTGATCCAGGCGTCCAGCCAGCCGGGGTCCAGCTCCAGCACGCGGTCCAGGTCGGCACGCGCTCCCGGCAGGTCGTCCAGGTCGAGCAGCACCTGAGCGCGGTTGTAGTGCGCCTCCGGCAGCGGCGGGCTCAGCCGCAGCGCCGCCTCGTAGTCGGCGAGCGCGGCCTGCGGCCGTCCCATGCGGAACAGAAGCGTGCCTCGGTCGAGGTAGGTGTCGGGGTGACCGGGGTCGAGGCCGATCGCGGCGTCCATCTCGGCCAGTGCCTCGGTACGGCGGCCCATGCCCGCGAGCACCTGGGCCCGGTTGGCGCGTAGGACCATGCGGTGGAGCGGGTGACGTCCCGGCGGCAAATCCCCGTCCGCCAGCCGGACGGCCTCGTCCACCAGCGCGAGCGCCGCCTCGTCGTTGCCGCGCCGCGTCTCGATGAGCGCCTTGCCGTTGAGGTCGAAGCCCAGTTTGAACGCGCGGACCACCGGGTCCGGCAGCAGGCTGGAGATCGCGATGGCCGCGTTGACCCACCGTTCGGCCCGCATGAGGTCGCGCCGCGCCGGGTCCGGGTGGCGAGCGTCCAGCATGGCGGTGCCGTAGGCGGCGGCCGAGTGCACCTCGGGGTCCACGCTCGCCCCTCGGGCCGCGTCGTACAGGTCGCGTGCCGCGTCCATCTGGCCGAGGCCGGCCAGCGCGGTCGCGGCGGACTGGACGAACGTCCACCAGCGGGTGGTGCCGGGCTCGGCGAGCCGCAGGCCGCGCCTGCCGAGGTCGGCGGCGGCGTCGAGGAAGCCCTCGGCGAGGCAGTGGGTGAGCGCCGCGAGCACGGCCCGCGCTCCGGCGCCGCGCGGGTCGGCGCCGTGCTCACGGTGGTAGGGGATGGCGCCGAGGGTGTGGGAGGGATCACCTGCGGCGAGCTCGTCGGCACGCCGGTCGTGCAGCCGGGCCCGCTCGGCGGCGGGAAGCGCACGGTACGCCGCGACGGCGCGCGGGTCGTCGGAAGTGCCGTCGGAGGCCACATAACGCTCGGCGAGGTCCTCCGCGCTCTCCCGGAGGGACGATATGGCCGATATCCGATGGCCTTTGAATGAATCCGGCGCGGGTGCGAGGGAACAGACGGCAATCGTCAATCGCCGTGGGTCGAAACGCCGCAGGAGTGCGGCGAGCAGTTCACGGTCGGTGGCGTCGGCCTCATGCATGTCGGTGACGACGACGGCGCCGAGCGGCACCCGGCAGTCCCGGACGAATTCGGCTATTCCATTGGCGATGCGTGACGTGCGCCGCGCACCCGGCACCAGGATGCGCTCGTCCTCAGGCAGCATCTCGTGCAGCGGAGTGTGCCGCGCGGCCACCTGGCCGCGCAGGTCCAGCGCCGCCGCCCTGATCTCGATGTCGTGCGCCGCGACCACCTCCGGCGCCTGCTCCGCGCAGGCCGGGAACATGGCGCGGAGCAGGGTTCCACCGAACGTGTAGGGCCCTCGCCGCCGGCGGTGCGCGTCGACGACGAGGACCGGAGCGGGAAGGTCCAGGCCCGCGGCCAGGGTCAGCCGCGCACCGGACGATCCGCTGTGGATCCACGTGTGGTCAGGGTGAGGGCTCACCCTTTGTGAATCGCGCTGGCCGCGCCGCTCAAGCGGGCCATACCTGGCTTGCGAATAACGATCTTTTTCATCCCGGGCCTCCTCGGGTCGATCGCTCATATGAGCCGAAAGACCCAATTAACCCCGATCGCGGATAATTCGCAAGCATCATTATGGACGGCCTGATAACCGAATTATCAATGGTGCCCCAAGACCTCCGACGAGAATCGCGTGGTCACCGGCTTCTCACCGTAAACCACCATAAGTCCACCCTGTTGTTCGCGGCGGACCTCCTGCCAGCCGAACTTGCGGTACAGCTCGAGCGCCGCCCCCTGCGCCAGGGTCGTGTCGCCCCGCAGCCAGGTGTAGCCGAGCCGGGCCGCGGCCTCCTCCAGCGCCTCCAGCATGCGGGTGGCGAACCCGCGCCGCTGGAAATCGGGATGGACCCGCAGCCGGCACACCTCGGCGGTCTCGTCGTCGACCCGCCGCAGCGCACCCATCGCCATGATCCGGCCGTCCACCTCGCCGACCAGGAACTCGCCCCGGTCGGCCAGGTAGATCTCGATGATGCGCGGCATGTCGTCCTCGTAGTACACGCCGTCCCCGGCGACGATGCCGACCTGTGCCAGGCATGTGCGGTGCAGTTCCCAGACGGCGTCAAGGTCCGACCAGCGATACCGCCTGAGCCGCATCGTCATCAAACCTCGGCTCCCATGGGGTTCTGCGGTTCCGGCTCCTTGGGTGCGGTGACCTTGGCCTGGAACTCCTTCAGGCCGGGGATGTCCCCGCAGCGCAGCTGGATGGCGCGGGCCAGGTCGACCGCGCGCCGGATGATGATGTCGGTGCGGAAGGAGTCACCGACCCGCCGTATGGCGTCCTCACCGATGCGCAGCGCCTCCTCGCCGTCCCCCTCCAGCAGGCGGCAGTGCGCGCGGTCGAACCGGATCAGGGTCTGGTCGAGCAGGTCGCCGTCGTACTTCTCCAGCGCCTGCTCCAGGATCAGGTCGGCCTCCAGGGTCTGGCCGAGCCTGGCCAGCGCGTCTCCCTGGTGGAAGTACAGCTGGCGCTCGGTGTAGCCGAAGACGGTGTCCTCCTGCTGCGCGGGTGCCATCTGCGCGAACGCGGCCCGCGCGCGGGCCAGTGCGCGCTTGGCCTGGTCGACGACGTCCTTCTTGCCGCCGGCGTTGGCGAGCATGGACAGGGCACGCGCCTCGACGACCGGGGCCATGGCCTTGGCGGCACACGGGGTCTGGCCGGCCAGGTCGCGGCTCTTCTTGGCGAGCGTGAGCGCCTCACGCGGGTCGCCGTAGAACAGCGGGACCAGGGCCTCCCGCGCGGTGACCCAGGCGCGCAGCGCGCGGTCGCCGGTCTCGTCGGCGGCGCTGCGCGAGGTGCGGAAGAACGACCGGGCCAGGCGCTGGTCACCCAGGTCGATCATGATGATGCCGGCGAGGCCGGACAGGCGCGCGGCGAGCGCGCACAGGCGTTCCTGGAGGTCGATGGGCTGGTGGCGCTCCATCGCCTGCCGGACGGTGCTGAACTCCAGCAGCACGTCGCACAGCTGGCGCATCGGCGGGGTGTTCATGTACTGGCGGCCGAAGGACGCCGCCGACTCCTCCCAGTGGTCCAGCATCGCCGGCGAAACGGTCGTCGAGACCAGGGTCTCGTCCATGCGGCGCCTGATGTTCTCGGCCGCATTGATCACTTCGGGGTTCAGCGGCACCGAGGCGCCGGCGATGACCCCCAGCAAAGTCCTGCGTAACACGTTCTCGTCCTCCTCACCCCCGTCCGCGGACGGATCGCCGGGTGGTTTCACCCAAAGCTCGCGAGAATCGGGGGAATTGTCGGGTTTGGCCTCTTGGAGGCCGCCCCGCACGACGCCGGGCATGCGGTGGCCGTGACCACAGATGCATGGCCCGTCGTAGCCGAGGGCGACCGGTTCGACCCGGTAGACGGAGCACAAATAGTGGAGATACTCGGGACCCGGCCTCTTGAGACCGCTCTCGTACGCGCTGAGGAGCGTCTCGCCGATGCCGGGCATCGGTTTGCCGTCGCGTTCGAACAACGCACGGACCTGCTCGATGACGTCGGCAAGCGCGATACCATGAGCCAGCCGGTGAGATTTAATGCGTGTTGTCCCGAAATGGGGACCACACTCTTCGTGAATCTCCTCGGCGATTCGCGCCGTGGTCCGACCCACCGCGAGCCCACGCGCCCGGGTGCGCCGCGCCAACTCCGTTTCCTTGTGCTGTCTGCCGGACATACCGGCCCCTCCTTCGTGACCAGGCACGCCTGACCACTTGTTCCGACCGGTCCCACCTGCGGCGACACGGCGACTAGCCCGGGTTTTGCCGCGTCCTGTTAAGAATGATGGACCAGATTTGACTGAGCGTGAATGGACTGTTAGAGCCACTGGCATAGAATCGTCCCCCGCCGGGGACCTTCTTTCAACCCACTTGAAATAACTCCTTACCCATCGGATGACGGCCGTTCGTTGACCGCGTCGGCGGGGTCGGTCAGATTTGGCCACGCACCCGCGAATCACCCTCCCGAATCATGACTGCACAAGGAAGGCTCGATGTGGACGACGGCTTCCGGCACCTGGAACGGTTGGTGGACGAACTCGACGCACGGGGACTTCTCGCCCGGGTCGTACGCACACAGTCAGGCCGGCCCTTCGTCCGGGTGATCAACCCGAGGGCCACGAGCCTCGCGGAGAACGTCACCTGCCGGCCGCAGGCCTCCCCCGTCTACTACTGGTGGTCCTGGGGCGAGCGCATGCACCGCGCCGACGATCCCGCGGGAGCCGCGACCAAGGTCGCCAGAGTGCTGGCCGCGGTGTCCGACTAGGCAGCGCGCGGGACCGGCAGGCCGCCCGCCTCCAACCGCGTCCCGCCCCCTGGCCGTCCACCGCGGCTATCCGGGCCGGCGGGGTGCCCGGTGCGGAGCGGTCGTACGGCGTGGCGACACGCGCGTACGGCCGCTGGGCACCCCGCCGGTTCCCGGCGAAGAGAACCACCGGGCCCGAACCTCCATCCGGGTCCGGAGGAGGCCGGGGATCCGTCCCCGGCCGGAGACGGCACGAGACACGCTTCCGGGTGCGTGTCCCGCGCCGGGTCCGCCGTCACCGGGGTTCCCCGGCCCGCCCTCCGCGGCCCCGGGCCCGGGTACTCCCGTCTTCCCCGGCGCACCGTGACGGCGGCCGGGCCGGTCGGCGAGCGCAGTCTGGTCAAGTACCGTTTTCTCTAGGTCAAGACCCGCGACTGAGCCGCCGGCCGGTCCGATCCACAAGGAGGATTCACCCGCGTGTCCCCGCTCGTCCCGGACCCTTCGCCGACACCCGAACCGTCCCCGCTCAACCTCGAAAAAGGACTTGAGAACGCGTTGAGCGGCTGCGAGACCGGTAGTGGCAAGGACGACCCGATCTGTGCGGCGCTGCTCCACTGGCTTCCGGCCGGCTGGGCTTCGCCGGTGGCCTGGCTGGTCGGCCTCGTGATCATCATCATCGTCGCGCTTCTGGTGCGGGCCGTCCTCCAGCGGCTGATCGACCGGGTGATCCGCCGGGCCGCCGAGGGCCTGCGGCCGGACCGCGCGCGCCAGCGGCAGGCGGATCAGGACATGTCCCCCACCGCGCTGCTGCTCAACGAGCGCCGCCGCCAGCGGGCCGAGACACTCGGCACGGTGCTCAGCAGCCTTGTCTCGGTGGTGGTCTTCGGCACCGCCGCGCTGATGGTCCTCGCGCGGCTCGGGCTGGACCTGGCCCCCGTGCTGACCAGCGTCGGCATCCTCGGGGTCGCCGTCGGCTTCGGCGCGCAGGAGCTCGTCAAGGACTTCATCGCCGGCATGTTCATGCTGCTGGAGGACCAGTACGGCGTGGGTGACCATGTCGACACCGGCTCGGCCGTCGGCACGGTCGAAGCCGTGACGCTGCGCATCACCCGGCTGCGTGACGCCGACGGCCGGGTCTGGTACGTGCGCAACGGCACCATCACACGGGTCGGCAACGAGTCGCAGGGCTGGTCCCGCGCGCTGCTCGACGTGCCGGTGGCGTACGACGCCGACGTGAACGGCGTGCTCGACCTGCTCCAGCAGATCTCCACCGAGATGTGGGAAGACCCGCAGCTGCGCGACGTGTCCCTGGTCGAGGAGCCGCAGGTGTACTCCCTCGAGCAGCTCTCCGACAAGGCGATGATCTTCCGCATCACCGCCAAGGCGGTGCCGGCGCACCAGGCCGAGGTGGCGCGCGAGCTGCGCATGCGGGTCAAGCGGGCCCTGGACCGCGCGGGTGTCCCGCTGGCCGGCGTCTGAGAAGGACCACCGGAGCGTGGGTACCCTTGGAGGCGTGTCCGCTACTCCGCAGGAATCCGAGTCGTTCTACGACGCCGTCGGCGGCGCCGAGACGTTCGAGCGCCTCGTCGAGCGCTTCTACGAAGGGGTCGCCGAGGATCCCCTGCTCCTCCCGCTGTATCCCGAGCCGGACCTCACCGGGGCCAAGGAGCGGCTGCGGCTGTTCCTGATCCAATACTGGGGCGGGCCCGGCACTTACAGCCAGACCCGCGGTCACCCCCGGCTGCGCATGCGCCACGCGCCGTTCGTCATCGGCGAGGCCGAGCGCGACGCGTGGCTGCGCCACATGCGCGACGCCGTCGACTCCTTGGGCCTGGCCGCCGATCAGCGTGACCGGCTGTGGAAGTACCTGGAGTACGCCGCGCAGTCGCTGGTGAACTCCTAGGCGACCCCGCGTCCGTTCACCAGGGTGATCGACGCATAAGTGGGCCGATGAGGGGGACCCCACCACTTGTGACACATTCCCCTATCCCTTGGTGGCGTGACGCCGTCGTCTACGAGATCTACGTCAGGAGCTTCGCCGACGCCTCAGGAGACGGCGTCGGCGACCTGCGAGGCATCCGTTCCCGTCTCCCCTATCTCGCCGCGCTCGGCGTGGACGCGGTGTGGCTGACGCCGTTCCAGCCGTCCCCCATGGCCGACGGCGGCTACGACGTGGCCGACTACCGCGATGTCGACCCGCTGTTCGGCACGCTCGACGACTTCGACGCGATGGTGTCGGACGCGCACGAGCTGGGACTGCGGGTGATGGTGGACATCGTGCCGAACCACAGTTCGTCGGCGCACCGGTGGTTCCAGGAGGCCCTCGCGGCTCCGCCGGGTTCGCCGGCCCGCGACCGGTACGTCTTCAGGGACGGCGACCGGCCGCCGAACAACTGGACGTCGGTGTTCAGCGGCCCCGCGTGGTCCCAGGTACCCGACGGCCAGTGGTACCTGCACCTGTTCGCACCCGAGCAGCCCGATTTCAACTGGCGCAACCCCGAGGTGCACGAGGAGTTCCTCGACGTGCTGCGCTTCTGGCTCGACCGCGGCGTGGACGGGTTCCGCATCGACGTCGCGATGGGCCTGTACAAGGACATCGGCCTGCCGGACATACCGGAAGCCGAGGAGGGTTTCCGGTCCCGCTCCCCCATCTGGAGCCAGCCCGAGGTGCACGAGGTGTACCGCGCGTGGCGCAAGGTGCTGGACTCCTACCCCGGTGACCGTGCCGCCGTGGGTGAGGTGTGGACCGACAGCGCCGAGGACCTCGCGCGTTACGTCAGGCCCGACGAGCTGCACCAGAGCTTCAACTTCGCCTGGTTGGAGGCGCCGTGGTCGGCCACGGCGTTCCGCACCGTGATCGACCAGACGCTGGCCGCGGTGCCGGCACCCACCTGGGTGCTGTCCAACCACGACGTGGTGCGGCACATCTCACGGTACGGCGAGGGGTCCCTCGACCCGGAGGCCGGCCCGGCACGAGGCCGCGCCGCGATGATGACCATGATGGCGCTGCCGGGGTCGGCGTACCTGTACCAAGGTGAGGAACTGGGCCTGCCGGAGGTGAAGGATCTTCCACCGGAGGCCCGGCAGGATCCGATCTTCGCGCGGTCCGGCGGCGAACTACCCGGACGGGACGGCTGCCGGGTGCCACTGCCGTGGTCGGGCACGGCCGAGCCGTTCGGCTTCTCCCCCGAAGGCATCCGGCCGTGGCTGCCGCAACCGGCCTCGTGGGCCGCGCTCACCGCCGAACATCAGGAGGCCGACCCGGTGTCGACCCTGGCGTTCTACCGGCGGGTCCTGGCGCTGCGCCGCACCCTGCGCGCGTCGCTGCCAGGCACGATCACCTGGCTGGAGTCGCCTGAGGACGCACTGATCTTCTCCAGAGGCGACCTGATCTGTGCCGTCAACTGCGGCGAGGACACCGTGCCGCTGCCGCCGCACCGCGAGCCGCTGCTGAGCAGCGGCGGATACGCGCCGGACGCACTGCCGCCTGACACGGCCGTCTGGCTTCGTGCCTGACCCTGGCCCGTCCGGGTCCCCCGCGCGGGAGACCCGGACGGACCCGGACGGACGCGGTCAGTCGCGGGTGAGCTTGCGGTAAGTGACGCTGTGGGGACGCGCCGCCTCAGGGCCGAGGCGCTCGACCTTGTTCTTCTCGTAGTCGGCGAAGTTGCCCTCGAACCAGAACCAGTTGGAGCCGCCTTCCCACGCGAGGATGTGGGTGGCGGTGCGGTCGAGGAACCACCGGTCGTGCGAGGTGATGACCGCGCAGCCGGGGAACTCCAGCAGAGCGTTCTCCAGGCTGGACAACGTCTCGGTGTCGAGGTCGTTGGTCGGCTCGTCGAGCAGCAGCACGTTGCCACCCTGCTTGAGGGTGAGCGCCAGGTTGAGCCGGTTGCGCTCGCCACCGGACAGGATGCCGGACGGCTTCTGCTGGTCGGCGCCCTTGAAGCCGAACGCCGCGATGTAGGCGCGGGACGGCATCTCGACGTGGCCGACCTTGATGTGGTCCAGCCCGTCGGAGACGACCTCCCAGACGTTCTTCTTGGGCTCGATGCTGGCGCGGCTCTGGTCGACGTAGGAGATCTTGACGGTGTCGCCGATGGTGATGGCGCCCCCGGTCGGGGACTCCTCACCCATGATCATGCGGAACAGGGTGGTCTTGCCGACGCCGTTCGGGCCGATGATGCCGACGATGCCGTTGCGCGGCAGGTCGAACGTGAGGTTCTCCATCAGCAGGCGATCGGCGAAACCCTTGGTGAGGCCGTCGGCCTTGATGACCGTGGTGCCGAGGCGCGGGCCCGGCGGGATCTGGATCTCCTCGAAGTCCAGCTTGCGGTACTTGTCGGCCTCGGCGGCCATCTCTTCGTACCGCTGCAGACGAGCTCGGCTCTTGGTCTGGCGGGCCCTGGCGTTGGAGCGCACCCACTGGAGCTCGTCCTCCAGGCGCTTCTTGCGCTTGGCGTCCTTCTGGCCCTCGACCTTGAGGCGGGCCGCCTTGGCCTCCAGGTAGGTGGAGTAGTTGCCCTCGTAGGGGTAGCAGCGGCCGCGGTCGAGCTCGAGGATCCAGGTGGCGACGTTGTCCAGGAAGTAGCGGTCGTGGGTGACGGCGAGGACGGTGCCGGGGTACTTCTCCAGGTGCTGCTCCAGCCACTGCACGCTCTCGGCGTCCAGGTGGTTGGTGGGCTCGTCGAGCAGCAGCAGGTCGGGCTGTTCGAGCAGGAGCTTGCACAGCGCCACCCGGCGCCGCTCGCCACCTGACAGCTTGGTCACCTCGGCGTCCGGCGGGGGACAGCGCAGCGCGTCCATCGCCTGCTCCAGCTGGCTGTCGATATCCCACGCGTTGCGGTGGTCGAGCTGCTCCTGGAGCTTGCCCATCTCGTCGAGCAGCTCGTCGCTGTAGTCGGTCGCCATCAGCTCGGCGATCTCCTCGAAGCGCGCGCGCATCGCGAGGGTCTCGGCGACGCCTTCCTGGACGTTGCCGAGGACGGTCTTGGACTCGTTGAGCGGGGGCTCCTGCTGGAGCATGCCGACGGTGAAGCCTGGCATCAGGCGCGCGTCGCCGTTGGAGGGCTGCTCCAGGCCTGCCATCATCTTCAGCAGGGTGGACTTGCCTGTGCCGTTGGGGCCCAGCACACCGATCTTGGCTCCGGGCAGGAAGTGCAGCGTGACGTCGTCAAGGACCACCTTGTCGCCGTGCGCCTTCCGCACGCGCTGCATGGTGTAGATGTACTCGGGCATGTCCTTAAGCCTAGGGGATTCCGCCCTGGGAGTTGTCCTCCCTGCCGCGCTGGGGGGGCACCGGTGCGACCGGCAGGCAGATGCGGTCGCGGCCGAGCTCCTTGGCCCGGTAGAGGGCCAGGTCGGCGGCGGCGAGCAACTCGATCAGATCGTCGCCGTGCACGCTCAAGATGGCCACCCCGACCGAGATGGTCACGGTGATCAGGGCCTCCTCGACCGGGATGGCCATGCGGCCAACGCGGCCCCGCAGGCGCTCGGCCACCCGGCGGGCCTCGGCGACGTCGGCCCTCGGCAGCAGCACCACGAACTCCTCGCCACCGAACCGGCCGACGACGTCGTAGTCGCGGAGCTGGCTGCGGACGGCCGTGGCGACGCCGGCGAGCACCTGGTCGCCGATGAGGTGGCCGTGGTTGTCGTTGACCCGCTTGAAGTGGTCGATGTCGACGATGAGCAAGGCGAGGGTCTCGCCGGTGCGGCGGGCCCGGACGATCTCGGTGTCGGCCTCGCGCTGCCATGCCGTGGCGTTCAGCAGGCCGGTCTTGGCGTCGGTGCGCGCGGCGGCCTTGAGCTGCGCGTGCAGCAGGCTGCGCTGCAGCAGCACCACCGGCGGGAGAGTGAGCACGAGCAGCAAGGGGCTGATGCCGCAGACGATGGCCACCAGCACCCCGAGGCACAGCTCCACGACGTCGAGCAGCACCCGCTCGCGGTCCCACAGGACGTCGCGCAGGCGGGTGTCAGGGTCGGACAGGACGGCGGCCGCGGCGACCAGCGCGGTGTTCAGCACCGTGAACAACACCGCGCACGCGACCGCGAGCAGGAGTGTGGCCGTCCCCAGATGGCCCGGCCCGCGACCCATGCCGTGGAAGCACAGTGAGGCCGCCACGGCGGCCAGCCCGATGGCCGCCGCGCTGAAGACCCGGCGGTACACCACGGTCGGCTTCACCCGGACCTGGAGCAGGAACTGGAGCGGCAGCGGCGCCAGTAACGCGTACACCGGTGGCAGCAGCAACGCCACCGGCAGCCACCACGCCGACAGCAGGTCGCGTGAAACCCCCGCCGGCAGGCCGAGCCGCCGCGTCGCCTCGATGCAGACCGCCCCGCATCCCATGAGCGCGAGGAAGGTCAGCACGTCCTCCCACCGGAACGGCGTGGCCCGCGCCAGCCACACCCCTGCCGCCACCGCGAGCCCCACCGTGCCGCAGAGATAGAGCACCAGCGTGCCCGGCTGCCTGAGCAGCGGCCACCGGTCCGCCAGCGCCACTCCCCCGCGCCGCACGTCGATCGAGCTCTCTCTCGGCGCCGTCATCACATCCCCCAAGGCAGTGTGTCCGACCTGGATTGTCCGCGATCTCTACCTTTACGCCTCACGATGAGTAACACAATAGTCGCAGACTGTGCCCCCTGCGAAGAGAACCACTACACCGACCCAGCCACCCAACCCCCTCCACCACCTCTGCCCCACAGTCCCCACCCGTCCGACCCGGAAACCCCGGCCACCGCCAGAAGCGCACCCCACGACACGACGCACCTCCCGCTTCGCGCACCTCGATCTCGCGCACCTGATCCTCAAAATCCGAAAATAAAATTGCGAAAATTATCCTTCGCATCTAGGGTCGACGTATGGGACCAGAGCGCGAACCCGAGCGGATCACCGACCTGACCCGGCTGAAGGCGTTCACCAATCCGCTGCGGCTGAGGCTCTACCGCCTGCTGTACGCCGCAGGCACCGCGACCGCCTCCCAACTGGCCGAGCAGGTCGGCCAGACCCCGTCACTCGTCAGCTACCACCTGCGCAAACTCGCTGACCACGGTTTCGTCGCCGAGGCAGGCGAGCACGGCTCCGACGGCAGGGAGCGGTGGTGGCAGGTGGCCTCCGAGGACGGCTGGTCCTTCCGCGACTCGGACTTCAGCGCCACCCCCGAAGGCGCTGCAGCCGCCGTCACCGTGGCCCGCGGCGTCTTCGAGACCCGCGTGACCCAGTACCGCACTTACCTCGACCAGACCGCCGCCTGGGCCAAGGACTGGACCGACGCCGCCTTCAGCTCCGAATGGCTCATGGAACTGACCCCCGACGAACTCGCCGAGATGAGCGCCGAACTCGCCGCCGTGACCCGCCGCTGGCGCGAACACGGCAAATCCGCCAAAGCCGCCGGCCACACCCAAAACCGCGAACACGTCGCCACCCACCTCTACGGCTTCCCCTTCCGAATCTGACCCCTCCCCATCCCCCCAGAACCCGACCCCCTCAAGAACCCGACCCCGACCACATCCCCACCGTTCCACCACTTCCGACCCCTCCCGACTCCCCCAAGAACCCGACCCCGACCACATCCCCACGTCCGCCACTTCCGGCTCCTCTCCGGATCAACCCTCTCGCTGTGCCTCTCCCGGCTCACGTTCTCGATCCCAAGACGAGTTCTCATCTGGATCCGCCCCCCTTCGAGCCCTCCGGATGAAGGGCTCGCTCGATCCGGTCACGACCCTGGTCCGGACTCCTCCCGGATACGGCTCTCGTCCGCCTGGCTCTTGGAGATGCACATGGCAACCGAACACTCCTCCCTGCACACGGACACCGACTCCGCAACTGCGAGCACCACGCACTTCGCGCGCATCGGTGACACTGAACCGCCGGGTTCGCGCGCCGGCGACTCACCGCCGGTGAGTGCCACCGATCCGCCGGCCACGAACGTCACCGTCACCGCTCCGCCGGACACGGACATCGCCGACGCCGTTCCCGCCTACCGGGACGGGAACGTGCTGCGGTGGCTCGCCGCTTACACCGCCTCGCTGGTCGGGGACAGTGTCTACTTCGTCGCGCTCGGCTGGTCGGCACAGCAGGTCGCGGGGGCCGCCGAGGTCGGACTGATCATGGCGGCGGGAGCGCTGCCGCGGGCTCTGCTCATGCTCGGGGGTGGAGTGGTCGCGGACAGGTTCGGGCCGCGGCGGGTGGTGATCGGCAGTGACGCGGTGCGGTGTGTGCTGATCTTGGGGGTGGCGGCGGGGATCGCGCTGACCACGCCGGCGGCGTGGCTCCTGGTGGCGGTGGCTCTGGTCTTCGGCGCCGTCGACGCGCTCTTCGTACCCGCCGTCGGTGCGCTGCCGCCGCGCATCACCAGCGCGGGACAGCTGGCGCGGGTCACCGGCATGCGGACGCTGTCGATGCGCCTCAGCCAGATAGCCGGCCCGCCGATCGGCGGCCTGGCCATGGCGCACGGAGGCACCGCGGCGACCTTCACCGTCGCCGGGCTGCTGTTCGCGCTCTCGCTCCCGCTGCTGATTCTCGTACGACTACGTCCGCTCACAGACCATGAGGAGACGACACCCACGACACCGACGGGTCGGCAGGACGAAACGGCACCCATGACACCAGCGGGTCGGCAGGACGAGACAGCACCCACGACACGCACCGGTCGGCAGGACGAAGCCGTACCCACGACAACAACGGGTCGGCACGATGAAACGGCACCCGCGACACGCACCGGTCGGCAGGACGAGACAGCATCCACGACACGCACCAGTCGGCAGGACGAAGCCGTACCCACGACAACAACGGGTCGGCACGATGAAACGGCACCCGCGACACGCACCGGTCGGCAGGACGAGACAGCACCCGCGACACGCACCGGTCCGCAACACGAGACAGCACCCGCGACACGTAGGGGTCGGTGGGGTGAAACGGCAGCCGCGAGGCGGACCGGGTGGCAGGAGTTGCTCGACGGTTTGCGGTACATCCGCGGTCATCGCCTGATCCTGCCGCTGGTCGCCGTCGGTGCCATCACGGAGCTCGGGCTGACCGGCACGCTCAACGTCGGCCTGGTGTTGCTCAACGGGGAGCGTGGCTGGGGGCCCTCGGGGTACGGCTGGATCGTGAGCGGCTTCGGTACCGGTGCGACGGCCGGTGCGGCGCTGCTCACCGTGGCACGCCGGTTGCCGCGCGCCGGTGGGGTGCTGTCCGGCACGATGCTCGTGTGCTGCACCGGAGCGGCTATGATCGGTCTGGTGCCGACGCTGCCGCTGGCCGTGGTCGCCGCGACTGTCGTCGGCCTGGCGGCCGGTGTGCATGGCGGTGTGAGCAACACACTCATCCAGACCTCGGCGGACCCTGCCTATCTGGGCCGCGTCACCTCCGTCGTGATGCTCACCGTGGTCGGGCTCGCACCGCTGAGCTACCCTCTGGTCGGCGCCGCCATCGGAGCGTGGGGTGCGACCCCGGTGTTCGTCGGCTGCGGCGTGTTCGCCGCCTTCGGCGTCGTCATCACCTTGGTCTCCGGCCACGTGCGGCGCGCGGAACTGCCGCGATAGCGCCATGGGTCAGGCCGCCAGAGGCAGCGAGGTGGTCTCCTCGGGGTCCTCTGGCGGCTCACGATGAATGGACCCGTCAGGAGCAGCAGGCAGCGCGTCAGGTGGGCCGGAGCCGGCGGAGGCCGATGAGGGCTCGGAGGCCGCCGGTGGTGCGGCGGAGTGATGTCTGGTGAAGACGGTCGTGCCGCGGCGGAGGTCGTGGCCGAGGGTCGTGGCCTCGATGTCCGCGGACAGGTGGCGCACGCCGTCCTTCTCGTAGCCGCGGATACGCAGGCGGCCGTGGACCACCACAGGGTGGCCGGGGTGGAGGCAGGCCAGAGCGTTCTCGGCGAGGGCTCGCTGACACCAGACGCTGTAGTAGGCGGTCTCGCCCTCGCGCCAGGTCTGGGTGCGGCGGTCGAGATAGCGGGGGGTGGCGGCCAGGCGGAACAAGGCGGTGGTGGTGCCGTCCTTCAGGCTGAATCGCCGGGGTGCGGTGATGACGTTGCCGCTGACGGTGAGGTAGGTGTCTTCCATGCAGGCCTCCGTGAAACGTCGCTGTGGAGGCCAGCATGCGGCACATCGTCACCTGGCGTGTCAACCGAACCGCGTTCTGTGGATAACCCGGCGGCGGGCCGGCACCGGTGAATGAGAAGCCGTTGCAGTGGCACAGCGCCTGCTCCGCCAGGGGTACGTACGGTTCCTTGGACAACTGAGCGATGCGCCGATGCCAGGACCGTGAAGAAGTCGCTGAAGTGGTTGCCGCACCGACCCCACCAGGGAGGACGAACAGTTCCTTGGACGGCTCAGCGATGTGCCGACGTCAGGGCCGTGAAGAAGGTCGCTGAAGTGGTTGCCGCACCGACCCCACCAGGGAGGACGAACAGTTCCTTGGACGGCTCAGCGATGTGCCGACGTCAGGGCCGTGAAGAAGGTCGCTGAAGTGGTTGCCGCGCCGACCCCACCAGGGAGGACGAACAGTTCTTTCGACGGCTCAGCGGCGTGCCGACGTCAGGGCCGTGAAGAAGGTCGCTGAAGTGGTTGCCGCGCCGACCCCACCAGGGAGGACGAACAGTTCCTTGGACGGCTCAGCGGCGTGCCGACGTCAGGGCCGTGAAGAAGTCGTTGTAGTGGCGTAGGGACTGTTCCACGGGGTTGACGACCTGTTCCTTGCCGACGGATGCGATGCGGCGGCGCATCTCGCGCTCCAGCGACTCGCGTTCCCTGGCCGCGCCGAGGACGACGAAGTTGCGGCTGGCTATCGCCGACAGCAGGCCGAGGCCGAGGACGCTGGCGATCATCAAGGCGACCCATGGCAGCACGGACACGTCGCTCAGCAGTTCGGGAGCGGACTCGGCGGGTCGCAGGACGCCGTAGAAGAGGATGCTGCCGGCCCACGCGACACCGGCCACGAAGAGCAGCACGAGGAAGAACTGCCAGACCTTGAGCAGGCGCCACCACGTGGGGACGCGGTCCAGGCGGGGAGCGATCTCCGCGACCTCGGTGGTGAGCACCTGCGGCAGGCGGCCGAGGTTGGCTCGCGCGGCGTCGCGTACGCCGTCGCGCCAGGCGTCCGGCATGCCGGGGGTGAGCCCGTCGGCGAGGGCCTGGACGGCGTTCTCGACCTCGGCGGGCTGTGCGCTGATCGAGGCCGCGGTGACGGCCCTGATCTCGTCGCGGAAGCTGCCGAGGCGCAGGCTGTTCACGGGGTCGGGACGCAGGCGCGCGGCCCACCGTCCGTACGGCCAGCCGACCCAGGCGGCCGAACGCGCGGCGTAGACGTTCTCCATGGCCTCGCCGACCGCGGACACGCCGACCGCGTCGCACAGCGCGTCGGTGAGTCCCTCCTGGCGGGCCGGGTCGACGGCCGGCGGCACCGACATGACCTCGGCCGGAGGCATGACCTTGGTGAGCTTGACCATCAGGCGGTCGAGGTCGGCCTCCAGGCGCTGCACGGCGCCCCGGCGCGCGGCGACCGACTCGGCCAGCACGCTCTTGAGGCTGTTCACGCCGCGGCCGGTGGTCGCCGAGGTCGGCACGATGCGCGGCCGGGCCACGCCTTCGCTCTTGAGCAGGTCCGACAGGTCGACGACGCACTCGGCGAGTTCCTCGGGGGCCAGCCGGTCGGCCTGGTTGAGCGCGAAGACGGTGACCGCCTCGTGGCCGGCGAGCTCGCGGACGTACCGGGTGTGGGTGGCGGCGTCGGCGTACTTCTGCGGGTCGAGCACCCACACGATGAGGTCGGCCATCTTGATCAGCCGGTCGGCCTCGTGGTCGGTGATCGCGCGGATCGAGTCGTGGTCGGGAAGGTCGAGCAGGATGAGCCCGTGCAGCTGGCTCTCGCCGCGGTCGAGCGCGCTGGCCCGCGCGAACCGGTGGCGCCACTGGATCTGCAGCCAGTCGAGCAGCGGCCCTGCGCCGTCGAGGCCCCACACGCAGGCGTGGGTTCGCGCGGTCGTCGGCCGCCGCACCCCGATGGGGGACAGCTCAAGCCCGGAGATGCGGTTGAAAAGCGAGGACTTGCCGCTGCCGGTGCCGCCGGCGAGCGCCACGACGGTGTGGTCGCCGGACAGCTTCAGCCGGTCACCGGCCCGCAGGAGCAACTGCCCCGCCTCGGCGAGCAACTTGGGGTCGACCCGGCCGGGTCCGAGCTCGGCGACCCTGGCGAGGGCCGACAGCCGGTACCCCAGGTCGTTGCGCTTGTCCATCGTCCCGGCACGTGCGCCGCTGACAGTCATCGGGCGACCTCTAGGTTGTACGCTGCCTGGTAGAGCCGCTTGGCCGCGGCCTCGTCGGGGATCCCCACCTCGTCGAGCACCTGCACGTACCGCAGCGTCTCCTCGTCGAACAGCACGCTGACCCGCGCGCGCAGGTCGGTGCGTGCCCTCGTGCCGATACTGCGCAGCGCCTCGGCGCCGAGCACGCCGCGCAGCAGCCGCTCGGGAAGGGTGGTCGTGCCGGACGTCGCCGCCACGTCGGAGTTGCCGTAGCCGAGCAGGCCGACCATGAACACCAGCGAGAGCGCCTCCTCGTCGAAGGCGACGACCTTGGCGACCGACCGCTTGGCCATGCCGCCGGACCGGATGAGCGCCACGACGTGCTCCTGCCAGGCCCCCACCATGCGTCCCGCGCGGCGCACCAGCTCTTCCGACGGCCGTCCGAGGCCAGGGGTGGCGGCGAGGCGGTCACCGACGCCGTCGCGCTGCCGCCACCGGTTGACGACCTCCTCGGCGGCACGCTGGGCCGCCGTGACGATCAGCGACTCGAGCCCGGCGCGCAGCGCGGTCTTGAAGGCGCGCAGCCGTGCCGGTGCCTGCTGGCCCGCCTTGGAGGCCAAGCGGCCGGGACGGCGCACGTGGACGATCTTCATGAGGTCGCCGGAGCCCGCGAAGTCCTGCCAGCGGGCCAGCACCTCGCCGCGCAGCAGCGAGCCGTCCCCGGTGACCTGGTCGATCCAGGCGAGCGCACCCATGTACGCGGCGTCCACGTCGGTGCGCAGCTCGGCGCGGAAGGCGACCTGTGCCTCCAGGTGCCGGGCCAGGGCCGGCACGCGGGCACGGAAGCTGTTCATCACGCCGTCGAGTGTGGCCTGTACGGCCTGGTCGCGGCGCTGGTCGTCGACCGACAGGTCGGTCAGCCACATGCGCAGCTCGGCGACGTCGGCGTCCGGCAGGCGTCCCGCGGTGACCGTCGACTCCTCGATGACGAAACGCTCGACGTCGCCGAGGCCGTACTCCTGGAGCATGCGCGCGAAATGCTTCTCGATCACCTCGCTGGACTTCTCCGGCACCCGGGACAGCACGATCGCGAGCCGTGCGCCGCGCTCCTTGGCGAGGCGCAGCAGCTCCCAGGCCGGCGCGTCGGCGTACCGGGTGGCGGTGGTGACGAAGATCCACAGGTCGGCGGCGTCGAGCATGCGCCTGGCGATGTCGTGGTGCCGCTCCACCACCGAGTCGATGTCGGGGGTGTCGAGCAGCGCCACGCCGTTCGGCAGCCGCTCGCTCTCGGTGAGCACGAGGGTGTCGAGAGAGGCGTCGCCGGTGGGACGGTCGACCCGCACCATGCCGCCGAGCACGTCCCCCTTGGCGTACCAGTCGCGGTCCTCGGGGTGGCACACGAGCACGGGGGTGGCCGTGGTGGGACGGCGCACGCCTGTCTGGCTGACCTTGGCGGCGGCCAGGGTGTTGACCAGCGTGGACTTGCCGGCGCCTGTGGAGCCGACGACGGCGATGAGTGCGGGTGCGGTGCTCATGTGCACGCGCGGGATGACGTAGTCCTCGAGCTGGGTGAGGATCTCGGCCTGCGCCTTGCGCGCCTCGGCCACGCCGGGGACGTCCAGCCCGAGCCGCAGGCCGGTGACGCTGTTCTTGAGCCCGGCGAGAGCGGTGGTGAGGGCCCGTGAGACGGGACGCGGCAGCGGCACCTCGCGGGTGCGCTCCGGCACGGCCTCGTCCGCCTGCGGAGGCGTGCCGTCGTCGTCCGCGGCGGCCGGCGGCTCGGCCGCGTCCTCCACGGCGTCCTCCCGCGTGGACGCGGTGTCCTCGGCGGTGTCCTCGGCGGTGTCCTCGGCGGTGTCCTCGGCGGTGTCCTCGGCGGTGTCCTCGACGGCGGTCGCGGCGGTGTCCTCGGACGGCGCCGGCACGGCGGTAGGCGGACTCTCGTCCTCGCTCTGCTCGGGGACGTCGCCGGCCTCTGCCTCCGCGCTCTGCTGTGCGTCGCCAGCCGGAGCCTCCGCGCTCTCTTGTGCGTCGGGTGTGTCACCGGCCGGGGGCTGTGGATTCTTTTCGGCCTCGGACAGGTCGCCGGTCTCCTGGCTCTCGGGTGGCCCGGTGCCGGAGACGGCCGGGAACGTCATCGTCTGCTCCTCCGGCGACTCGGGGTCCACCCCCTCGACCGCCGCGTCGGCAGGCCGTGCCGCGTGCTCGTCCACGCGACCGGCCTTGTTCGCAGTCGATTTCACGGAACCCGCTCCGCTCGTACCATTTGGATCTCCTGGCCGACCCTGACGACGTCGCCGACGATGACGATCGCCGGAGGCCGTGTGCCCGCGGCGGCAACGCGCTCCGCCACCGTGGAGAGGCTGGCGTAAAGAGCGCGCTGGGTGGGAAGAGTACCGTCCTGTACCACCATCACGGGGGTTTCCGGCGAACGTCCATCTCGTTGCAGTGTGTCAGCGATCACGGCGATACGTTCAACAGCCATCAGAAGTACCAGGGTTCCCGGTGATCTCGCCAGTCCCGCCCAGTCAACAGTTGATCTCGGATCGTCCGGCGGCACGTGCACCGAGATGACGTGGAACTCCTGGCTCACCCCGCGATGGGTCACCGGCACCCCCGCCGCGGCCGGCACGGCCACGGCACTCGTGACACCGGGGACCACGGTGACCGGGATGCCGGCCCTGGCGCAGGCGAGCATCTCCTCACCGCCGCGGCCGAACACGAACGGGTCGCCGCCTTTGAGGCGCACCACGAACTTCCCCTTGCGCGCGTGCTCGATGAGGAGCTCGTGGATGCGTTCCTGCGCGAGGTAACGGCCGTACGGGATCTTGGCGGCGTCGATCAGCTCGACGTCGGGGGCCAGCTCGTCGAGCAGGGCACGGGGGGCGAGCCGGTCGGCCACCACCACGTCGGCCTGCGTGAGGAGCTGACGGCCGCGCACCGTGATGAGGCCGGGGTCGCCTGGGCCGCCGCCGACCAGCGCCACCCCGACGGGCTTGGCGCGGTTGCGCCGCGCGTCCACGGTCCCGTCGCGCAGCGCGTCGACGACGGAGTCCCTGATGCCGGCGGCGCGGCGCGGGTCGCCACCGGCGGTGACGGCGACGCTGATCTCGCCGACCCGGCCGCTGGCGGGGGTCCACGCCGCGGACGCCTCGCGGTCGTCGGCGCGGACGCACCAGATGCGCTTGGCCTCGGCCTCGGCGGCGATCGCGGCGTTGGCGTCGCGGTCGCTGGTGCAGGCCTGCACGAGCCACGCGCCGTCGCAGTCGCCGACCTCGTACCGACGGTTCACCCAGGTGACGCGGCCCGCCGCGATGAGGTCGTCGAGTGCGGGGGTGACGTCCGGGGACACCAGGACGACCGACGCGCCGGCGTCGAGAAGCGTGGGCACCCTGCGCTGCGCGACGCGTCCGCCGCCGACGACGAGCGCACGCTTGCCGTTGAGGCGCAGACCGAGCAGATAGGGCGACGACATCAGGATCGTGTTCCCTTTCCCCGGGTTGTGGCGATGCGAGGCAAACCTACCGGCCCCCGCTCGCCTGAGGCGTGGAAAGTCTGCCGGAAAGGAGCGGCAGGCGCGGATCCCATGGCTCTCCCCCGGCGGCGACCGCACGGCGGCGCGCCATCGCCGACAGCGCCTCCAGGATCACGCGGTTGCCGAGGAACGCCGTGATGTCGGCGTGGTCGTACGGCGGGGCGACCTCGACGACCTCCATGCCGGCCACCGGGAGCTCGTAGCACAGGCGCCGCACCGAGTCGAGCAATTCCCTGGCGCTCAGGCCTCCCGGCTCGGGGGTGCCGGTGCCGGGAGCGTGGCCGGGGTCGCACACGTCGATGTCCACCGACAGGAAGACGGCGTCGCAGCCGTCCAGGGCCCGCGCGGAGGCCTCGGTCAGGCACTCGGCGAGGCCGCGTTCCACGATCTCGGTCATCTCGTACGACCGCATGTCCTGCCCCGCCATCCAGTCCAGCGTCTCGGGGCCGGGCCAGTAGCCGCGCAGGCCGATCTGCAGGAACCGGTCGCCTCTGATGGCGCCGGACTCGATGAGCCTGCGCATGGGCTGGCCGTGGCCGTGCAGGTGGCCGAAGTCGATGTTCCCCGTGTCGGCGTGCGCGTCGAAGTGGATCATGGAGACGCGGCCGTACCCGTGGTGGCGCGCCACGCCGCGCGCGTCCGGCAGCGCGATGGTGTGGTCGCCGCCGAGCACCAGCGGGATCGCGCCGGAGGCCGCGACGGTGTACACGGCCTCCTCGATGTCGGCGATCGACTTCTCGATGTCGCCGGAGTAGCACTCGACGTCCCCGGCGTCCAGCACCTTCAGGTCGCGCAGCCCGTCGGTGCGCATGGCGAGGCTCGGCCGTGAGCCGTCGTGCGGCAGGTAGCACGCCTGCCGCAGCGCCATGGGACCGAACCGTGCGCCTGGCCTGTTGCTGGTGCCGCCGTCGAACGGCGCGCCGAGGATGACGACGTCCGCGTCCGCGTACGTCCCGGGCTCCGCGAGATCGCAGCGCTCCACGCCGAGGAAGGTGATGTCGGGGCCGAACATCGGGCCGTAGCGCATCGCAGTCCAATCATCCTTAACGGCGAGTTGTCACTATATCGCCGCGACCGGGTAAAGCCTTCTGGTCATGCGCCGACACTCTCCCGGTCAGGTCGCCTGGGCTTCTTTGTCCGTGACGCCGGCCGAGTCGAAGGTGGCGACGTCGTGCATGACCCGGGCCGCGGCGGCGACGAGCGGGTAGGCGAGCAGCGCGCCGGTCCCCTCGCCGAGGCGCAGCCCGAGGTCGACCAGGGGGGTCAGCCCGAGGTGCGCCAAGGCGATGGCGTGACCGGGCTCGGCCGACAGGTGGCCCGCCACGCAGTGGTCGGCCGCGGCGGAGGAGAACGCGGCGGCGGCCAGCGCGGCCGAACCGGCGATGACCCCGTCGAGGATGACGGGGACCCGTGCCGCGGCGCCGCCGAGCACGAACCCGGCGAGCGCGGCGTGCTCCAGCCCGCCGACGGCGGCGAGCAGGCGCAGCGCCTCGGCGGCCCCGGCGGGACGGTCGCCGGCGCCGTCCGGCGGCAGGCCGTTCACGGTCAGCGCGCGGCGCACGGTCTCGATCTTGCGGGTGAGGGTGGCGTCGTCCACTCCGGTGCCCCTGCCGGTGGCGCGAGCGGGGTCGCTGCCGGTGAAGGCGCAGATCAGCGCGGCCGACGCCGTGGTGTTGGCGATCCCCATGTCACCGGTGACCAGGCACCGCGCACCGGCCGCCACCAGGTCGCCTGCCACCGTGATGCCTGTCTCGACCGCGGCACGCGCCTGGTCGAGCGTCATGGCGGGACCGAGGGTCATGTCGGCGGTGCCGGAGGCGACCTTGCGGACGACCAGGCCGGGGCCGGGTGGCAGCTCGGTGGCGACGCCGACGTCGACCACGGTGACCGACGCGCCGGCCTGCGCGGCGAAGGCGTTGGCGACCGCGCCACCGGCGAGGAAGTTGGCCACCATCTGGCCGGTGACCTCCTGCGGCCACGGGGTGACCCCCTGAGCGTGCACACCGTGGTCGGCGGCGAAGATGGCGAGCGCGGCGGGAACCGGTAACGGCGCGGGACACGTGCCGGCCGCCGCCGCCAGACGTACCGCGACGTCCTCCAACGCGCCGAGGGAGCCGCGCGGCTTGGTCAGCCGGTCCTGGTGAGCGACCGCCAGCGCTCTGGCGTTCCGGTCGGCGGGGTGGATCTTCGCGAGCGTCGTCTCCAGCAGTCCCATGAAGCAGCCCAGCCCCTTCCCGGCGTCGTCCCGGCGAACTCTAACGATCTACCTCCGGGTCGCCGTACCCCGGCCCCGCGCGCGTGGCGTGACGCCGGGCCGGCCCCGTCAGACCAGGCCCTCCGCCAGTGTCGGCTCCTCGCGCGGCAGCCGGTGGACCACGGCGAGCAGGCCGGCGTCGCGCGCGGTCCACTCGGAGCCGGCGGGCTCGGCGGCCAGCGTCTCCTCGTACCGCTCGATGATCACGTCGGCGAGGCCCTCGCAGTCGCCGATGACCTCGGCGAACCGCACGTCGAGATCGGTGTGGCCCGCGGCGTACGCCAGCGCCTCGGCCCAGATGCGCTCCAGCACACCGCCGGCGAACAGCAGGTACGGCAGCACGACGACGCGCCGCGCGCCGAGGCGGCGGCACCGCTCGATGCCCTGCGCGACGCTCGGCGGCGCGTCCGACACGTACGCCGTCTCGACGGTCAGCAGACCGGCGGCGTGGGTCTCCCAGAACAGCCGCGACACCCGGTGCACCTCGGCGTTCTCGGCGGTGTCGGCCGAACCGTGGCCCACCAGCACGACGGCGGTCTCGGCCGGGGACACCGGCTCGCGGTGCGCCTCGCCGTGGTCGTCGCCGACGGCGGCCAGGCGCGGCATCTCGGCGAGCGCGTCGGCCAGCCGCTCCCCCATCAGGGCGAGCACGCGCGGCGAGGCGGCGAGCGAGCGGCCCTGGTCGCAGGTGAGGGTCGGGTGCGCGAGCTGGGCCCGCCGCACCGCCGCCTCGACGTCGCCGGTGCCGTACAGCGTGAGGGGGATCGTGACCAGCCGGTGGTGACCGCGCGCCACCAAGGAGGCCACCGAGTCGCTCATCGTGGGACGGCCCCTGGCGATGAAACCGCCGGAGACATCGGCCGCGACGCCGTCCAGCCGGCACCGCAGGCGATGGACGAACCGGCCGAACTCTGCCGCGCCGGTGTCGTCGTGGGCCCCGTGCCCGATGAGCAGAAGCGGCGGCTTCATATGATCTCCGATACGTTGACCTGCGAAAACGATGGGTCGGGTCGCGAGGATATCGGAATCTGCCAGCTCATGGGCCTGCCTTTGCCCAGTAATGGGCCCGAACGATCCGCCGGCGTTTCCCTGGTTCACCTGGAGTGTTCTGACGTCACAGGGTCACCAGCGGTGTTCCTCTTTGAGCAGGCTGAAAAGCACGGCGTCCGACAGCCCGTCCCCCACCGGGAGAGCCCGCCGCAGCACCCCCTCCTCGGTGAAACCGGCCTTCTTGGCGACCCCCTGGCTGTTGACGTTGCCGACGGCCGCGAGGAGCGTGACGCGGTGGAAGCCGCGCATCATGAGGTAGGTGCTGACCGCGCGGGCCGCCTCGCTGGCGTAGCCGCGGCGGCGGGCCCACGGGGAGATCCAGTAGCCGATCTCGACGTCGCCGCGTTCCCAGTCGGCACGCTGCACGCCGACCGAGCCGACCAGCCGGCCGCCGGTCTTCGGCTCGATCGCGAACTGCACGCCGTTCACCGAGTCGGCGTGCGCGTACCGGGTGCACCAGTCGTACGAGCGCTGCATGTCGTACCCCTCGGCCCACGGCATCCAGCGGCGGATCTCGGCGTCGTGCTCGACGGCGGCGAGCACGTCGGCGGCGTCGGTGCCGGTGAAGGGACGCAGGACGAGGCGCTCGCTCTCCATGCGGACACCGGTGCCGAAGCCGCGGCCGTTCATCGTCGGCGGCCCCATGGACAGGTCACCGGAGAGCAGGCCGAAGATGACCAGGTCGTGGGGGCCGTCGTCCTCGTAGCCGGCGCCACGCAGCACACCCTCGCGGGTGAAGCCGGCCTTCTCCGCGACCCGCAGCGACGAGGTGTTGTCGAGGTTGGCCCGCAGTTCCACCCGCCGCAGGCCCCCCTTGGTGAGGGCCCACTCGGTGAGCGCGGCGACGGCCTCCGGCGCGAAGCCGCGGCCCCGGTAGGCGGGGTGGACGCCGTACCCCACCTCGGTGGTGCCGATGCCCCAGACCGTACGGAACAGGCTGATCGCCCCGATGACGGTGCCGTCCGCGACCATCGCGAGATGGATGCCCTGGCCGGACCGCCACAGCTCGTGCACGCCGTACGCCAGCCACTGCGAGATCCCCGCGACGTGCCCCGGAGCCCCCGGCGGCAGGAACTGCACCCCCGACTCGACGATGACCCGGATGCGGTCGGCGTCCTTGGGGCCGAAAGGCCGAAGGACCAGCCGTCGCGTGGTGATCGTCAAGTGCTCATCGAAACCGGTCAAGGCAATCCCCCCTGTGCGGACATATCAGCTCACCGCACATGGGGGGTGCTCCGCAACCCGGCGGGCCCGTGGCGGCACCCGCCGGAGAGGTCACGCGGCCGTGCCGAACAGGTCGCGCAGGCGGACCCGCGCGCCGGTGCGCAGCACCGCGCGCTGGTACACTTTGCCGCCGAGCGCCAGCACCGCGGCGGCGGCCACCACCATCAGGCCCATGGCGAGCGCCGTCTCCCACACCGGGACCGCCATCACGGCCGTGCGGACCGGCATCACCATGCCGGAGAACGGCGGCACGATCGACAGCACACGGGTCAGCGGCGCCTCCGGCGTGCGGGCCGCGAAGAAGCCGATCAGGTAGCTCGCCATCAGCAGCATGGTGGCCGGGGTCAGCACGCCGCTGAGCTCCTCCTGCCGCGACACCGTGGACGCGATGGCCGCGAACATCGCCGCGTAGAAGACGTATCCCAGCAGGAACCACAGCACGGCGTTCGCCACCACGCCGTACATGCCGGCCGGCATGTCAGGGACGGCGCCGGTGACCTGGGCCGCGCCGAGACCCACCACGGCGATGACCAGCAGCTGCGCGAGGCCGAGCACACCGAGGCCGAGGGTCTTGCCGGTGAGGAGCTGCCACGGCCGTACCGCGGTCAGCAGGATCTCGACGATGCGGCTGCCTTTCTCCTCGACCACCCCCATGGCGACCCAGGTGCAGATCTGCATCAGCAGCATGAACAGGATGACGACCATGGTCATGGCGAACACCAGGCGGACACCGGCCTCCTCGCCTGTGCCGTTCAGCATCACCGGGGTCAGCGGGGTCACCTGCTGGGCCTGCTGGACCTTGGCCGGGTCCAGCCCGGCGCTGACCAGGCCGGCCTCGGTGGCGACCACGCGGTGCGCGGTGTCCAGCATGACCGACAGGTCGCCGTCGAGCACGCTCTTGGAGATGACCTTGTCACCGGTGACGGCCGCCTCGACCTTGCCGTCCTGTACGGCCGCGCGCGCCGCGGTCTCGTCGGGGTAGCGCTCGAACCGCATGGTCGTGTCGTCGCGCTGCGACACCTGCGCCGACAGTGCCTCCGCCATGCGCTCGGCGCTCGGGCCGGAAAGGCCCACGACGTACTCGGACGGGCCGCCGAGGATCTTCGGCAGCGAGGCGAGGACGCCGATCAGCACGGCGGTGACGAGCAGGCCGTACCGGAAACCCTTGGTGCGGCCCCGCACGCTGATCTCGCGGCGGGCCACCAGCAGGACGGTGTTCACGCGACCACCTCACGGAAGATCTCGGCCAGGGACGGCTCCTGCCATCCGAAGTGCTCCACCCGGCCCGCTCCGGCGGCGACCCGCAGGGCCTCCTGGTCGTCGGACGGCATGAGGACGACCTCGTCGCGGCCGGCGCCGTCCTGTGCGCTCTTGGCGACGACGGTGCCGGGGAGGCGGTCGGCCCAGCCGGGGTCCGCGCCGCTCACCACGATGCGCAGGCGCTTGCGCGACTCCCGTGCGCGCAGGTCCCCTACCGTGCCACCGGCGATCATCGTGCCGGCCTTGATGATGCCGACCGAGTCGCACAGCCGTTCCACCAGGTCGAGCTGGTGGCTGGAGAACACCACCGGCACGCCTTTGGCGGTGCGCTCGGCGAGCACCTCGGCCAGCGCGTCCACGGCGATCGGGTCGAGGCCGGAGAACGGCTCGTCGAGGACCAGCAGCTCCGGATCGTGGATCAGCGCGACGGCGAGCTGCACGCGCTGCTGGTTGCCGAGCGAGAGGCTGTCGACGTCGTCGTCGCGGCGCTCGGTGAGGCCGAGCCGCTCGATCAGCGCGTCCGCGGCGCTCCTGGCCGCCGCGGGGGCCATGCCGCCGAGCTGACCGAAGTACGTGATCTGCTCGGCGACCCGCATCTTGGCGTACAGGCCTCGCTCCTCAGGCATGTAGCCGAACCGTCTGCGGGTCTCGAAGCCGACCGGCTTGCCGCGCCATTCGACCTCGCCGCCGTCGCCGGACAGGACACCCATGATGATGCGCATCGTGGTGGTCTTTCCGGCGCCGTTGGCGCCGACGAAGCCGAACATCTGGCCCTCGCCGACGGACAGGCTGACGTCGTCCAGAGCGATCTTGTCGCCGTATCTCTTCTTGAGTCGTCTCACCTCAAGCATGGGGGGATCCCTTCATGATCATCTCTAGGACGGAGACATATTCCTGGAAGGCCGCGCGGCCCTCCGGGGACAGCGAGTACCAGGTGCCGGGCTTCTTGCTGATGAAGACCTTCTCGACCTTCACGTAGCCGGCCTCTTCGAGCGTGAGCATGTGCTTGGACAGCAGGGAGTCGCTGACCTCGATGGTGTCGCGCAGGAACCGGAACTCGACCCGGTCCGCCGCCGCCAGGGCCGCCATGATCGACAAGCGCACCGGCGTGTGGATGAGCGGGTCCAGCCCGTGCCGCGGATGCGCTCCGGTCACCGCTCCCCCGCCCACGGCCGCAACCGCCAGGCCCCGTACAGCACCGGCACCGCCGCGGCCCCCGCCACCGCGACCGCCGCCACCACCCACCAGCCGGTCGGCTCGTCCGGCAGCACGTACGACCCGGCCAGGGCCGCGCCGACCATCGTCCCGAGCCAGGTGAACGTGATCACGTACTGCAACCGGTCCATCCCGGACCCGTGCACCCGCTGCCGATGGATGAAGACGAACGACCCGGCTGTCAGCACCAGCCACGCGATCGCCGCCGCCATCCGCACCGTGCTCCCGCCGAGGAACATCAGGCTCCAGTAGACGACCGCCGAGACCCCCCAGAACAGGTACAGCCACCCGACCCACCGGCTCGACCGCCGCACCTTCCCCCGCATCCGCTCGATCTCTTCGAGCGCCTGACCCGCACTGAAGCTCTCACCCATGTTCATGGGCTGTCCTCCCGTTCGACCGCTCAACACGCTATCAAGCACTCAACTCCCATTCAAGTACTTTCCACCGGCCCAGACCCTGCCACCTGAAAGTGACGGGTGAGCCGCCGTACCACGGCGCCGATCTCCTCGAACCACCCCTCGCCGTACCGGCGCCGAACAAAGCCCCCAAGCCACCGAAAATCCCCCCACCACACAGCAACCCCCCGCCACACAGCGCCGCCAACGCCGACGCCAATGCCGACGCCACCCGACGCCACCTCACCCACCGCCACCGATACCGGCGCCGCGACGGCGGGAACCGGTTACGGCGAATCCGGCGCCGTCGTACGGCGGGTCGCCACGATGACATTCAGGGTGCGGGGACCGTGGACGCCTTCGACGCGGTTGAGTTCGATGTCGCTGGTGGCGGACGGGCCGCTGATCCAGGTCAGCGGCCGGTGAGGGTCGAGGGCCGCGACGGCCTCGGAGAGGCTTGGCACGATCTGGTTGTCGGTGAGCACGCACAGGTGGTAGTCGGGGAGCAGGGTCAGCGCTCGCCGGCCCTGGCCGGGGCCTCCGTCCAGCACGATCGTGCCGGTCTCCGCGACCGCGACGGCGCACGTGCTGACGACCCCGTCCACCCGGTCCAGCTCGACGACGCTCAACGGCGGCTCGTCGCGCAGGAACGACGAAGGCAGCCAGTCAGGAGGAAAGCCCTCAGGGACGACGACCCGCCGTTCCCCGAGCACCTCGGCGACCGTGGCGCGAACCTCCTCGGCCGGCACCACGTGCACGACGGCCCGGTAGTCCCGTAGCCGCTCGACGAACAACTCAAGCAGTCCGCCAGACGGCCGGACCCACTCATGCGGCCCGGCAGAGGGGACCTCAGGAGCCCCGGCGACCGCGGCCCGGACGGCCGCGAGGATCCGGTCCCTGGACGAACTCATCGGCCCTCACGCTCCCACCACTCCCGGAACGACTCCGCCGGCACCGCCGGCACGTCCCGCGTCTGCGTCCACGCCGACCCCGGCCCCGGGAGCCACCGCCGAGGTACGAACCGCCGCATCCGGGACATCACTCGCTGAACTCCCCGCAGCCGCGAGGCCCGCGAGAACACCCACCCGGCGGCGCGCATCCCGGCCCGTTCCCCGGCAGGATGCGGCCCCCTGGCCCGCAGATGCACCAGCACCTCGGGAATGTCGATCGCCACCGGACACACGTCGTAACAGGCCCCGCACAGGCTGGACGCGTACGGCAGCGACGCGTCCAGCTCCGACGCCGTCCCCCGCAGCTGCGGTGTGAGGATGGCCCCGATCGGCCCCGGGTACACCGACCCGTACGCGTGGCCCCCCACCCGCTCGTACACCGGGCAGACGTTCAGGCAGGCCGAGCACCGGATGCACCGCAACGCCTGCCGTCCCACCTCGTCCGCCAGCACCCGCGTGCGGCCGTTGTCCAGCAGCACCAGATGGAACTCCTGTCCCTCGACTCCGGCCGTCCAGGTGGAGGTGTACGGATTCATCCGCTCCCCGGTGGACGAACGCGGCAGCAACCGCAGGAACAGATCGAGATCACGCCAGGTGGGGAGCACCTTCTCGATCCCCACCACGCTGATCAGCGTCTCCGGCAGCGTCAGGCACATCCGTCCGTTGCCCTCGGACTCCAGCACCACCAGCGTGCCGGTCTCCGCGATGACGAAGTTGGCCCCGGAGATCCCCACCTTGGTGGACAGGAACCGTTCCCGCAGATGCAGCCGCGCCGCGTCCGCCAGCGTCGCGGGCTCGTCGGTGAGCCCGTCCGGCGCCGGCCGTCCCCATCGGGCCATGTTCTCCTGGAAGATCTCCCTGATCTCCGACCGGTTGCGATGAATGGCAGGCACCAGGATGTGGGACGGCAGATCGTCCCCGAGCTGCACGATCAGCTCGGCGAGGTCCGTCTCGTACGCCGTGATCCCCGCCTGCGCCAGGGCCTCGTTGAGCCCGATCTCCTGCGTGGCCATCGACTTGACCTTGACCACCTCGCGGTGCCCGGTGTCCTCGACCAGCCGCGTCACGATGGCGTTGGCCTCGGCCGCGTCCGCGGCCCAGTGGACGTGGCCGCCGGCCCGCGTGACGGCCTCCTCGACCTGCAGCAGGTACCGCTCCAGGTTGCGCAGCACGTCGTCCTTGACGACCTTCCCCGCGGCGCGCATCGCGGCCCAGTCCGGCACCTCGTCCACCACGGCGGCCCGCCGTCCCCGGATGGTGTGCGTGGCCTTACGCAGGTTGAACCGCAGCTGCGAGTCCTGCACGGCCTCCTCGGCGGCCCGGGGAAACGCCGGCATCCCGACGAACGTCCTGCTCACCGCCGTGCCCCCAGGTCCTCCGTGCTCGCGAGTATCTCCGCCAGGTGCATGACCCGCACCCCGGACCGCTGCCGCCGCAGCGCTCCCCCGATGTGCATCAGGCACGAGTTGTCCGCGGCGCACAGCACCTCGGCCCCGGTGTCCATCACGTGACCGATCTTGTCGGCGCACATCGCCGCCGACACCGCCGCGTTCTTCACCGCGAACGTCCCGCCGAACCCGCAGCACTCGTCCGCCTGCGGCAGCGGCACCAGTTCCAGCCCCCGCACCGCCTCAAGCAGCCGCACCGGCCGGTCCCCCACCCGCAATCCGCGCAACGAGTGGCACGTCGGGTGATAGGTCACCCGATGCGGAAAACAGGCCCCCACATCGGTCACCCCGAGCACGTCCACCAGGAACTCCGACAGGTCGTACACCTTAGGCGTCACCTCGGCCACCGCCTCAGCGAACCGCGTGCGTCCCCTGTGCACCCGCGTGAACGCCTTCGCTCTTGTGGCCCCCATGCCGGCCGCCAGCTTCGGGTACTGCTCGCGCACCATCGACGCGCACGACCCTGACGGCGAGACCACCGCGTCGTACCGACCGAACACCGAGAGGAAGCCGCGCGCCAGCCGTACCCCCTCGTCGCGGTACCCGGTGTTGACGTGCATCTGCCCGCAACAGGTCTGCTCCTGCGGAAAGTCCACGTCCACCCCGAGCCGCCGCAGCAGCGAGACGACCGCCTTGCCGGTGTTTGGGAACAATGTGTCGTTGACGCATGTGACGAACAGGGCGACCCGCATCCCGCAGCCCTTTCCTGGAACCCGTCCCGGCCGCCACCCGCGGAGACCCACCGCCGTGAGCACGCATCCAAAGCCCGGGACGGCGCGGGACATACCGTACGGTCCCCGACCCTACTCCACCGATCTCCCCCGTCCTCGGCCCCACCTCTCACCCCTTCGATCTAGAACGTGTTCTAATTACCCGCAGCGCCACCAAGGCACCCAGGGAGCGGACATGAGCGACGACCTGCGACTCGGCCTCAACCTCGGCTACTGGCAACGCCACGCCACCGACGCCACCGACCTCGTCCAGGCCGCGGAACGCCTCGGCTACGACTCGGTCTGGACCGCCGAGGCCTACGGCTCCGACGTCTTCACCCCTCTGGCCTGGTACGGAGCCCGCACCACCCGCATCAAACTCGGCACGAGCGTCGCGCAGATCTCCGCACGCTCCCCCGTGACCACCGCCATGACCGCCATGACCCTGGACCACCTCACCGGTGGCCGCCTCCTGCTCGGCATCGGCGCCTCCGGCCCCCAGGTCGTCGAAGGCTGGTACGGCCGGCCTTTCCCCTACCCCTTGGCCCGCACCCGCGAATACATCGACATCATGCGCAAGGTCTGGCGCAGAGAGGCCCCCGTCACCAACGACGGCCCCCACTACCCCCTTCCGTACCCCGGCGGCACCGGCCTCGGCAAACCCCTGAAACTCATCACCCACCCGTTGCGTCCCGAAATCCCCGTCTACCTAGGCGCGGAAGGCCCCAAGAACGTGGCCCTCGCCGCCGAACTCACCGACGGCTGGCTTCCCCTCTTCACCATCCCCCAGCAGATCCCGGCCCTGTACGGCGACTCCCTGGCCAAAGCCTCCCCCGGCTTCGACATCGCCGCCATGGTCCTCGTCATGGTCACCAACGACCTCCGCGAGGCCCTGGACACCGTGAAACTCATGCTGACCCTGTACATCGGCGGCATGGGAGCCAGATCCAAGAACTTCCACGCCGACATCATCAGCAGAATGGGCTACGCCGAAGCAGCCGAGAAGATCCAGCACCTCTACCTGACCGGCAAGAAAGACGAAGCCTTCAAAGCCATCCCCGACACCCTCGCGGACGACATCTCCCTCCTCGGCCCTCCCGCCAGGATCCGCGAACGCCTCCGGCTATGGCGAGACTCCCCGGTGACAACCCTGCTCGCCATGGGCCCCCACGACGAGCCGGCACTCCGCACCGTCCGCGACCTGGTACTCGGCTGACGGAAACCCCGCGGAGAATCCATGTCACGCAAGCGTGGAACGACGGAGGGAACGACGCTCACATCAGGCGCCGAGGAACGCGTCCACGGTGGTGTGGAAGGCATTCGGGTCGGTCGAATGGACCAGGTGGCCGGTGTCGAGGGTGGTGAGGTGGGAGCCGGGGATCAGAGGGGCCAGGAGTTCGGCTCTGACGTGGCTTCTCTGGCCGCCGGAGATTATCAGGGTCGGGGTGGTGATCTGGGACAGGGCTTTGGGCCAGGTGGGGTCCGGAGTGGTGAACTGGGCTTCGGTCTGGTGGACCATCTGCCAGTCGAAGCCGGTGGAGTCGTCCTCCTCCACCGGGGGACGGATCATGGGGAAGGGGGGTGGGGGGTCCTCCAGGACGAGGCGGTCCAGGCGGTGGGGGTGGGTCATGGCGAAGTGGTAGGCCACCACACCGCCGAGTGAGTGGCCGATGACGGTGGCGCGGTCGAGTTTGAGGTGGTCGAGGAGCGCGCGGAGGTCTTGCGCCATGGTGGGGAAGCTGTAGTCGCCGGTGTGCTCGCTGGCGCCGTGGCCGCGCAGGTCGACGGCGTAGACGCGGTGGCGGCCGGCGAAGTAGGGGATGGAGGTGCCCCAGTCGGTGTGGTTGGCGGTGCGGCCGTGCAGGAGGATCAGCGGTGGGCCGGTGGTGCCTTCCATCCAGTAGGCCAGGCCGACGCCGTTGACGTGTGCCGTGATCAGCATCCGCTCATGGTAATCACCACGTACCTGACATTTCATTACCCAAGGTAAGCGTCTCTGCCGTTTGGACAGGTCCAGGCCCCGCACGACCGGGGATTCCGCCGACGGCGGAGCATGGGGATCTTCTGAGCTCCGGGGTCGATTAGGCCGCTTCAGGAGTGGATACAAGTCCATCAGGCGTCGCGCCGCTTCACGCGGATTGGCTGTGCCCGCGCATGCCGAAAGGAGACCGACATGCGCTACGCGCGGTACGCGGTGGGGAGGGCGGCGATCGGCGTCTATCTCGCGCTCGCCGCTCAGATCGCGACCTTGACGTGCCTGGTCGTCTTCGAAGAGGTGCGCGGCAGGCAACTCGCGCGCCAGGTCGCGGTCCTCGGCACCGACCCCCGCGTCCCGGAGACCCAGCCCCTGGTCGGCGCGGTGACGTGGTTCGCCGTCCTCGTCCTGCTGGCCCTCGCCGCCACCGTGGCCGCCGGCTGCTCGTACTTCTCCTGGCTCCGCCACGCCGGCGCCACCCCCGGCACGATCGCCATCGCCTGGTTCGTCCCCGTACTCAACCTCGCCGCCCCCGCACTGCTGCTGTACAAACTGCGCGAGGACGCGACCGGCATCCGAGACGCACGCCGCGTCTCCTGGCTGGCCCTGCTCGCCGCCTGGTGGGCCTCCTGGCTCGTGACCTTGTTCCTCATCGTCACCCACCTCCCCGTCTTCCGCCCCTCCACCACCCACTCCCTGACCGGCCTCGGCCCCACCGAACTCACCGTCGCCGTCCTCGCCGCCGTACTGTGCGCCGCCACCGTCCGCGAGGTCACCCGCGCCAAGTGGAACGCACGCCCCTCCGGCCTCGCCCCCCGCCTCAAGCTGCTGCCGGTGCTGCGCTCCCTACCCCGGCACACCTACCCGGCCGGAGAGTAGTTCCCGGCTCACGGCTGCCAGAGGCGGATCTTGCCGTCGGTGCCGCCGGTGGCGAGGAGGTCGCCGTTGGGGTGGAACATCAGGGACGAGACGGTGCCGGGGTGCGGGAGGGGATTGCCGATCAGCCGGCGGGAGGTCATGTCCCACAGGCAGACGACGCCGGTGGCGCCGGTGGCGAGCACGGAGCCGTCGGGGGTGAAGGCGATCGCCTGGACGGGTGCGGCGTGGCGTCTGGGGAGTTTGGTGATGGCGGTGACGGTGGCGGGGTCCCAGAGGGAGACGATGGAGTCGTCGTCACCGGAGACCAGGACGCGGCCTTTGGGGTCGAAGGCGAGCGCGGTGATGAGGGACGGGTGCTTCACCGGCGGATCGATGGGGGTCGCGGAGCTTATGTCCCACAGTTGCAGTTCGCTCACGTCGCCAAGTCTGCTGGCGCTGGCGAGGAGTTTGCCGTCGGGGCTGTAGGCCAAGGCGTCGGCGTCGTTGCCTTTACGGGGGAATCCGATGAGCCGCTCACGGGTGGCGGTGTCGTAGACGCGGAGCTGGAAGTCGTAGTTGTGGAAGACGGCCAGCCGTTTGCCGTCCGCACTGAACGCCATGCGCCGTGCGTAGTCCCCTGAGTCCTCCAGAGTGAGATCGCCGATGAGCCGGCGGTCAGGCGTCCACAGCCGCAGCGAGTGCTTCTCACTGGTGTCGCTCGTGGCGGGGATCACGCCGTTGACGGCCAGCACGGTGCCCTGCGGGCTGAGCAGCAGTTTCGGTGTGGGCCCCGCTCCGGTGGTGAACGGACGGCCGACCGGCTTGCCGTCGAGGACGTTCCACCAGCGGACGACGTCGTCGGCGCTGGCGCTGATCATGGTCTTGCCGTCGGAGGTGAACACCAGAGAGGTGATCGTGGAGCTGTGGCCGGGGAAGTCGGCGGCCAAGGGTGCGGGGGTGCTCCAATCGGGGCCGGTGCGGCGGGTGAGGAGGTAGGTCGTGGGGACGGCGGTGAGCACAGCGGCGGCGCCGAGGCCGAGCAGGACACGGCGGCGGGTGACGACGGGACGGCGCATGAGGGGCTGTGCGGGCCGGCGGACCGGCGGGAGGGTCCTGGCCGGCTCGCCGGTGCGGTCACGGCGGATGGGGCGGGTCGGTTCGGCGGGGGTGGTCAGTTCGGTCAGGGACGCGGCGGCGGTGGCGGCGGTGGGACGGGAGGCGGGATTCTTGCTCAGCAGAGCCCGCAGCAGGGGGTGGAGCGGGCCGGCGTGGGTCATGGGGGCGGGTTTGCCGCGGTTGACGGACATCAGCAGTGCGGCGGGGGTGGGGGCCTCGAACGGGGGACGGCCTTCGACCGCCTTGTAGAGGGTGGCCCCCAAGGCCCACATGTCGGAGGCGGCGGTGGCGGCGGCGCCGTCGATCTGCTCGGGGGCCATGTACGCCGGAGTGCCGATCATGAGGCCGGTGGGGGTGAGGGTGGTGTCGCCTTCCAGGGAGGCGATGCCGAAGTCGGTGAGGACCACCCGGTCGCCTTCCAGGAGGATGTTGGCCGGTTTGACGTCGCGGTGCACGATGCCGGCGGCGTGCGCGGCGGCCAGTGCGGAGGCGACCTGTGCGCCGATGCGAGCGGTCCACTCGGGGGACAGCCGGCCGCCTTCCTCCACGATCTGGTCGAGTGAGGCACCCGCGACGAGTTCCATGACGATCCATGGCAGGCCCCGCTCGTCGGTGAGCAGGTCGTGGACGGTGATGATGCCGGGGTGGCGCAGCCGTCCCGCCGCCTGGGCCTCGCGTTCCACCCGGGCCACCAGCTGGCCGCGCGCCTCGGAGCGGATGCCGTGGGGCAGCCGCAATTGTTTGATGGCGACATCACGCCGCAGCCGTTCGTCCACCGCCTGCCAGGCGGAGCCCATGCCGCCTTCGCCGAGTAATCGCACCAGCCGGTACCGGCCGGCCACCACCGTTCCGACGTCCTCCGCCACAATCATCAGCAAATCACGCGAACACCCCGGTCGTCCCGGCTGTGATCCAGTGGTTACGGAGCGGTGGGGCCGGAGCTGCCGGGGCTGGAGTGCCACAGCTTCTTCGGAGGGGTGCGGATGCCGGGAGGTGCGCCGATGTCGGCGTACGGGGAGACGCGGAAGCCGTTGGCGTAGGTGAGGGGGACGCCGGTGACGCCGGGGGTGGTGGGACGGGGGGTCAGCAGGAGGCGGCGGAGTTCGGCGGTGCCCCGGGTGCGCCACAGTTCGTCCAGGTCGACCAGGTTCCAGCAGTCGAGGGCCCGCAGGGTGACGGCACGGCCGCCGGCGCGGCGTACGACGCCTTTGGCGACCAGGAGCCAGGAGCCGAAGACGGTGGCGGCGCAGTGACCCTGGACGTTCTCGAAGAACGTGAGGTCGACGGGGCCGGTGGAGTCGTCGAGGGTGGTGAAGATGACGCGGCGGCCGGAGCGGACGGCGGGGGTCTGGGTGGCGACCTTGACGCCTGCCACCAGGATCTCGGCGCCGGCGCGCATGGTGAGCAGTTCACGGGAGCGGACCACGCCGATGGCGTCGAGGAGTTCGGTGTGGAAGTCCAGGACGTGGTGGCTGACGTCCATGCCGAGGATCTCCAGTTCGGCCTGCACGGCCTCGGCTTCGGTCATCTCGGGGAACTCGCCGGGTTCGATGCGTTCGGTGAACGCCATGGGGATCTGCACGGCGGCGGCCCGCGCGGCCGTGACGGTGCCGGTCGCCGAAGCGCGTTCCAGGGTGCCGATGTGCGCCACCAGGTCGCGGCGGGTCAGCCGGCCGGGACGCCAGCGGGGGCCGCCGGGGTGGACGTCGTGCAGGTCGTCGAGGCCGCCGACCTCGACGACGCGTTCGGCGACCGGACGGGAGGGCCGGGCCCTGGCCCAGAAATCGGCGAGTGAGGTGTACGGCTGTCCGGCGACCATGCGGTCGATCTCGGCCTCGCTGACGCCTTTCACCGACGAGAAGGGGACGCGCAGTCCGTAACCCTGGCCGATGTGGTCGAGGTCGTCGCCGGGTGCGCCGGTGCGGCGTTCCACCTGCCAGTGCCGTGCCGAGCGGTTGACGTCCAGCGGCAGGACGGTCACGCCGCAGCGGCGCGCGTCGTCCAGCAGCACCCTGTTGGGGTACATGCCGGGTTCATGGGTGAGGAGTCCGGCGAAGAACGCGGCGGTGTGGTGGCGTTTCAGCCAGGCCGACTGGTAGGTCGGCAGCGCGAACGCGGCGGCGTGGGCCTTGCAGAAGCCGAAGGAGCCGAAGGCGTCGAGGATGTGCCAGGCGTGGTCGGTGGCGGCGCGGTCGTACTCGGGAAGCACGTTGCACTCCCACCACGTCATGATCTCCTGCCGTGCCGAGGGGTCGCCGAGCTTGCGGCGGATACGCTCGGCCTCCGACAGGCCGCAGCCGGTCATGATGTCGATGATCCGCAGCACCTGTTCGTGGAAGACGACGACGCCGTGGGTCTCGGCCAGCGCGTCGCGCAGCCGCGGGTGGGGGTAGGCCGGTTCGCGCCAGCCGTGCCGCGCCTCCAGGAACGGGGTGACCATGTCGGAGTTGACGGGACCGGGACGGAACAGCGAGATGTCCACGATCAGGTCGTGGATCTGCCGGGGTTCCATCTTGGCGACCAGTTCACGCTGACCGGGGGACTCGATCTGGAAGCAGCCGAGCGTGCGGCCGGTGCGGATCATGTCGTAGGTGGGGGTGTCGTCCCTCGGCACGTCCTGCTCCAGGTCGACGCGCGTGCCGTCCACGCGCTCGATCTCCTTCAGCGTGTACGCCATGGCGGACTGCATGCGCACGCCGAGCACGTCGAGCTTGAGCAGCCCGAGCTCCTCGACGTCCTCCTTGTCGAACTGGCTCATCGGGAACTCCAGCAGGCTGCGTTCCACGGGGGTGCGGTCGCGCAGCCCGGCGTTGCCGACGAGGACGCCGCAGGGGTGCAGCGCGATGTGCCGTGGCAGGCCGTCGAGTCTCTCGGCGAGCGTGAACATCGTGGACAGCGCGCGGTCGTTCAGGCCGCTGCCGCGCAGTTCCGGCAGATCGGTGAGCGCGGTACGGATCTGGCGGGCCCGTACGTGAGGGAACGCCTTGGCGATGGTGTCGATCTCGTGCGGCGGCAGGCCCATGGCGGCGCCGACGTCACGGATGGCGCTGCGGGCCCGGTAGGTCTCCATCATCGACACGCACGCGACGCGGCTCTCGCCGTACCGGCCGAGGATGGCACGGTAGCAGTCGAGGCGCCGCGCGGACTCCACGTCCACGTCGATGTCCGGCAGCCCTCTGCGGCTGTCGCACAGGAAGCGCTCCATGAGCAGGCCGTGGTCGAGGGGGTTGACCTCGCCGATGCGCAGCAGGTGCGTGACGAGGCTGCCGGCCGCCGAGCCGCGTACGGCGCAGCGCACCCCCATCTCGCGGATCATGTCGGTGATGCCGGCGACGACGATGAAGTACCCCGACAGCCGTTTGCGCTCGATGACGGCGAGCTCGTCGGCGAGGCGGTCGCGGGCCTGACTGGAGCGTTCCATGCCGCGGTGGGCCAGGCCTTCCTCGCAGCGGCGGCGCAGCAGCGGCACGGGGTCGGCGTCCACTTCAGGCAGGTGCAGCCGTTGCGGGTCGCCGACGAGCGCGAGGACCTCCAGTGGGTCGAGCACGCAGCGCTCGGCGACGCGGCGGGTGGTGGCGAGCAGCTCGGCGGCGCCGTCGCCGCAGACGCGTCTCGCCATCAGGGCCATCTCGCGGCCGTCCTTGAGGTAGGCGTGCGCGGCGGAGTGCTCCAGGTGGCGGGGGTGCAGCGGCACGAGTTTGCGTGCCGCGTCGAGCACGTCCCCCACCCGGTAGTCGCCGGGGTCCAGATGGCGTACGGCGTTGGTCAGCACGGCGGACAGGCCCGCCGCCTTCGCCAGGGCCAGCATGCGGCGCGCGACGACGGCGTCTCGCTGCCCGTAGTGGTCGACGACCTCCACCACCAGGTCGGGTACGGCGGCGCGCCACGCCGCCAGCAGCTCGCGGGCCCGCTGGTCGCGGCGCTCGGCGACCGCGTGACCGGCGTCGGACCTCGGGCCGAGCAGGACCACCAGGCCGTCGGCGTGCCTGGCGATCATGGCGCGGGTGACGTACGGCTCACCGCGCTCCCCCGCCTGGTGGGCCTCGGTGGTGAGCCGGCACAGGTGGGCCCACCCGCCGGACCTGGCGAGCACGGTCACGCGGCAGGCGTCGTCACCGGGACGGTCCAGCGCGAAGTCGACGCCGGCGATGGGGGCGACACCGGCGGCGGCGCACGCCTGGACGTGCTTGACGACGCCGTACATGCCGTCACGGTCGGTCAGCGCGAGCATGTCCATGCCGCGCTCGGCGGCGCGGGCCGCCAGTGCGGCGGGGAACGCCGTGCCGTACCGCAGGGAATAGGCGGAGGCGACGTGCAGGTGGGGGAACATCAGTCCCACGCTCTCAGCAGCAGCCAGCCTTCGCTCGCGGTGTCGTACCGCAGCTCGTAGGTGCCGGCCTGGCCGCCGGGGCTGGCCTCGACCCGCCAGAAGCGCCGCTCACCCGGGTCGCTGTCGGCGATCTTCCACCACTCGCGGGAGGTCACCCAGTGGTCGAGGACGCGGCGCACGACGTACAGCCGGTCCCGCCAGACGAAGCGGACGGGGTCGTCCTCCCGCGTCCACACCTCGATGGGATCGCCGTAGATTCTGCTCAAGGCGGTTCTTCTCCCTGGGTCCTTGGAACTGTGGAGCACCCGGGGGAAGACGGGCGGTGCTGCTTCGAACATATGTTCCCAGAGCTTGGACGGCAAATCCAGACGAGCCGGGAGTGTTCTGTACGTGATCGGCCGGCGACGGCGATCACTTCATGGGTCGTTCACACAGCCGCACCGGAACGCAGCGGACTGGCCACTGTTTGTTGTCCGGGGCCGCGTAACTTCCTCCCGTACCTCCGATAGCGGGAGCTAAACGTGCATTCATCCCGTACGCGTATGGTCGGCCTGGCGGCCGTCCTTACCGTCGCCACTTCTCTTGGCGCCGCCTGTGGCGCCGCACCGACCGCGGGCACCGGCGTCACCGCCGCCGGTGCCGGCAAGACCGCCACCTCGGCGGCCGACTTCGGCGGCCTGGACGAACTGGTCGAGGCCGCGAAGAAGGAAGGCCGGCTCAACGTCATCGCCCTCCCGCCGAACTGGGCCAACTACGGCGAGATCATCTCGGCGTTCACCGCCAAGTACGGCATCAAGGTCAACAGCGAGAACCCGGACGGGTCCAGCCAGGACGAGATCAACGCCGTCAAGACCCGCAAGGGCCAGGACCGCGCACCCGACGTCCTCGACCTCGGCACCGCGTTCGCGCTGAGCGGCGCCGCCGAAGGCCTGTTCGCGCCGTACAAGGTGCAGTCCTGGGACAAGATCCCCGAGGGCCAGAAGGACGCGGACGGCGCCTGGTACAACGACTACGGCGGCTACGTCTCCATCGGCTGCGACGCCAAGAAGGTCGGCAACTGCCCGCAGTCGTTCGCCGACCTGCTCAAGCCCGAGTACAAGGGCCAGGTCGCGCTGAACGGCAACCCGACCAAGGCGGGTGCCGCGTTCGCCGGGGTATACGCCGCGTCGCTGGCCAACGGCGGCTCGTTCGACGACATCCAGCCCGGCATCGAGTTCTTCGGCAAGCTCAAGGACGCCGGGAACTTCAACCCCGTCGAGTCGACCCCGGCGACCGTGCAGAGCGGCGAGACCCCGATCAGCATCGACTGGGACTACCTCAACGCCGGTTACACCGACGAGTTCACCGGCAAGGGTGTCGACTGGAAGATCGCCGTCCCCTCCGACGGCAAGTACGCGCAGTTCTACGCGCAGGCCATCAACAAGGACGCACCCCACCCGGCCGCCGCGCGGCTGTGGCAGGAGTTCCTGTACAGCCCCGAGGGCCAGAACCTGTGGCTGAAGGGCTACGCGCGTCCCGTGCTGCTGCCGGCCATGCAGGCCGACGGCTCGGCCGACGCGACCCTCGTCGCCAAGCTCCCCGCCGTGGACGGCACGCCGCAGTTCCCGACCGACGCGCAGGTCACCAAGGCCAAGGAGGTCCTGGCCACCGGCTGGGGCGCCGCGGTCTCGGGCTGACGTCCATGACGGACATCTCCCCCATGGCGCCGGTCCGCCTGCCCCGCAGGGCCGGCGGACGGCGCCTCGGCGCGCCGGGCTGGGCCGCGGCGCTGCCTCTGCTGATCTTCGTGGGGCTCGCCTTCGGCGTCCCCGCCGCGGCCCTGCTCGGCGGCGCGTTCACCTCCGAGGGCTCGTTCACCACGGCCAACCTCACCGAGTCGCTCCAGGGGGCCTACCTCACGGCGCTGCTCGGCAGCGTCAAGCTCTCCGTGCTGGTCGCCGTCACCGGCGCCGTGCTCGGGACGTTCCTCGCGCAGGCCGTCGTGACGTCGCGGTTCCGCGCGCTGCGTGAGGCCGTGCTGACGGCGTCCGGGGTGCTCGCCAACTTCGGTGGCGTTCCGCTGGCGTTCGCGTGGATCGCGACCCTCGGCAACTCCGGCGTGCTCACCCGCGGCCTCGGCCTCGGCGACGCCGGGTGGAGCCTGTACAGCTTCTGGGGTCTCGCGCTGGTGTACCTGTACTTCTCCATCCCGCTGATGGTGCTGGTCATGGTGCCGGCGCTGGACGGCCTGCGTCCGCAGTGGCGGGAGGCGGCGCGCGGCAACGGCGCGTCGGCGTGGCAGTTCTGGCGGTACGTCGGCGTCCCGGTGCTCACCCCCGCGCTGCTCGGCGGGGTCGTGCTGCTGTTCGGCGGGGCCTTCGCCGCGTACGCCACCGCCGCCGCCATGGTCGGCACGGTCGTGCCGCTGGTCACGCTGCAGATCGCGGACGCGCTCACCGGCAACGTGCTGATCGGCCACGAGAACGTGGCGCTCGCGCTCAGCTTCGACATGATCGTGGTGGCCGGTCTGGTGATGGCCGTCTACCTGCCCCTCCAGCGCAGGAGCGCGCGATGGCTGCGCTGACCCCCACCGTCCTCCCCGACGTCGAGGCCCCCGCGTCCCGTACGGCCCGGCCCCGCCGGGTGCGGGGGTGGCGCGGCGTGGTGCTCGCGCTCGCCGGGCTGTACTTCGTGGTGCCGCTGCTCGCGTCGTTCGTGTTCACCGTGAACGACCCCGTGCGGGGGTTCACGCTCGACGCCTACCTGGAGATCTTCGGCGCCGAGGGCTTCGTGCCGAGTCTGCTGCTGTCGCTCGGGCTCGCCGCCGCGACCATCGTGGTGGTGCTGGTCCTGACGCTGCCGGCGATGCTCGCCGTACGGCTCACCGCGCCGCGGCTGCGGCCGGTCATGGAGGTGCTGTGCACCCTGCCGCTGGTGGTGCCGCCGATCACGTTCGTGGCCGGCATCGGCACCGTGCTGCGGTGGGGGCCCGACCACCTGGCCGCCACGCCGTTCTACCAGACCGTGATCGCCGTCCAGGATCCGGCGTTCCCGGTGGTGCTGGTCATCGCGTACGTCGTGCTGGCGCTGCCGTTCGTGTACCGGGCCCTGGACTCCGGGCTCGGCGCCATGGACGTGCGCACGCTCGTGGAGGCGGCACGCAACTGCGGCGCCTCATGGCCGCACGTACTGCTGCGGGTCGTCGTGCCGAACCTCGCGTCCGGGCTCGCGAGCGCGTCGTTCCTGACGCTGGCGCTGGTGCTCGGCGAGTACACCGTGGCGCGGCTGCTCGGGTTCCAGCCGTTCTCGGTGTGGATCGTCACGATCTCCGGGTCCGACGCCGCCATGTCGGTCGCCGTGTCCATCTTCAGCCTGCTGCTGACATGGCTGCTGCTGCTCGTCCTGTCCACCGCGGGAACCAACAGAAGGAGTCGGTCGTGAACGGCGCGCGAGTGGAGTTCCGTGGGTTGCGCCGGACGTTCGGCGCGACCACCGCGCTCGCCGGGCTGGACCTGACGGTCGCGCCGGGTGAGCTGATCGCGCTGCTCGGGCCGTCCGGATGCGGCAAGACGACGGCGCTGCGGTGCGTCGCCGGGTTCGAGACCCCCGACGCGGGGGCCGTGCTCGTCGACGGCCACGACATCACGCATGTGCCGGCCAACCGGCGCGACGCCGGGATGGTGTTCCAGTCCTACAGCCTGTTCCCCAACCTCAACGCGCGCGACAACGTGGCGTTCGGCATGCGGGTGCGTAAGGTACCCACCGCAAGGCGGCACGCGCGGGCCGCCGAGCTGCTGGAACTGGTCGGGCTGCCGGTGCACGGCGACCGGTACCCGCACCAGATGTCCGGCGGCCAGCAGCAGCGGGTCGCGCTGGCGCGGGCCCTGGCGCTGGAGCCGCGGGTGCTGCTGCTGGACGAGCCGCTGTCGGCGCTGGACGCCAAGGTGCGGGTCTCCCTGCGCGAGGAGATCCGGCGGCTGCAGCAGTCGCTCGGCATCACGACGATCTTCGTGACGCACGACCAGGAGGAGGCGCTGTCGGTCGCCGACCACGTCGCGGTGCTCAAGGACGGACGCCTCGAGCAGTCCGGCACGCCGGCCGAGGTGTACGACACACCGGCGACACCGTTCGTGGCCGAGTTCGTCGGCACCATGAACCACCTGCCGGGACGGCTGTCCGGCGCCGAGGTCGAGGTGCTCGGCCGGCGGCTGCCGGTGCACGGGCCGCTGCCGGGGACGGCGGACGTGGACGTGCTGGTGCGGCCGGAGACCGTGCTGGTCGGCCCCGCTCCCGACGGCGCGGCCGAGGTGGTGGCGTCGTCGTTCCGCGGCGCGTCGGTGCGGCTGCGACTGCGCGCCGGGGACACCGAGTTCCTCGCCGACCTGCCGGGACACGACGCCACGCGGTACGCGCTCGGGGACCGGGTCGACGTGCGGCTCGTGGAACGGCCGGTGCTGGTCGCGGCCCGCACCGCGGCCTCGGTGCCTGAGGTCGTCGCCGCCGAATGACCGGCCGCGGGAGTCCCTGTCGATAAGGTAGGCACTCGCGAACGGGTACATAGCGGTTAGGCGACGTGGTGAACAACCTGAGTCCGGGTGACCCCTCCCAGATCGGCCGATACCAGGTGATCGGCCGGCTGGGCCGGGGCGGTATGGGGACGGTCTACCTCGGGCTGGACGACACGGGGCAGCGGGTCGCCATCAAGGTGATCAACCCGGAGTACAGCCGGCACGACCTGTTCCGTGACCGGTTCCGGCGGGAGGCCGAGGCGGCACGCCGGGTCCGCCGCTTCTGCACGGCCGCGGTCCTCGACGCCGACCTCGACGGCGACCAGCTGTACGTCGTCACCGAGTACGTCGACGGCCCCGACCTGGAACACGCCGTGCGCACCGGCGGGCCCCTGCGCGGCTCCAGCCTGGACGCGCTGGCCGTCGGGGTGGCGACGGCGCTCACCGCCATCCACGGCGCCGGCATCGTGCACCGCGACCTGAAGCCGTCCAACGTGCTGCTGTCCCCCGTCGGCCCCCGGGTCATCGACTTCGGCATCGCCCGCGCCATGGACACCCTCAGCGCGCTCACCGGCACCGGCCAGCTCGTCGGCACCCCCCGGTACATGGCCCCCGAGACGCTGCGCGGCGAACCGGTCTCCCCCGCCTGCGACGTCTTCTCCTGGGGCTGCCTTGTGGCCTTCGCCGCCACCGGCCGTCCCCCGTTCACCGCCGAGGCCCTCCCCGCCATCGTCTACCAGATCCTCAACGCCGACCCCGTCCTGTCCGGCCTCGACCCCTCCCTCCACGCGCTGATCACCGCCACCCTCGCCAAGGACCCCTCCCGCCGCCCCACCTCCCAGCAGATCCTCGACCAACTGATCGGCCGCACCACCCCGGAGAACGCGCACCACTCGGTGACCGAAGCCTGGCAACACTCCTCCCCACCTCCCTACCCGGCCCCCTCCGGAAACACCACCCCGGCCTACACCGGCCGCCCCGGCACCACTCCGCATCCCCCCGGAACCACGCCTCCCCCGTACGCCGGCCCCCCTGAGGCCGCAGCTCCCCGGTACGCCGGATCGACCGGCCACACCGGGACCACCCATCACAGCGCCGGCCCACCCCCCACCGCGCCGTACTCCGGCCCGTATGCCGGTCACCCCACCGCGCCGCACCCCGGCGACCCGGCACAAGGCCACCCCGGGTACGGCCCCACCGCCGCGCACCACAACCCCGCCGCGACCGCGTCCCTCCACCCCGGCCCCACAGCTCACGGAGGCGGGCCGGCCCTGGCCGGTGGCCGCTCCGGCGGAAGCCGTCGGACACGGCTGATCGGCATCGCCGCCGCCGCGGTGGTGCTGGCCGTGGTCGCCGGTTTCGGCGTGCGGGCCCTGCTCGCGCCGTCCGGTCCTCCGACCGACCTCGCCTACCTCTACCGGGACGACTTCAACCAGAGCGGCACCGGCTGGGGTGGCTCGACGTACACCGGCGTGGACTACAGCACCTACGGCTACGCACCCGACGGCTACTACGCCATCGACGTGGACGGCGGCCACCCCGAACGCGCCGAGAAGGCCCCGATCCCCTACCTGCCGAAGCAACCGGCCTCCCCCGACCCGTCCGCGACCCCCACCCCGACGACCCCCGACCGGCTCCTCATCAGCGTGACCGCCGGCACCCGCCGGGCCCGCGCGGACGGCGAGTACGGCCTGTTCTGCCGGGCCGACCAGGAGTACCACCTGAGCCGCTACGAGTTCCTGGTCGACGGCCGCGGCCAGGCGAGGATCCGCCGCGTCACCAAGGGAGCCGGGGGCAACCTGACTCCTCCTGTCGCCGTCAAGAACCTCTCCTCTCCTTCCCTGCTCCAGGCCGAATGCGCCGCCACCACGGAGGGCCTCCGCCTGACCATGTGGATCAACGGCCAGGAACTGCACTCCTACACCGACCCGTCTCCCCTCCCGAACGGCGACGTCGGCGTGCTCGCCAGAGTCCCCCCGGACAAGGCCGGTCCCGCGCTCAAGACGTCCTTCGACGACTTCACCGTGCAGGGCCCCGCCGCGACCTCGACCCCCTGACGTCACACCGGCCTCATGCCGACGAGCGGATGATCAGGTCGGTGGGGAGGATGACGGAGCCCGCCGGGCCGCCTTCGATGTGACGCAGCAGCAGGCGGATCGCGGCCCGTGCCTGATCGTGCATCGACGTGCGGATGGTGGTGAGCGGCGGGATGGTGAACGCGGCGGCGTCGATGTCGTCGAAGCCGATCACTGCGACGTCGTCGGGGACGCGGCGGCCGGTCTCGTGCAACACGCTCAGCGCGCCGATGGCCATCAGGTCGTTGGCCGCGAAGACCGCGTCCAGCTCGGGGTCGTCCTCAAGGAGCCGGCGCATGGCCTCGGCGCCTGAGGTCCGGCTGAAGGACCCCAAGGCGATCATGGGCCGGCGGTCCTGCTCGGCGAGCACCTGCTCGTAGCCGGTGAGCCGGTCCTGAGCGGCGACGCTGTCCAGCGGACCACCGATCATGGCGACCCGGCGCCGGCCGGCCGACAGCAGGTGACGGACGGCGGCCACGGCTCCGCCGGTGTTGTCGGCGTCGACGTACGGCATGGCGCCGGGGGAGGCGGAGCGGCCGAGCGCCACCACCGGGACCCCGGTGCGCAGCAACGCGGCGCGTAACGGGTCACCGGCCGGGCCTGGCAGCAGGACGGCGCCGTCGACCTGACCGCCGGCCACGTAACTCTCCGCGCGGCTGCGGCTGCGGCTGGACCCCGCGAGGACCAGGGTGACGTGCTTGCCGGCCTCCTCCAGCGCGTGTCCGGCGGAACGGACCACGACCGAGAACGCCGGGTCCTCGCCACGGGTCCACGGCGCGTCGGGGACGATCAGCGCGACACCGTCGGTGCGTTCGGTGACGAGGCTGCGCGCGGCCGAGTTGGGGACGTACCCGAGCTCGTCCACCGCCTGCATGACGGTGGCGCGGAACTCGTCGCTGACCGTGGCCTCTCCGTTGATGACCCGTGACACGGTCGAGCGCGACACCCCGGCCCGCGCCGCCACGGCCTCCAGCGTGGGTCGCCGCGCGCGCTCGTTGTGCAGGCCGTTGCGCCGGATCACGTCGCGGTACCACAGCGCGCTGTCCTTGAGCAGCCGCCGCTGGGTGGCGTAGTCGACGTGCACGATGCCGAACCTCTTGGTGTACCCCTCGGCCCACTCGAAGTTGTCCAGCAGCGACCACACGAGGTACCCCCGAAGGTCGGCCCCGGCCTGGATCGCGTCGTACGCGGCACGCAGGTGCGCGTCGAGGTAGGCGACGCGGTCGGCGTCCCGCACCCGGCCCTCGGTGACCACGTCGTCGAACGCGGCGCCGTTCTCGGTGACGAGCAACCCCACACCCGGGTGGTCGCGGGTCAGGCGCTCCAGCATGCGGGACAGGCCGGTCGGCACGATGGGCCACCCCATGGCGGTGGTCGGCGCGTACGCACCGCAGAACTCGATGTCCTCGGTGCCGGGGTAGGCGGCGTTGGCCGGCTCACCGGGGCCGTAACGGACCACGCACGGCGTGTAGTAGTTGATGCCGAGCAGGTCGACAGGCTGCTTGATGGTGGTGAGGTCGCCGTCGCGGATGTGGCCGAGCCCGGCGGTGCGCTCGATCATCGGCAGCAGCCGCGCGGGGTACTCACCGCGCAGCGCGGGGTCGAGGAACTGCCGGTTCAGCAGCGCGTCGACCCGTTCCACCGCCTCGGCGTCCTCAGGCGACAGCTCGGCTGCGGGGTCGTTGACCTGACCCGGTGTCATCACCGGCGCGAGGTTGAGCATCAGCGCGATCGTCGCGGCCCCGTCGGCGCGCAGCGCCTGCGCGGTCAGCCCGTGCGCCAGCAGCAGGTGGTGCGCCGCACGGAACGCGTCCGCCATGGAGGTGCGGCCCGGCGCGTGCGCGCCGATGCCGTACCCGATGAACGCCGACACCCAGGGCTCGTTGACCGTCATCCACGTGCCGACCCGGTCGCCGAGCCGCTCGTACACCACACGCGCGTAGTCGGCGAGCCGGTACGCGGTGTCCCGGGAGGCCCACCCCCCGGCGTCCTCCAGGGCCTGCGGCAGATCCCAGTGGTACAGCGTGACGTACGGCGTGATGCCGGCGGCGAGCAGCCTGTCGACCAGGCGGTCGTAGAAGCCGAGCCCCGCCGCGTTGACGGCCCCCGCGCCGGCCGGCATGACGCGCGGCCATGACACCGAGAAGCGGTACGCCATCAGGTCGAGGCGATCCATCAGCCCGACGTCCTCGGCGTACCGGTTGTAGTGGTCGCACGCGATCTCGCCGGTATGGCCTTGCAGGATGGCACCCTGCCGCCTGCCGAAGACATCCCAGATCGAGGGGCCGCGGCCGTCCGCGTCCACGGCACCCTCCACCTGGTAGGCGGCGGTGGCGGCCCCCCAGACGAACCCCTCGGGAAAGACGAGGGTCTTCCCGCGCGCGGCCATGGTGGTGGCGGTCATCGTGCTGCAGCTCCTCGTGGCCGGCCCGCGGGACGGCGCCGGTGCCGTCCCGTCCTTCCGGGCCTTTCTCACCAACGTTGTACACGACGGATGAGGACCCGGGCAGGGCCGCGACCAGGCCCTGTGGACAACTCGGGAAACCGGCGCGGGGAGACCGGAGGAAACGGACGCGTGCGGGGAACAACGAGCAGGTGGCCGAAGTTGGCCATGATCGTATGAGGACCGTCCCATCGACAAAGGAGCCACGCGTCATGCATGCCATCGTCGTCTCGACCCCAGGCGGACGGTCCGCACTCCAGCACACGAAGGTGCCCGCTCCGTCCCCCGGTCCCGGCGAGGTCCTCGTCGAGGTCGAGGCGGCCGGTGTGAACTTCATCGACGTCTACCAGCGTGAGGGTCGCTATCCGCTGCCGACACCGTTCACCTTGGGTCTGGAAGGCGCCGGCACCGTCTCCGCCGTGGGGGAAGGCGTCGACGACATCGCGGCAGGCGACCGGGTGGGCTGGGTCAACTCCCTCGGCACCTACGCGGAGAAGGTCGTCGTCCCCGCCTCCCAGGCCATCCCGCTGCCGGACGGCCTCGCCGCGGACCTCGCGGCGGCCGTCCTGCTGCAGGGCCTCACCGCGCACTACCTGACCCACTCGCTGTACGAGGTGAGATCTGGGGACGACGTGCTCGTGCACGCGGCGGCCGGTGGTATGGGCCTGCTGCTCACCCAGATGGTGAAGCTGCGCGGCGGCCGGGTGATCGGCACCGTCTCCACCGAGGAGAAGGAGAAGACGGCTCGCGAGGCCGGCGCCGACGACGTGCTGCGCTACGAGGGCTTCGCCGACAAGGTCCGCGAACTGACCGACGGCAAGGGTGTGCACGTGGTGTACGACGGCGTCGGCGCGGCGACCTTCGACGGCAGCCTCGCGTCACTGCGGATCCGCGGCATGCTGGCCCTGTACGGCGCGGCGAGCGGCCCGGTGGAGCCGATCGACCCGCAGCGGCTCAACCAGGGTGGTTCGCTGTACCTGACCCGGCCCACCCTCGCGCACTACACCCTCACCCGCGACGAGCTGCTGTGGCGCGCGAGCGACGTGCTCGGCTGGGTCGAGTCCGGTGCGCTGAAGGTGCACGTCTCCGAGCGCTACCCGCTGGCCGACGCGGCACGGGCCCACGAGGCCCTGGAGGGCCGCCGCACCACAGGCAAGCTGCTGCTGATCCCGTGACGCGTGGCCGTGGTGGTGATCACGGATCAGGTCGTCGCGAGGCCGAACAGCACGACACCGAGGTAGATCCCTCCGGCGATCGCCACCACGTGCAGCACGATCGACCACACACGCAAAGCGGTCTCTTCGCTCATCAACGACCTCCCGAGCCGTTCAGCAGGCGTGCCTTCGCGGCGGCGTACTCGGCGTCGTCCAGCCGTCCCGTGCGGTGCAGCGCCGACAGCCGTTCGAGCTGACCCACCAGGTCGCCGCCACCCGAGGACGCCACATCCTGCGGTCGCAGCTCCACGAACCGCGAGGCCGGCCGCGGCGGCGGCGCGTCCTGCGGGGCCGTGTCCTCACCGGGGAGGGTCACCCTGGTCGTCCAGCGCACCCCACCGGGCCCCGGCGCCGGCGGCGCGGCCTTCGGCGCCGTACCCCAGAAGACCGCTCGCGCCGCCTGCCGGTTGAACAGCAACGCCAGCGGAGCGCCACCCATGAGCAGGAACAGGACCGCGCAGATCATGAAGCCCCACTCGATCCCCGGCCCGGCCACCGCCGACTCCAGGAAGGCCCACCCGAGGCTGAGGAACAGCGCGGGCCACGCCAGCGGCGTCAGCCTCGGCCCCACCGGCAGCGAGCTCGCCAGATAAATCCCGAGCGCCGCGATACCTCCGAAAATGGACACCGGCATGATCCAGGCGATCCCGTCGGGACACGGCGTCGCCACGACGTACGGCCCGCCGGAGCCGCAGCTCCCGCCGACGCTCATCACGGCACGCGAGCCGAGGAACAGCAACGTCAGGCAGCACGCCAGGCCGGCCAGCCCGAGCAGTGTTCCCAGTGACTTCCTGGCCAGTCGGCGGGGGTTGATCACGCCCGTATGTTAGGTCACGGCCCCGGATTAAGGAACGAACTATCTGAATTGATAATCCATCCCTTTTTCCACAAATGAGTCGACCAGGTGGTTAACCGGAATTGTCATGACGTCTCCGGCGGCCACCCGATCAGTCTGGCGCCGAGCACCGCCGTCTCCAGCGTGAACCGCTGCGTCGGATCATCCGGCGAGAACCCCGTGAGCCGCCGTATCCGCTCCAGCCGGTACGTCACCGCGCGCGGACTGATGCCGAGCCTGCGCGCCGCCGCCGTCTGGTTGCCCTGCGACGCGAACACCGCCTCCAACGTCTCGAGCAGCGGCCCCGGACCGCCCCTGGCCCGCGCCAGCGGATCGAGCACCGTCCCCACCAGGTCCTCGATGGCCTCCCTGTCCCGCAGCAACACCGGGAAGACCAGCAGGTCGGCGGCCTTCAGCACCTGCGGCCGCAACCCCAGCGCGTCCCCCAGCCTGATCGCGTCCGCCGCCTCACGGTACGACGTCACGACCCCGCCGGGCCCGCGATGCGGCCGTCCCACACCGACCCGCCAGTCCGCCGCCAGCGCCGACCGTACGTGATGGGTGAACTCCCCCGTCGCCGCCGTCAGGGCCCCCGGCGCCACGCACACCAGCAACCCGTCCCTGGCCGCCACCAGGATGTTGTGCGACCCGAACCGCGTCACCAGCGCCTGCTCGACCCGGCGGACCAGCGGATCGCCGTCCACCACGGCCTTGGCGTCCCTCGCCACCGCCACGACGTACGGCTCGGCCAGCCGCAACCCGAACTGCTCGGCCCGCTCGGCCAGCCGGTCCGCGCGTCCCTGGAGCAGATCGTCGACGAACGACCGCCGCGCCGCCTCCTGCTCACGCAGGGCTTTGTGCTGCGCTCCCTCGTACCCCTCGGCGTACGCGGCGACCGCACGGCGCAGGGCCCCGAGCGCCGGCGCGCCGGCCGAGGTCAACGTGAGCTCGGCGGTGAGCAGGCAGGCGTCCACGAGCGCACGCATCGGCACCCCCCGCTCCGCGGCGGACGCACCGCTGGCGCGTAACTCGTCGATGGCGTCCCTGGCAGGCAGGCGGCCGGTCGCGTCGGCCGCCTCCAGAACCGCCGGATACCCGCCGAGCAGATCCGCGGGCACCCCGGTCGCCTCGCTCACCTGAGCGAGAACGTTCATCAGACTCCTACATCACGCCGGTCGAAGGAGAGGACGGCGGTCACGACCAGAACCACGGTGCCGGCGAGCAGCACGAGGTAGTCGGCCACCGGGACGCCGCCGTACAGCGGGGACCCCTCACTGTAGTAACGGAACGGCGAGAGCCAGGCGAGCCAGTCCATCACCGGGACGTCCTTGGCCAGCGCGTTCACGACGTACGACGCCACCGCGTACACACCCGTCACAGCCAGGGCCAGGGACTTGCGTCCCGTGATCGCCCCCACGGTGAGCGTCATCGTGCCGAACAGCAGGACCAGCAGGAACAGGCCGAGATGTGCCGCGAGGATCCGGCCCACCGGCACCCCGAGATCCACGGCGCTCGCCGCCAGGATGACGAACACGAACGACGCCACCGCCACGGCGAACAACGCCAGCGCCAGCGCCCCGTACCGCTCCAGCAGCAACCGGCCCCGGGTGATCGGCAAAGTGAGGGTCAGCTCCAGCGTGCCGGACTCCTCCGGCGCGGCGATCGCGCGGTTGGCGATGGCGACCGCGCACATGATGAACAGCAACGGCACGAAGAACTGGTAGAGGATCGCCTGGAGGAAACCGGCGCCACTGGTGATGTCCTCGAAACCGCCGAGCAGTTTACGGATGCTGTCGGGGTACTTCGTCATGGCCGCCTGCGAGTACAGGCCCGGGTTGTCGCGGATCTGCGGGAAGAACGACGTGTATCCCCCGGCGAACAGGCAGATCCCGACGGTCCAGCCGATCAGCGCGCGGCGGTAGTCGCGCAGCGTCTTACGCATGAGCGTGGGCATGGTGCTCCTCCTCGCTGTAGTAGGTGAGGAAGATCTCCTCCAGGTCCGGCTCCGCGCTGACCATGTGAACGACGGTGAACCTCGCCGCCGCCTTCACCAGCGCGTCCGGACGGCCGTCGATGGTGCACCGCACGCTCGCGCCTTCGACCTTCAGGTCCCGCACCCCCGGCAGATCCCGGAACGCCTCCTCAGGCACCGGCGCGTCGAAGTGGAATTCCACCCTTCTGACGGCCTTCTCCCTGAGCGCCGCGACATCCTCCACCGCGACCAGTCGCCCCTTGCGCACGATGCCGACCCGGTCCGACACATGCTCCACCTCGGCCAGCACGTGCGAGGACATCAGCACCGTACGTCCCGCCGTCCTCGCCTCCCGCACCATGGCGAGGAACTCCTGCTGTACCAGGGGATCGAGCCCGCTCGTCGGCTCATCCAGGATCAGGAACTCCGGTTCGTGCATGAACGCCTGGATCAGCCCGACCTTCTGCCGGTTCCCCTTGGACAGCTGCCCCATCCGTACCGACAGATCAGCCTCCAGCCGCTCCGCCAGCTCATCGATCCTGTTCCGACCCACCCCGCCCCGCACCCCCGCGAGGAACCGCAGATAGTCCCCCGCCTTCTCCCTGCCTTCGAGCGCCAGCTCCCCCGGCAGATACCCGATCCTGGCCCTGACGCCGGCATCCCGGGGATCCATTCCCAATACTCGCACCACACCGCGCGTCGGCCGTATCACATCCAGAAGCAGCCGGATCGTCGTCGTCTTCCCAGCCCCGTTGGGCCCGAGATACCCGAACACCTCCCCCGGCCGGATCTCCATCGTGAGATCCTCCAGCCCCCGCCGCTCCCCGTAGAACTTCGTCAGCCCTTCGGCCTCCACCACAACTGTCATGCCGACATGGTGACCCCCACCCACCCCGCACCGACATCACACATCCCCCACACTTACCGGCCCCTTCCTTTCCCGAACCCGGCAACCACCGCATCGAAGGGCCGCACGACCAGCACCCCGAGCTGGCCGATCTCCGTGCACGGCTCGGCGTGCGCGGCTGGGACAACCAGCGCAACGGTCACACCGGCGTCCCCGGACGGTTCACCCTGGCCGGACTTCGTCACCGACCCTCAGCTCACCAAGGTTCCTCGGCACCAGCCGGATGCCGAACCACGTCTTCCCGTCCCACCGGCGATGCTTGGCCAACGTTCTCAGCGGCTCCTTGCCACGCTCCTGAGTCCCCGGATCCAAGATGGTCACGGCGCAACGATCACACAACTCCGAGACCCCGAAGTCGATCTCCCCGATCCGAACCGACGTCCAGGCGTCCTCCGCGAACGGCTCCGCACCGTCAATGACGGCATTCGGCCGAAACCGCGCCACATCAAGAGGCCCCGGCACATGCTCCTGCCGTTCCATGGCCCCGTCCGCGATCCAGTCGTCCAAGCGCCGAAGCGAGCTCCTGGAAACCAGCAGCAGCGGCCCATCCCAGAGCCCGTCCTCTTCCTTGCCCCGGCGTCCGGGATCATCCAACCAGACAAGCCGCGCCGGTTCTCCAAGCAGCCGCGTGAACCACTCATGCGCGTCGTCATGAGCGAGCACAGCCCGATCAAGGTTGGAGACCCCCAACCGGATCGTCCCCCCGGCAGCCGGAGGAACCTTGAGCTCCCCCATCCCCTCCGCCGACAGCCAAACCCCACCTTCAGCAGTCTCCACCGCCGAGACCGAAAGAAGCCGAGGATACTCACCGACCCAGATCAGCTTCCCCATCGGATCCACCACACCCCACCGTCGATCACCTTCCAGCCCCCACGGCAGGACCTGGACGGACCGACAGGAAATCCCCTTGGTGGACTTGACGGGATAGATGCGAATCTCCGCTAACTCCATGCGCCAAGAATAAAAGCAACCCCCCAGAGAGCGCTCTCTCAACGAATCACCAATGCCTCAAGACCGTGCCTGATACTGCCGCCGGTCGACGTGCCCTGGGCCGCGGCCGACGTCGAGCTCTATGCGCAGGAAGTCCTCCGGCTCGATGTCCTTGACGAGGAACCGGGCCGCACGCTCGTGGACGACCTGGTGGGGACCTAGGGTCCCCGAGTACAACGAACCCCCCGACCTGCGAGTCACCCACCCTCTTCAACCCCACCTTCTGCAAGACACCACACCCACCGACACACCAACCGCTGCGGACACAACCCCCATCCCCGACACCAAGCGCTGCAGACTAACCACATCACCGACACACCGACCCACCCGGTGCCCCTCCGCCACATCGGCGAGCACCACCGAGTCCACGAACAGCGGCCGCACGGGAGTCGTAACACTCATCGCCCATACAACACCCACCCGGACCGCAACCCCACCACAAACGGCACATACAGCACATCCACTACGAACGGCGACATCCACACCATTGATCGCATTACCTCGAATCGCGACCCCACCACGAACGGCACATTCACGCACCCACCACGGATCGCAACGCGCACCACGGAACGAAACACCCACCACCACCTCCGCACCCCTCCCCGGCGCCGACGCGGCCCGCACCACCTACGGCGAAGCCGGCGCCGCCGTACAGCGTGTCACTTGGCACCGATGCCACAGGTGCCGGCCCCCGTACCTCCAGGAAGACGATGACGATACCTGGAGACCAACCGGTAAACGACCTCGGCGACCCAGCTGATCGGCGGTGTCAGGGCGACATTTCCGAGGATCCGCCACGGCAAGGACGGCTGCACAGCCAGGAGAATGCCGACCGCGCGAGCACCATGAGCACGCATGCCGTCCGGACCGAGCAGCTGCACGGACGCGTTGACCTGAGCCAAGGTGAGCCCATGGCGAGCCAGATCGAGCCCCTGCCACGCCGACACCCTCGGCATGAACGGCAGGTACTTACGCGCGAAATCCAGGCACAGCCGGCAAAAACCACAATCGCCGTCATAGACCAGCAGCATGCTCGTAGCCCCCTGCACCGTGGATCCGACCTGAACCCCTACATTCCGCGACCACGCGACCCTACACATGGATACCGTGATCTCCGGCCCCATGTCCCCAGACGCCGGAGGCATCATGCCGAACGTGATCCCAGACCCGGCTCGGTAACCACACGACACGTCACCCTCCAGACCCGGCTCGGTAACCACGCGACACGTCACCCTCCAGACCCGGCTCGATTACCACGCGACGCGTCACCCTCCAAACTCGACCCGGTAGCGGGCTCCCCGCATACCCGGCACCACACCCCTCCGTCCTCCCACCTCGACACCATCTCGACCGGCGCCGCGACGGCGAGCAGTGGCACGGCGAACCCGGCGCCGCCCTACGGCCCCCGCCACCTCACCTGCGGACAGTCGGCCGTCCCCGCAGCCCCCAGGACACCCCCACGGCCAGCACCCCCGCCGCCACCCCCACAACCCGCGCAAGCCGCACAGCTCGCCGGATGTCAGAAACCTCAGGCCGCCCCCCATCCCCCAACTCAGGCCGATACTCCACCCGCCCCCCGTACTCGTTCCGCCCCCCAAGCCGAACCCCCAACCCCCCCGCGAACGCCGCCTCACACCGCCCCGCGTTAGGACTCGGATGCCGATGCCCATCCCGAATCCAAACAGCCAAAGCCTCCGGGGGAGACCCCCCGACCACAGGCGCCAGCAGACAAGCCAACCCCGCCGTAACCCGCGCCGGCACCCAATTAGCCAAGTCATCCACCCGAGCCGCCGCCCACCCAAAATGCTCGTACCGCTCCGACCGATGCCCCACCATCGCATCCAACGTGTTGACAGCCCGATAAACAAGCAACCCCGGCACCCCCGCCACCGCCCCCCAGAACAACGGCGCCACCACAGCATCCGATGTGTTCTCCGCCACCGACTCCACCGTGGCCCGAACCAACTCCCCCTCCCCCAACCCGGAAGGATCCCGACCACACAGATGCGGCAACCTCCCCCGAGCCGCCTCCAGATCCCCACCCTCAAGGGCCCGAGCCATGAACACCCCCTCCCGTCCGAGAGAGGTCCCCCCCAGCACAGCCCAAGTAGCCAGCGCCGTGACAGCAGTCCGCCCCACCGAACTCCTCCGGCTCACCCGCTCAGCGACGACCCCCAAACCCCCCGCCGCCCCCACACACACGACCACATGCACAACCCCCCGTCCCCGAGACCCCCCATAAACCCGCCGCTCCACCCACCCCGCGAACCGTCCGAAAACGGCCACCGGATGCCCCACCCCCTCCGGATCCCCGAACAAACCATCCGCCGCGACCCCCAGCAAAATCCCCAGCCCCCGCACAACACACCCCTCCCCAACACCGATCACCAAGCAAGCACAAACGGTACTACCGCAGACAAAAAGCAAGCTCATCCCAGTTGGCATCAAGCCAAGCCGCGGCCCGCCGAATCCGATCCCCCGCCCCCGCGTCCCACATCCGAGCCCACCCCCCACCCTCACGAACAGCCCGCACCCGCATCCGCTCGTACGACCGCCCGAACCGCAACCGACTGACCTCCAGCAACCGCCGCCGCTCCCCGGCCTCCAATCCGTAGGCATCACAGAACAGCCGCAGCCGCCTCCCCACATCAAGCCCCCGCTGCCGAGGATCCCGATCGATCGGATCAGCGACAGGCCCCCAGTGCCGCAAGGTGGTGGCGATGTCGTACACCCGCGTCACCGGCCGCGCCATATCGAAGTCGATCAACCCCCAAGGCCGCTCATCCCGAAAAATCACATTCTCCGTAGTGATGTCGCAATGCCCCACCAATTCAGGCACCCCGTCATCCCCCGACCCGTCCTCCCAAACAGCACCCGCCGGCACCCGAAACGAAGCCACCGCATCGTGATACCGCCGAACCAACCCCCCAAGCTCCTCCAACACGTCATCCCGCACCACATAAGCCGGCAGAGGCCAAACCCCCGCCTCCCCCGGCAAGTAAGAAAGCACCTCCCGCCCCGACTCATCCACCCCCAGCACCCGAGGCGCCCCCTCGAACCCCACATCCTCCAGGTGCCGTAACAACGCATGAACCGCCTCAGCCGACCGCCCCATCCTCCGCCGCACGGTATCCCCGACCCGCACGACCCCACCCGTCACATCCCCACCAGGAAGCCCGATCTCCACATCGGCCGTACGCAAACCCATGCCACCCAACCATAGCCCCACCCCACCAAGATCACATGTCCTGAAGTGCGAGTTCACCCGAAACAGCCCACCTCCGCCCCCTCAAGAACCCCCGAAATCCGCCCCCGACACAGCGTCGACCACTCCGCCACCTACGTACTTCCGCCCCTGCTCCCCGAATCCGACCTCAAGCAGGCCCCTGTTCCCCCTCCCGCTCCCCACCCCGAGTCTGAACGAACCGCCGCACCATCTCGGTAGACCTCCACCCCGTGATCCTCATCAACTCAAGCGGATCCCCCCCGGCCGCCAGATGCCCCTCCGCCACCGTGTACCGGAACCGATGCGGATGCAGCCGCCCCGCGATCCCCGCCTCCCTCCCCCGCCGCTCCAAGATCTGCTGAATCCCCGAAGCCGTAAGCCTCCGCTCCCCACCCCGAGCCGTGACCCCCCGCATCGGCAACCACAACCAGGGAGACGACGCATGCGGATGCCGAGCACGAGCCCGCAGATACCGATCAATGGCCCCCACCGCCTGAGCCCCGACCGGCGCCAGATGCGCCTCCCTCCCCACCCCCCGATCGATCCGCAACACCCCTTCCTCCAACCGCACATCATTCTGACTCTCGTCATCCGGCCGGTACCGCAACCCCGCCAGCCCCGAGACCCGCATCCCGTTGTCCATCAAGATCCGAATGATCGCCATATCCCGTCGATCCACCCAAGACCCCCCCGAACACACCTCCACCAACGCAGCCAACTCCCCCTCCCCCAACACCTCAACCCCCCGCACCCCCACCTCAGGCGCCTCAACCCCCTCCACCGGCGACCCCGCAACACGCTCCCCCTCAGCTATCAACCAGTTAAAAAACACCCGAAGATTCCGAAAATGCTTATGAGCATTCCCCGCACTGGTCTCAACCGCACAGACCTCCAAAAACCCCCGAACATCCTCAACCCCCACCCCCTCCACATCCGCCGACACCCCCCGCTCCGCCAGAAACCCAGCCAGCGCCCGTACGCTGTCCAGGTAACTCCGCACCGTCCCCTCCGACCGCCCCGCCGCCCGCAACGCCATCTCCCAGGACCCCACAAGCTCCAACAACGGCACAACCCGCACCTCAGATCTTCGACCCCGCACCCCAACCATCTCCAAATCCGATACTGTTCAACCGCCGACCGAATATGCTACCTTCCACCATGACCCGTGAACCCCCAGTTCACCACCCCAAACCAAGCGCCCTTAGCTCAGCCGGACAGAGCACCGGACTTCTAATCCGACGGTCGCAGGTTCGAATCCTGCAGGGCGCGCCCTCCACAACCAGTCGCAAGAGCCCCTGACCAGCAGCTTCACGGTCAGGGGCTCTTGCGTTGCTGTCCGGCTGTGTCCGGTTGTCACCGAGGATCTACGGCACGTTGTTCCCAATGCGTTCCCACGGCTCCGGCTACGGGTCCTCAGTGGTCGAGCGCTTCAGAGATCCGGCGCTTGGCCGCTTCGTCCTGACCCACGATGCACTTGACGTAAATGCGCAGGGGAGTTCCGCGCTGTGCCCTGTCCACTGGGCGACCTGGGTAGCAGGGACGCCAGCATTGAGCCCGTGGAGGCGCGGCGCCGGAGATCTTAGATGCGGCACCCCGGCTACTTGGGGAGGAACAGGGCAACGATGGCTGCGAGACAGGACACCGCGGATGCCAGGGCTGCAATGGAAGCTAGACCCTCTTTGGGTGAGGTCCACAAGCCGTGATTGAGACGGCGGAGCTTCTCCGAGCCCAGTCGGCGAAAGAAGTTCTGCCGCTTGTGCTGCTGAAGCTGGCAGCCGGCCATCAGCCCGTAGGCGTTGTTCCTACATGCACCATCCCTACCTTGCGCTCCGCAGGGGCGAGGCACCCGAAACAGGAAGTAGTAGATCGCCAGAAGCGAGCCAGCGATGATGAAGGGCGCGACTTTGACTTTGTCGTCCACTAGCCACCAAGCCGCCATTAGGCCGAGGAGCAGCGCGTATCCCCAGTACTTCGCGATGAACCCCTTGTTCTTCTTCGTCTGGGCCACTCACGGACCGTACCGACGGGTGAGGACGATGGGATAGAGAGACATCAATGACGGCAAGTAACGCGACCCTGTGTTGACAACGCAGGGTCGCCGATTCCGGCATAGGCGCCGCGCGGGGGCATCGCCATAAGACTGCCGCACCATACCGAGACACGCGCTCCCCGCCAGCACGCCGCCGGATCGAATCGATCTCCTTGGGCTAGAACTGCGGGAACCATTGCGAATCATGACAGGTTCGGCTTCAAAGTCCGCGTGCACGTCCGACCCTTTCAATCTTTCGCCTCACTTCAAGCATATTTCTTGCTGCCTCAAGCCCTTCATCGCGGACCGCGTCGTACTCCGCCCATCCTCCTTGACGCTCACTTGCAGGGACAATTTCATACACATAGTCCCCATTTGGCAGGGCATCCGAGCATGCGAAGCCATTTGCACCAAGCCAGACCGTCAGATTTTCGCAGCATGAACGGAACTCAATGAACACATCCTGGACTTCCATATCATCAAAAAACCGCTCCCGCCATCCATCAGTAAACCCGTACAAATCGTCAACCCGTACCCCCCTCCACTTCTTGGCGTTGAATCCATGCTCCAGAAACATCATGGCGCCCTTTTCCCAAGGAAATAGCTTTAGCAGTTCGGCGAATGTATCCTTGTCGCGGAGAGTGGGATGTAGCCGCCGCTCAAGATTCTGAATCTCGACCTTTAGCCCGTCTAGTTGCTCGTCGCGCGTCCGCAGCGCGGAAGCGTGCTCATCGTCACGCTTTTGCAGCTCGGCGATTCTATTCCCCTCACACTTTCGCAACCTCGCGGCAGCTCGATTGGCGAACACTGCAAAAACCACAATAAGTCCAGCAGTGACCCAGAAAAGAACGAAAGGATTCTGCTTTACCCAGTCACGCACGTCGTCAGAGAGCAGGAGGGCCGCGACGGCCGCAGCGTCGGCGACGATGCTAATGATGGTCATGGCTGTCGACGTAGCGACTCGCTCAATAGGGCCTGATGATTGCATAAAGCCAAGGGTAGAGCCGACCATGGAGATCTCTCAGCAACAACTAATCCGACGGTTGCAGGGCTCGAATCCTGCAAATCGTGCCCCCGTTGCTCCAAAAGAGCTCCTGACCAGCGGCTTCGCGGTCAGGGGCTCTCTCGTGCATCTCCGGCTGCGTCCCGCCGTGATCGAGGCTCGGGACGTTCTTCCGAACATCTCCCTGCGGCCCCGGCGTGCTCGTCAGCCGTCGAGCGCTTCGGAGATCCGGCGCTTGGCCGCTTCGTCCTGGCCCACGATGCACTTGGCGTAGATGCGCAGGAGGACTTCCACGCTGTGCCCTGCCCACTCGGCTACCTGGGTAGCAGGGACGCCGGCGTTGAGCCACGTTGAGACACAGGCGTGCCGCAGGTCGTACACGCGCCGGGCCAGCGGTGAGGCGTACTCCCTGTCCGTGAGAGCCGTCCGACGCGCCTTCTTCCATGCGCGCCGGTAGGTGATACCAGGCAACTCCCCGCCCTGCTCTCCAAAGAACAGACGTCCGTCCGGTCCCCTGCCGTACGCGACGGCCATGTGAGCCCGCAGAGTTCTCGTCAGGGCGGGCGGACAGGGGACGGCGCGGGTGTGCCCGTCCGCGCGATGCTTCAGGGCACGTTCCTCGCGGAGCGTGCCGCCATCGGTCCACTCGCGGCCGGCGAACGGGGCCGCCGCGGCGAGATGCAGCTCACCCCAACCGTTCGCCGGTTCTTCCCACTCGCCGGTTTCCTCGTTGAGCACCAGGGCTGGGAGGATGACGTTGTCTTCCCGGAGATTGACAACTTCTTCTGGGCGAAGTGCGGCGTAGTACATGACTGCAAAGAAGGCCACGAGACGGGGACCGCTACGTGTTTGCTCACCAACCGCTTTGAGCAGTGCACGTGCCTGCGCGTGGTTGACGACACTTCGCCGGTCCACTTCGTGTGCAACCTTTGGCGGACTCCACTTGAGTTTCTTGATGGGATTCTCGGCGAGAACGCCGATTTCCACGGCGTAATCAAGGGCGTTCTGGAGAATGGTCTTGTTTCTGATGACCGTGCTCGTGGCGGCTCGCTTGCCATTCAGCAGGGACGTTGCGGTGTCCAGCACAGCACGAAGAATTGCCGGGTCGGCAAGCACTGCCACGGGCTGCGAGTTCTCAGCGAGCCAGCGGATAACCTCGGCCACCTCGGGCGAAGCGTCGGCGCGCTGCTTGGTGTTGTACCCCCAGCGTCGCATGGCGGTACGCAGGGCGAGCGCATCCGGCTTTCCAGGGCCGTCAGCCAGCAAGGCCGGCGTGGCAGCGGTGAGTGCCCGTGAGATGTCCTGTCGGTACTTCGCGGATGCGGCTTTCCACTTCATGTCAACGAAGCGGCAGGCGAAGTCGTACCAACTCATCTCGGGCTTGTCCTCACGTGCCCACGAGACGGGTTCTCCAGTGGCCATGCTGAATGCTTCACCGTTGCGGCTGGCGGTTACCAGGGCGCTGCGATAGGCATCCGCTTGTGCTGTCTTCTGGAATGCCTTCTTCCGTGACTTTCCATCGGTCTGCCAAAGAACGCGATAGGAGGTGACCACACCCTTGGCGTTCTTCCGCTTTTCCGTCTTGTAAATTCGGACTTTGTATGTGGTGCCGTTCATCCGGTCAGGTCCTCCAGGCTGGTAAGCCAACGGTCATAGTCGGCGCGACGCACGCGCAGGTCGCCGTTCGGAAGTCGCATGCACCTGGGCGCGCGGCCTTTCTGCCGCCAGTCGTAGAAGGTTGAGCGGCTGATGCCGAGGTCTTCGCAGATGTCCGCGATCGTGAGCTTTTCGGCCCTGGCCACGGGTGTCTCTCCTTGCAATTCGGCGGATTGGGGAGGGGTAGCCGTCCCAGCCGTCCCAGGGTCATTTCTGCTGGTCAGGCTGGGACGGCTTGTCTGGCTGGGACGGCTTAGAGCTCCTAACAGAATGATCTTTGTTGTGCTTTGATCTCTCGCTGTAGCCGAGTGAGAGGACCACGGGTGGCCAAGCTGAAGCCGTGGGAGGTCAGCGACGAGTTGTGGGCGGTGATCGAGCCGCTGTTGCCTCAGCGTCAGCGCCGGTTCCGGCATCCGGGGCGTAAGCGGCTGGATGATCGGCTGGCGTTGCAGGGCATCTTGTTCGTGCTGCACACCGGGATCGCCTGGGAACACCTGCCTCAGGAACTGGGCTTCGGCTCGGGCATGACCTGCTGGCGGCGCCTGGCCGAGTGGAACGCCTCCGGCGTCTGGCAGCGGCTGCACGAAGTGCTGCTCGATCGGCTGCGCGCCGCTGACGCGCTCGACCTCTCCCGCGCCGCGGTGGATTCCTCGCAGATCAGGGCGTTAAAAGGGGGCCGCAGACCGGCCCGTCCCCGGTCGACCGAGGGCGAGCCGGCAGCAAGCACCATCTGATCACCGATGCAGGCGGCGTCCCGCTGGCCGTCATCTTGACCGGCGCCAACCGCAATGATGTCACCCAGCTTCGCCCGCTGCTGGACGCCATCCCCAAAGTCCGTGGCAAGCGCGGGCGCCCCCGGCAACGCCCCGATGCGGTACTCGCCGACCGCGGCTACGACCACGACAAGTACCGCCGCCTGGTCCGCGAGCTGCAGATCCGCCCGCTGATCGCCCGACGCGGCACCGAGCATGGCTCCGGCCTGGGCAAACAACGGTGGGTCGTCGAGCAGACCTTCGCCCTGCTGCACGCCTTCCGGCGCTTGCGCATCCGCTGGGAGATCCGCGCCGACATCCACGAAGCCTTCCTCAAGCTCGCCTGCGCACTCATCTGCTGGCGACGCCTCGCCTCATTGCGTTAGGTGCTCTTAGGCGTCCCACGAGGCGTGTTCGCTGGGACGGCTAAGCCGTCCCACGGTTGGAAGCCGTCCCGCGCTGACCTGCGATGACGAGGCTGGGACGGCTGGGACGGCTTCCCCCCTCGAACAGGGGGATGTCGGCGTTTCCCGTGGTCGGCGGCGTGTCGAGGGCGGGGCAGTAGCGTGCCCAGGCGTCGGTGAAGTCGGCGCGCTGGTAGCCCTTGGCCTGGGTGCCGTCGGTGAAGCGGATGTTGGCCGAGCGGATGTCGTATTCGCGAAGGATGACGCCGAGCTTCATGGCGGTGAGCCCATTGGGTCCGTAGTCGGCCCACGGCGCTTCGGGGTCGGCCTTGAGCCGCTCCAACAGGGTGACGGTGGCTAGGGCGGGGTCGGTGCCGAACGCGGTGCGGCAGTCGGCCAGCAGGCGGACGCGGTTGGAGATTTCGGTGTTGTCGTCGGCTTCGGCGGTGAGGGCGAGTACGGCGGCGCGGGCGCGGTCGGGCCAGGTGCCGCCGGCGTGGTCGGCGACGGTGATGAGGGGTTCCCAGGTGTCGGCGGCGCGGTCTTCCACGGGCATGGGCGGTTCTGCCTTCTCCAGGGTTTCCAGGTCGGCGCGCAGCCATAGCCGAAGGTCTTCGGCGAGCTGGCGCAGGGCGGGGCGGTCGCGGCGGTGCCGGTAAGGCGCTACCGACTCTCCGGGGCCGCGGCGGCGCATGCGGATGACGACGGCGCGGTCTTCGATGGTGTCGGGCATGGCGCCGATTCCGGCGAGCGCGGCCATGGCGAACGTCGGGATGGACTCGACGCGGCCGGTGTTGGCGTCGTACCTCTTTGCGGGGCGGTTGCGCTGGTGGCCGGCGTTGAGCAGGCCGCGGAGGTCTTCGTTGCCGTCGGCTTTGGGACCGAAGATGGTGTCGGCCTCATCGACCAGCATCGTGGGCGGGTCCTCGCTGATGGAGCGGTAGACGGCGGCGCTGCTGGAGTTGACGGTGATGAACGGGTCATGGCACGTGGCCTCGGTCACGTCCAACAGACGGGACTTGCCGCAGCGCTTTTCTGGGGCGCGGATGACCAGGCGGGGGGCGTGCGCCCATGCGGGTTGGGCGTGGCTGGCGGCGATCCACAGGGTGACCGCGTCGGCGGCCTCGGGCGATGGCAGGATCACGTATCGGGTGAGTGCGTCGCGCAGCGCGTCGAGCAGGGCGGCGCCGTCGGGCCTGGTGTCGGGTTGGGTCATGGAACGATCTCCCGGGTGATCGGGTGGGTTGGTCATGCGGTGACGGTGCGGGGGCGCCGGGTGCCGTTTCTGAGCCCGGATGCGACGGTGAGGCGGGTTTCGGTGGCGGTCAGGCCGATGGCGACCCCCTGCTGTTCAAGCAAGGTGGTGACCTCGCTCGCGTCGAGGGCGCCGCCTGCCACCAGTTGGCCCAGGGCGGTGGCAGCCAGGTACAACGTGCGGTTGCGCTGTCCCTTTTTGGCGGCGGCCAGGTGGTCAAGCTCGCCGTTGATCGCGGCGCGCAGGAAGTTGCCGCGCCGGTTCTCGGGCAGGGCCAGGCGGACGGGTTTGGGCGCCGCCGCGGGTGGGGTTGAAAGACGCTTGGACAGCCAGGGGGGCAGCGGGGCCGGGGGCGCGTTGTGAACGACCTCGTAGGCGCCGGTGCCGTCGGGCAGGTTGACGAAGCTGCCGGGGGCGACGACGTAGCCGCCGGCGGCGCGGGTGTCGATGAGCCAGCCCAGGCCGTTGCCCTTGTCGCCTTCGGTGTTGCGTAGCGCCGGGCCGTCGGCAGGGGCGGTGTAGTACAGGTGGGTCCCACGCCGGCGGGTGCGTACCTGGAAGGTTTCGAGGGTGGGGAAGGGTTGGCCGGCGCGTTCGCAGACCAGTGCCAGGACATCGGCGCCGTCTGCGTCGCCCGGCAGGCCGAGAGAAGGCGGGGGCGTAGCCCCTCCTTTTGGGGTGTCCAGGTCCAGCACGACCAGGCCGGAAGGGCCGCACGCTATCCCGATGTTGAACGGGCCGCGTGCCCACCATCGCCGGATGGTGGCGGGGTCGGTGGTGGCGCGTTCCTCCCAGGAGTCGAAGCCACGCGGGGGAACCTTGTCGCCGGGGGTGAGGGGGAAGACGTGCCAGCCGCGGGCGGCGGCGGCCAGGGCGTACCGCAGGGTCGGGTTGGTGCTCATGACGCCGGTGACCTCCTGTGGTCGGACGTTGTGGCGGTCATGCGGTCATGCGGTCAGTCGGTGGCGCTGTCGGCGTGCAGCCACAGCACCAGCAGCGCGGCCAGGTGGGTGACGTGGCGGCGTAAGGCGTGGTCGCGGGGGTGGCGCCGGTGCTGGCGGGCGGTGGCGATGTGCCGGGCGATCTCGCCGAGCGCGGCGGTCGCCTCAGTGAGCCGAGCGCTGTCGAAGTGGTAGGGGGTGGCGGCGTCGTGCCGGGCAGCGCGAAGGCGTTCGATCTCGGTTCGGATGTCGTGTGTAGCGGCGGCGTGGCGGCGGTCTTGGGCGTGGTCGTGGACGGCGGTCACGATGAACTCGGCGACGGCGCGGCAGTCTTCGGCGTCGGCCACTTCGATGTACAGGTCCCATTCCTCGTCGCCGGCGGCGATGGCCCATCGGCCGAACGGGTGTCCGGCGGGGTTGCATTCGGCGGGGACGACGCGCCAGGTCTGGAGGTCGTGGGTGCCGATCTGTTGCCGGGTGGGGATGGTCGGGCGGTCGGTGTCAGGTGTGGGCATGGTGGGGATGCTCCTTTGGAGGTGGGGTTAGCGGGTGCCGTCGCGGTGGAGGCGGCGGGCGTAGACGTACAGGCGCCAGCCGATGCGGGGGCGCATGCCGGTGCCGGAGCAGGTGCGGCAGGTGCGGTTCTTGCCGGGGCGGCAGTGTCGGCAGGTGCCCCAGGGGGAGAGCAGGCACCGGGCGATGTAGCACACAGTGACGATGGGTAGGCAGAGCAGTAGCGCGGTGATGAGGAGGGTCACGGGTGGCTCCTGGGCCGTTTCCGGGGCTTTGTGCAGGTGGGCGCTAGCGTGCTAGTCGGCTGGTAGATCAGCGTTTGGGGTGCTAGCGGGGGTGCTACCGGTAGCGGGGGGAACCGCTACCGGTAGCGCTGCGATGGGGTCATCCGGCGGGACGATCCCGGTTACGTTCGGTGACGAGTTCGGTGATGCGGTCGCGGTCGATGCCGCGCCGGTTGATCTGCTTTCCGTCGATGCGTCGGCTGATCTGCACGGTGTCGATGCCGTGCGGTTTGAGCGCGGCGGCCAACTGGTCGCTCTCCCATCCGCCGTAGATCTGCGGGCGCAGCTCGGCCAGGCGGGTGACCACGACTTCCGACCACACCTTGCCCTCACCGGCGGGGACGACGGCCAGGATGTCCGACAGCAGATCGAACGCCGGCGCGGCGGGTTCGGTGTCGCCGATGGCGTGGCCGGACAGGGTGCCGGCGGCGGTGCGGGCGGCGTGCGCGCGGGTGACGATCCGTTCGGAGGCGGGTCCATCCAGGTAGGCCGAGCGGACGATCTGGGCGTCTTCGGCGGCGCCGACCAGGTAGCCGATGCCCTTGTCCCGCACGGTGAACGTGGTGGCGCGGATGCCGTTGCGGTACGCACTCGTGCCTAACACCATGTCGTTTTCGACCTGGCCCATGACCCGCAGGCAGAACCGGATGCCGACGTTGGCCGACACGCCGGTGGGGAGGCTGTCTTTGTCGGGGCGCTGGGTGGCCAGCAGCAGGATCACGCCCAGGGCGCGGCCTCGCTTGATGATGGCGGTGGCCAGGTCCCCGGCTTCCTTGCCGTACTCGGGGTGGGAGAACAGCTCTTGGCATTCGTCGACGGCGAACACCAGCGGGTGCAGGCCAAGCGATCGCTTAGCCGCGAGTTGAGGGGTGACCTTGTTCTCGGGGCAGATGTCGCGAGGCAGGTTCGAGATCGTTTTGGCGCGGCGTTCCAGGTCCTTGTAGACCTCCCGCAAGCTGAGCAGGCAGGCATAGATGGTGTCGTCGTCGGGGCCGGAACCGTAGTGGTGGGCAACCGACTCGAACACCGACAGGTCACCTGATCCCTTGAGTTCGAACAGCCGCAGTTCGGCGGTGGGGTCGAGGGCGGCGGCCAGCAGCAGCACGCGCAGGGCGAAGGTCTTGCCGGCGCCGGGCATCGCGCCGATCAACACGTTCGCGTACATCAGGGGGATGGTGACCGGGCGCATGCGCTGGTCGTGGCCGAACACCACCGGCTTGAACAGGTCGGCGGTGCCGGTCCGGGCCAGCGGCCAGGCCGGGGCCTTGGCCGATGACATGTCCTGGTCTCCGACCCATAGCACCAGCCGTCCGGCGTGCTGCCCGGGGGCCGATTCTGGCCATACGCAGCCGAGGGGGCGGCGCAGGCCGGAGGCGAGCCGGTCACGGCGTTCCATGATGTCGGTCACGGTGACGCCGAGCGGCAGGTCCACATCGGCGCGCCAGCCGGGGCCGTCACGGGTGATCGGTGCGGGGAAACCGATGCCGCGTCCGCCTTTGCCGGTCGCCTTGTTGATCTCGGCGATACCGAGCGCGGCCAGGGCATCGATCACGACGGTCGAGGTCAGCCGTTCCACCTTCGTGGCCACCACGGCGCGGTCGATGAGCGGCCGGTCCGCCGGCGCGCCGAGCATGCCCAGCAGGGCCACCAGCGCGGCCACCGCGCCCCATTGGGCCGACGTCGGGGCGGCGGTGGCCAGCAGCAAAGACGAGATGCCGAACACGATCGCGGCCAGGATCGCCACCGGCAGGCGAAGCCGCACCCGGGCATCGCGCTGCCGCGACAACTTCAGGTAGGACTCAGGGTCTTCCCTGCGCACTGCCGCCAGCCGTATCGGCTCGCCCTCCAGATCGAAAGTCCAGCGGACAAAGCTGGCGACGGTGCGGGCCAGGCCACGCGGGGACCGGGCGGCCAGCCGTCCGGCATACAGCGGGGAGCGCGCGGCGTGGTAGCCGGTCACGTGCAGGTAGTGGCCACCGGCCCATGCCAGGGTGTCCACCGCTTCGGCACGGGAACGCAGCCACATCGGGACGATCGCCCGGCGCGCCTTGACCTTGTCAGCCAGCTCGGCACGCCAGTCACGGCCATCGGTGCCGGGCGGGTCAACACGCGGCGCCGGGCCGTCGCTGTCCTCCTGGCCCTGGTCCGCGGCGGGCGCGGCGGGTGGGTAGGGGTGGCGTCCGGCGCGGGCGGTCTCGATCGAGACGACCTCAGCGCCGGGGCCGTCGTCGGTCCGGTCCATCGCGGTGTTGTCGGGGAACAGGTCCCGATCTGGTGCGGGTCGGTCGCCAGGCTGGTTGGGCGGGGTCATGATGGGGTCACCTCGTACGTGTTGAAGCGGGCGGGGTGGCGGGGCGCGGCCGTTGTCTTGGCGGATGGGGCCGCGTCCCGCGTCGTTGCGGGGATGGTGAGGGGCATGGCGGTGGGGGTGATGCGCAGGCCCGTCACGCCATCCCCTCGGCCAGCAGGGCGTCACGGACGGCGCGGGCGTCGTCCATCCCGCACCTGAGAACCTGTCGAAGCTTGTAGGCGCTCGGGGTCGCGGGCAGCTCTCCGGCGGTGATGAGTGCCCGTGCCCGCTGCACCAAAGCGGGCATCTCGATCACGGACGGCCACGCCGTGTCGGTCGCGGGTGGCCTTACCGGATCATGGGTGTTTTCGCCGTACGTAAGGCCGGTAAGCCTGTCGTCGGTGCCGTGGTGCAGGTCGGTGAACGCGGCCAGGATGATGGGCAGGGCGGTCACGACGGCAACGGCGACGATCGGCCCCAGCACGTGCAGCACCAGCCGGGAAAGGCTGAACTCCTCGGCGACCCAGGGCAGGTAGGGCCAGGCGTTCATGCCCAGGGTGAGCGCCAGGAACAGCCACTCGATCCGCACCAGCGTCCGGGAGGCGATGGGCTGGCCACGGGTGGCCAGGTAGGCGCGGGAGCCGACCACCACCAGCAACGCCAGGGACATGAACGGTTCCACCAGCCAGGCGAACACCCACGACGGCGACCACGCGCCGGCGCCGTCGGCGGCGAAGTGCTGGACACCCGCGGTGGACCAGGCCAGCGCCAAAGTGAGCGACACCATGGCCGCGCACACCACCACGCGGCGCATGCGGGCGGCCTGCCAGGCGCGCATGGCCGGGTCCTGCCCCAGCGCGTGCAGCCGGGCGGCCTCGTGCGCGGCGCGGCGCCGCTTGCGCACCTTGGGCGTGTCCAGCAGAAGCGGCGCGTCGTCGCTTTGAAGCCGGGCGAGCTGGTGGGCTTCGGCGACCTCGGCGCGCAACCGCTGGACGCGCCGGGTCTCCCGCGTCGCGCCGGCCGGGCTGGTGGCCGAGGGGGCGGGGGTGTTGACGGCGAGGTGGTGTTCCAGGTCGGCCAGGCCGCGCGCGATGTCCTCGGGTGTCGGCTCAGGGGCCGGGGTCGCGGTGGTCACGCGGCGCTCCTTTCGGTGTGGTCGGCGCAGTCCAGGCAGGTGCCGAGGTGGCGGGGCAGGACGTAACCGGCGTCGGTCTTGCAGTCCGGGCAGGTGCGGCGGGCGGCGTTGGCCTTGGCCAGCGCTTCGAGCTGAGCGGCGGTCGGGGTGCGCTTGGGCAGCGACAGCCGTACGTCGTACAGGTAGGCCACACGCACCCCACCGGGGGCGCGGTACCGGCCAGAGCGCCACAACACCTGTGCCTGTACCTGCTGGCCACCGGGCCGACGCCCAGCAGCGGCAAGCTGGCGCATGGTCATCAGGTGCGGCGGGGCCATCCGCCACGGCCAGGTGGGGATGCCGTACCGGGAGCCGGTGGGGTCGAAGAACGCGGCGCGGAACCGGCTCATCGGTGCTGTCCCTTCGACAGCACGGGCTTGGCGACGTCGCGGTGTTCCACCGCGGCGCCGATGCCCATGCCTTCCAGCCGGGCGGCCAGGGCGACGGCCAGGGCCACCGAACGGTGACGGCCCCCCACGCAGCCGATGGCGACGGTCACCGCGTCTTTGGTGGGCGTGCCGGGCAGCATGCCGGCCACCAGCACGGCCAGGCCGCGGATGTTCTCGGTGGCGCCGGGTGTGGCCATGACGTGCGCGGCAACGGCTTCATCGAGCCCGGTCCGGTAGCGCATCGACGGGTCGTGGTGCGGGTTGCGCAGTGAGCGGCGCACGTCGAGGGTGATGTCCGCCACCGGCGGCGCGGCGTGGCCGTAGCCGAAAGAGACGATGGTGATCTCGGCGGGGACGGCCGGGGCGGGGACGGGCCGGTCGAGGACATCGCGCAGCAGGTCCACGTGTGCGGGGAACACGACCCCTACGGCGTCGCCGTAGACGTCGGCCAGGTGCCGCGTCAGGCCGGTGTAGCTGTCGGCGCGCACCCATGCGGCGCGGGCGGCGTCGTCGGCCCCCACCACCGCAGGCAGGTTGCTGGGGGCAACGCTCCCCAGGTCACACAGGGCGGGCACGGTCACCATCCATGCCTCATCGGAGGCGCGGGGGTCGGGGACGTACCGGGCCGGGAGGGGCTGGAAGTTCCCGCCGGTGCCCAGGAACAGGCCCGTCTCCTCGCCCAGCTCCCGGACCGCGGCGTCGGCCGGGTCCTCGCCGGGGTCCACCGTGCCGCCCGGCAGCGCCCAGCCGTGGCCGTCGCCACGCTGCACCATGACCAGCCACCGATACCCGTGCTCGTCGGTGGCGGTCACGATGGCGTCCGCGCAGACCTGCTCTCCCCAGTGGCCCAGCTCGTTGCGGCCGTAGCGGATGCCGGTCGGCGCGTGCGGGTTGACCGGGCGGCCGTCCACCACGGCGAAGGGGATCACGGCGGCGGCCTGACGGGGAGCCCAGTCAATGCGGGCCGGGTCGGTCTGCGGGTCGGCCCAGCCGTCGCGGACACCGATGGTCAACACGTCGGGGTGGGTGTACTCGATGTTGCTGGTCATGGTGTGCTCTCCCTTCACCGGTCGCCGTAGGGGCGGCGGGCGCGGCGCGGACGGGCGGTGGTGGCCGGCGGGCGCGGGGTACGCACGTCACCGGAGACGGAGCGGGCGTCCACCGACAGGGCGCCGGAGGCAGCCAGCTCGGCGGGGGCGTTGACGGTGATGTCGCCGGAGGTGGCCGAAGCGGTCAGGTGGCCGGCGTCGGTGGCGTAAGCGGTGATGTCACCCGACACGCTGGTCAGCCGTCCCGATCCGCCGAAGTCGGCGATGTGGATGTCACCGGAGGTGGTCGAGGCGGTGACGGTCTCGGTACGGCCCAGCCGGACATCTCCCGAAACGGTCCGCACGGTGGCCTGATCGGGGCACTCGGCGCGGACGTCGCCGGAGGTGGTCCGGGCGGTCAGCTTGCCGCAGCCGCCCACGTCCAAGTCACCCGATACCGAGGCGAAGTCCACCCACTCCAGCTCACCACGCGCTGTCACCGGGGCGGACTTGGTCCGGATACGCAGGGCCGAACCGTGCGGCAGCCGGATCTCGGCACGCACGCCGGGCGTGACGTTCATACCGGAGATCGGCTGCCCGTTGATCACGCTGCCGGAGATGTGGACGCTCCCGCCGGAGACGATCACCCCACAGTTGATGTTGTTGGCGACGATCGTGCGGCCACCGTTGCCGGTCACGATGGTCACGCCGGGCTGGTCGAGGGTGGGCACATTGACGGTGACCACGCGGGCCTCAGCGGCGAGCGTGGCGCCGGTCAGGGCCGTGTTACCAGGGCCGTCTACGGGGCCGGTCAGGGTGATCTCGGCGCGGTCGGTGCCGCAGACGTTCACGCTGATCTGGCCGTGCGGCATGGTCAGGTCGAATACGACGGGGCCGGGCATCGGGGCGGACAGGGTCCGCGTGCTGATGTTGGTCATGATGGCTGCGGGTCCTTTGCGCCTGGTCAGATGCCGGACTGGGAACGGGTGAGGGTGCGGCAGGCGGGGCAACGGTGCACGTGCCGGGCGCCGTGGGAGCCGCAGATTTCCACCTGGGCACCCTGCACCTGGCAACGCGGGCAACCGGTCGCGGTGCCGTGCTCGTGCTCGCACTCGATGCACTGAAAGCGGCTCATCAGCGGCCACCCCCGCACGGCACCAGCACGGCCACCTGGGCGCAGTCGGCGCAGCCATGGGCCGAACCCAGGCCATGCACCGCACAGCGCGGGGTGTCCTCATGCCGGTGGATGCCGTTGCACAGCGGGCACTGATAACGGCCCAACTCAGGCCACCCCCGCCCGGTCCTGCGTCGAGCCGAAGATGTCCAGCCGTTCGGCCAGGTCGGACAGTTCAGCGGCGGTGAAACCGGCCCACACACCGGTCTCCGGACGGATGCGCAGCGCGCGGCGCAGGCACGCGACCCTGGCCGGGCACTCGCCGCACACCTCCCTGGCCACCTGCTCACGCGCGGCCTGCTCATCGGCGGACTCGCCGGTGAAGGCGTCCGGGCCGGTGTGCAGCTCGGGGTCAAACCCGCACAGCGCCCCCTCGGCCAGCTCCGCCGGCATGTCGCCGGTGAGCAGATCGAACAGCCGCAACGCGGGATGGACGGTGACCAGACGCAGGGCGGGGGCGTTCATCGGCCATGACCGCACTGGCCGGTGCCCTCGCACACGCCGCACTGCTGGGTGGAGGTCATCCAACCCTCACCGCCGCAGCAGTGACAGGGGTCCCGGAACACATTGGCCGGGAACATCAGGTGGGACATGATGGTGTAGCTCCTTTGATGGGGAGTGAGGGGCGGCCCGGAGTCTTGGCGGATGAGGGCCGCCCCGTCTTCGTGATCAGCCGAGTCCGTTGAAGAACGTGGTCATGGCGTCCATAAACCCCATGAGCGCGTGGAAGCCGGTGGTGACGGCGACCGCGGCGCCCTTGGGATCGCGAACCATGTAGAGAACTGCGAACACGGCGAAGATCGTGGGCAGGATGCGGCGAGGTTTGACAGGAAGCACAGTGACTCCTTGAGGAGAATCGCCTTAAGTCAGTCTCGCTGACTCATGACAGTAGGGCAACGGGTGGGCAGCGTCAACCCACTGGCTTAAGTCGGTTGGGTACGCTTGCGGCGTGCCAGATAAAGCCGGGGCAGATGAGCAGAAGGTCCACGCGAGCCGCAGACTGGCGGCCGTCATTCGAGCGGATATCGAGAGCGGGAGGCTGAGGGCGGGCGCTCGGATTCCGTCCTACCGGACGCTCGCCGAGCTACACGGGGTTGCGCACAACACGGCACAGGCGGCCGTCCGCATGCTCCAGTCGGAAGGGCTGGTCACCATCCGTGCCGCGAGCGGCGCCTACGTGCGGGATCGGACGGAAGAACCTCTGACCAGCACACCTGGGCAGCTTCGCGAAGAACTGACGGAGGTCCGAGACCAGCTCAAAGAGGTCCGTAAGACGTTGGCCGCGACAGAAGAGGCAGTTTCCAGCCTTTTGGACCGACTTACGCTTAATTGACGGCTTTCCGTCGTTTCTCCGTACAGCCGGGGCCGTGCTGATGAGGCACCGTTCCTTTCCGGTCATATCGTCACCTCCTTTCGCAGTTATCGACTTGGGTCATGCCAGCCCGTTAGGTTGGACATCTCCCATGGTGCTCGGTGCTGGCCATCAGCAAAAGGGTTCTCAAGCCGACACGGGGAGCGTCGGTAACAGCGGCATCTGCTAGGAAGGTGCGAAGCCCATGGCCCGCCCGGAACTTGAACTGCACCCGCAGCGCTCAGCCAGGGACCGTTTCGGGTTTGAGCTGCGCTCATGGCGCAAAGCCCGCGGGCTCTCACAGACGAGACTCGGGGCGAAAGTCCACGTCAGCGGGGACTTGGTACGGCTTATCGAGGTAGCTGAGCGGTGGCCTACACGAGACTTCGCGGAACGGTGTGACCAAGCGCTCGACACCGTGGGAGCGCTCGTACGGCTGTGGGAGACCGTCGAGGAAGAGCGACGTCAGAGCATGAGGGCTGCCGAAAACGGCACCCATACCGACAGATCGTTTGTCGGTACCGACAGGCAAGCAGTCGCTATGAGCGGTATGGACGATCAGGGCAGCATTGTGGTTCAGATGATGAACCTCACAGGGGAGCCGGTCGCTGTGTCCATGGATCGCAGAACGTTCATGTCTGGCATTGCTGCCCTGCCGGCAGTCGCTTGGGTCGACCAGGGCCTCACGGGCAAAGCGGGGCTACCTGCCATGGTCGCTGACGGCGACCTACGCGACGTGTTGACCAACATGCGGAAGCTCTTCGGCGTGCTGGCCGCACAGGACAACATCTTGGGGCCGAGCGCGGTAGCTCCGACCGCGGTTCACCAGGTCGCCATTCTCCGCGAGCTGAGCCGTACTGCGAACGGTCGCTCCCGGGCCGCCGTCATGGATGTGCAGGCGGCATATGCCGAGTTCACCGGGTGGCTTGCCGACGACTTAGGCGACCGCAACGCCGGACAACACTGGATCACCAATGCCCTTCAATGGGCACACGAGGCCGGTGACGAGCTCTTCGTCAGCTATGTGCTCATGCGACAGGCCCAGCGCGCTGGCGAGACTGGCGACGTGGCTTCGGCTATCAGTCTCGGCCAGGCAGTGCAACGTAAGGGAGAAGCCACTCACCGCATACGGTCGGCCGCGGCTCAGTTCGAAGCGCAAGGTCATGCGTTGGCCGGCGACGAAACGGCGTTCAGAGCGGCAATCGAAACGGCGCGGGGTTTGGTGGCGGACGCACCTCAGCTAGTGCCGGGTGACTGGGCGCCCTGGTGTACACCTGCCTACATCGACATCCACGAAGCGGCGGGATGGACGCGACTCGGAGACCCGCGTAAGGCAATCATCGCCTACGAGGATGCCCTAGGGGCGTGGTCCGGCGAATTTCAGCGCGATCAGGGCGTCTACCTTGGTCGGCTGGCACAGGCGTACGCCGCAGCCGGCGAGCCGGAGCAGTCAGCGAAGAGCGCAGCAACGGCTTTGAGCATCGCCCGCCGCACCAACTCAGCCCGCATCGTGACAGAAGTCAATCCTTTGAGAAGCACTCTCGAACGGTGGCAAGAGCTTCCCTCAGTGAAGTCCGTCATGTCGGATCTTGCCCAGCTTGCCGACCAGCAGTAGCGACCCATTGCAGCAATCACGATCGAATGGAATCCCTGATGAGCAAGCGGCCGTACGTGCTTCTTAGCGTGGCAATGTCCGTCGACGGCTATATCGACGACACCAGCCCCGATCGGCTTTTGCTGTCGAATGCTGAGGACTTTGACCGAGTTGATGAGGTGCGCGCCGGGTGTGATGCCATCCTGATTGGTGCGAATACCATACGCCGCGATAACCCTCGATTGCTCGTTAATTCCGAGCAGCGGCGGGAAGACAGGGTACGGCGCGGACTCCCCGCATATCCGACGAAAGTAACCATAACGTCGAGCAGCCTAGATTGCACGTGTAAGTTCTTCAACACGGGCGGAGACAAGTTGGTCTATACGACCCCTACAGCTCTCGGAAAAGTCCGAGACGAGCTAGACGGTCTGGCCGATATCATCCCCGCTGGTGATCCTGTCTCCTTTCCAGTAATGCTCGACGACCTGGGCAGCCGTGGTATCCGTCGTCTTATGGTCGAAGGGGGAGGGATGATTCACACCCAGTTTCTTACACAAGGTCTTGTGGATGAGATTCATCTCGCCGTCGCACCCTTCTTCGTCGGCGAACTCGACGCCCCTCGGTTTGTTCATCCAGGAACATTCCCGCAGGACTCGGCTCGTCGTATGAAGGTAGCAGAAGTTCGACAAATTGGAGACATCGTACTAGTTAGATACCTACCTCGCAATCGGCTTACACAAGTCAGCTAGAAAGGCGACACACATGTCCTTCGATGCGCGAGTGTTTCAAATACTTGTAGCTTCCCCTGGCGACGTTCAGCCGGAGAGGGAAATTGTTGCCGAGATCATCCATGAATGGAACTACCTAAATTCCCGCGATCGACGCATAGTGTTAATACCCTTGCGATGGGAGACACACTCGTCCCCCGAGATGGGAACGCGCCCTCAAGCTGTCATAAATCGTCAGGTTGTCGACCAGTGCGATCTTGCAGTTGGAGTCTTCTGGACACGCCTCGGCACAGAAACATCCGAAGCAGAGAGCGGGACAGCGGAGGAGATTGAAAGAGTAGGAGCACAAGGAAAGCCTGTGATGCTCTACTTTTCACGTGCTGCAACTGAACTTGATAAAGTCGATCTCAATGAATACGCCAGACTAAAAAGTTTCAAGGAGAAAACGTATCCACACGGTCTAGTGGAGCACTACAACACACTTTCCGAATTCCGGGAAAAGTTCTCCAAGCAACTATCCATTTCAATTCGCGACGTGATTGCCATGGACAGCACCCGAAGACCCGGCAATACGGCTGGCGGAGATCCCATTACATTAGGCATCCTGGTTGCAGATCAAAGCACCTCGGAGATAAGCGGATTGCCCGCCAGGCTGCATTTCACACGGACCGTATGTCGTGACGAGGACAAAATTCCTGACCTTGTCGCCAAAACGCTCAACGACTCTCCGGATGAGAACGAAGCGGACCCTCAGCCCTCTACGCACGATGACCTGGCCGATGTGGACTCGACTAACCCGGATTCATTGACGGTCGCTCGCGATTGGCTACGAATCGGCCGCACTGCTAGACGTACGCAGGGCTACAATAAAGACTACCTTAGGCAACTTGTCGACTACCACTGCAATGAGGAAGCATATCGTCCAATCAGATTCGCCGTGACGGCTCCATCAACCAGCGGCGTAAAAGATTTGTTCCTAGAACTGAGGCTAAGCCTTAGCAGTGGAGGAGCAGATATTGTAAACCGCCTACCATTCACAAGACCTTTCGCTGTGGGCGACTTCAATATGGGAGAGTTTTTTATAGGATCCGACGCGCCCAGGAAGTCGTCGTTGTCCCTGAGATCAACAAAGGAGAAAAGTGAATGGCTCATTGAAATAGAGGCCACCGCCATTCAGACCCAAAGAACATTCGTTATTCCAGACCGGCTTTATCTCCGTGTGGACAGCGACTGTGCGTTCTCCATAGAAGGCACTGTTTACTCCAGCGACGCACCGCCATATTCGCTACATACGCAGCTTGAGATAGGGCTCACAAAAAGCGTAATGTCCTATATTGACATCTTAAAAATCGCAAAGAGGGCCGTCCGGGACGAAAATCTCGGGATCGATATCGTTAGTGGCGAAATCCATGGACTTCAGCAGTAAAATGTGAAAACAGATGAACGATGACCCTGCCGACCCGTGCCTCTGTTCATAGCAGGAAGGGGGCGCGGTTTCCCAATACGTTCCCACACCGAGCCTTGGGCAAGAGCTCGGAGGAAGATTAGGCAGGTAAGCGGCAGGATTCCCATCGACTGCACGTCTGACTTCTAATCCGACGGTCGCAGGTTCGAATCCTGCAGGGCGCGCCATTTGGTTGCCGAAGGATTGCGGTGCAGGACGGGACGGGGATGAGGGTGGTGGTCGTGAGAACGCTTCTGTTGTCCTCATCGGCCAAGAGGGGGACGAGGCTAAGTCGCCTCGTCCCCCTCTTGTGACGCCGCGGTGTGGCTAGCGGCTGGTCTGGGGGCCGCCGTTCGATTGGGTTTCCCAGGTGTATCCGTCGGGGTCGGTGAAGGGGCCGGTGGCGCCGGTGAGCGTTAGGCGGTGGGAGCCGGTGCCTTCCTGGGGGATGCCGGTGTCCTTGGCGAGGGCTCGGCGGGGGTACAGGGCCAGTGTGACGGGTGACGACGGGGTGTCGAACTCTACGTATCTGCTGCCGTAGCTTTTGGCTACAGCCAGGCCGTGCTCGACGTAGAAACGTTTGCTGGCCTTGACGTCTGCTACGCCTAGCAGTAGCGCGACCTGGTCGATGTGCGGGGTGACGGGGGTGGTGTCCTTCTTGGTCGAAGAGGCGATCTTGAAGATGGTTCCGTCGGGGGTGCGGACGACGCCGCCGTAGCCCCAGAAGGTCTTGGTGGCCGGTTTCAGCGTCGTGGCGCCGGCGGTGAGGGTGGCGGTGATGATGGCGTCGACGTTGCCGGGCTGTGCGGTCACGAGGGACAGTGCGAAGCCGCGGAAGCCTGTCGTCGGTGCGTCGGATGCGCGTACGTGGACGTAGGGGGCGAGGCCGACGGCTTGGTAGAAGGCGTCCGCGGCTGGGGGGTCGGAGACTTCCAGGGTGATGGATTCGAGGGAGGTCATGGGAGGTCCTTGTGTGGGAGAGGGTGATCGTCCGGTCGAGTGGAAGAAGTGATCGTCCGGCCGGGTGGAAGAAGTGATCGTCCGGCCGGGTGGAAGGGGTGATCGTCTGGCCGGGTGGAAGGGTGATCGTCCGGTCGAGTGGAAGGGGTGATCGTCCGGCCGGGTGGAAGGGGTGATCGTCCGGTCGGGTGGAGGGGTGATCTTGCGGTCGGGTGGAGGGGGTGGTCAGCGGTTCTGTAGGAGGCCGAGGGTGTTGCCGTCGGGGTCGGTGACGGTGGCGACCAGGCGGCCGCCGACGTCGTGTGCGGGTTCCTTGATGGTGGCTCCGGCGGTGGTCAGTTCGGTGAGCTTTGTCTCGATGTCCGGTACGTGCCAGTAGGCCACCGGTGAGGTCATGTCCTGCGGGCCGCCGCCCGGGACCAGCCCGATGTGCTGGCCGCCGGATTCGAAGCCGACGTAGTAGGACGAGTCGTGTTGCGGCGGGATGCCGAGGAGGGCTGTGTAGACCGCTGTGGCCTTGGCCAGGTCGGAGACGGGGTGCAGGACGGTTTTGATCGCCGGGGTGGTGGGGTCGGTCATGGTCGGCTCCTGTGATCGTGGGTCGCGTTGTTCGCGTGGTCACAGCCTTTCTCGCGGGCCGCCGGCCCACATCCGTGGTCGCCACGGAATCGCGCACGGATCGGTGGCACGGATACGGCCACGGAGAGGACATGGATAGGACACGGAGGGAATGCGGCAAACTGGGGTGATGGCGGCGGAAGCAGAGATCTCGCCTCGGGAAGTCGAGGTGCTGGAGCTCGTCGGGGCTCATCTCAGCAACGCCGAGATCGCGGCCCGGCTCTGCATTTCGGTGCGGACCGTGGAGAGTCACGTCTCCTCGCTGCTGCGCAAGCTGGAGGCACCGGATCGGCGAGCGCTCGCCCGGCGTGTGCCGGAGCCGGTGGACGCCGCGCCGGCGCGGCCGGCGCCGGTCCTGCCCGCCACGCTCACCTCGTTCGTCGGACGTGTGAACGAGTGTGCCGAGCTGATCGAGCTGGTCACGGCGTGCCGGCAGGTCACCGCCGTCGGTCCTGGCGGTGTGGGGAAGACGCGGCTCGCGTCGGTGGTGGCCGCCGAGGTGGCCGGTGCCTATTCCGACGGGGTGTGGTTCGTCGACCTGGTTCCGGTCACCGACGCGAGCATGATCGCTACCGCGGTCGCCGGCGCGCTCGGCCTCGGGGAGCAGCCGGGTCGCGACATGACCGGGTCGGTGGTCGCCGCGCTGGCCGACCGCCATGCGCTGCTGGTGCTGGACAACTGCGAGCAGGTCGTGGACGGCGTGGCGCTGTTCCTCGAACGGCTGCTCGCGGCGTGTCCCCGGGTGACGGTGCTGGCGACCAGCCGGTCCCGGCTGATGGTGCCGTTCGAACGGGTCTATCCGGTGCCGCCGCTGTCGCTGACCGGCGAGTCGGACGCGGTCGCGTTGTTCCTGGAACGTGCCGTGTCGGCCGGCCGGCCGCTGGATCCGGCGCCGCACGCACAGATCGCCGGGATCTGCGAGCGGCTGGACGGGATGGCCCTGGCGATCGAACTGGCCGCGGCCCGCTACCCCACGCTCGGGATGGACGGCATCACCGCCGCCCTGTCCCACCCGCTGCGCATGCTCACCGGTGGCTCCCGCGCCGACGAGCGGCACCGTTCGGTGCGAGCGGCGCTCGACTGGAGCCACGCCTTGCTGGAGCCGGCCGACCAGGCGCTGCTGCGCCGGGTGTCGGTGTTCGTGGCGCCGTTCACCGCCGCCGCGGCGGCGCAGGTGGCCGGAGGCCAGGAAGGCATCGTCGCCGACGGACTGGCCCGGCTCGCCGAACAGAGCCTGCTGGTGGTGACCGCGTCGCCGGGAGGGACCGAGTACCGCGCGCTGGAGACCATCCGTCAGTACGGCACCGAGCGGCTCGACGAGGCCGGGGAGCTGGCCGACGCACGTTCCCGGCACCTTCGCTGGTGCTTGGCCAAGGCCGCCGGCCTGGGGGTGAGCGGACCGGACTGGCGGGCCCGGTTCGACCTGGTCGCCGACGACCTGCGCGCCGCCCTGGCGTGGGTGGCCGACCGGCCGGAGCGGCGTGGCGACGCCTGTGAACTCGCCCGGCGCCTGGCGGAGCTGACCTTCGTCCGCAACCTGACCGGCGAGTCCCAGCGACGCTACGAGCAGGCGGCCGCGCTCGCCACCGACCCCGCCGCCTGCGCGTCGCTGCTGCGGCGGGCCGCGGCCGTGGCCGGCTGCCGGAGCATCGGCGATGACATGTACCGCCTGCGCCGCGCCGCCGCCGACGCGGCCCGCGCGTCCGGCGACGGTGCCGGCGCGGCCGCCGATCTGGCGAGTGCCGCCACCATCGCGTTCCGGTTCTCGACCATGTTCGTCCGGATTCCGTCCCGCGAGGAGGCGCTGGCGCTGCTCACCGAGGCGCGCGAGCCGGCCGGCGACGATCCGGTCGCGCGGGCCGCGGTGGCACTGGCAGAGGCCGCGGTGCTCACCGACGCGTTCGGCGCCGCTCAGGGCCCGTCCGACAATCAGGTACCCGAGACCGTCGCGCGTGCCGAGCACGCGGTCGAGCTGGCCCGCCGGACCGGCGACCCGCTCGCCGAGTCGGCCGCGCTCGACGCGCTCACCGGCGCGCAGAGCTGGGCCGGCGACACGTTCGCCACCGCGGCCACGGCCCGGCGCCGCATCACGCTCCTGTCATCCCTGCCGGTCTCTCCCGCCGCCACCCATGAGCTGATCGACGCGCTCGCCATCGCCACCGAGGCCGCACTCGGCGCGGGTGACATACCGGCGGCCCGTCGTTGGGGACGCCGGCTGGCCGGCCACCCGTCGCTGGCGGAGGTGGGGCACCGCGCCACCTGCCGGCTGCTGATGGTCGACGCGCTGGCGGGCCATGCCGACGAGGTGCTCACCGGCAGCGTCCGGTTCCTCGACGCCTGGCGGCGGGCCGGCAGCCCTTCCCGGACGCTCCTGCGTCCAGCGGTGGCCGCCGTCGCGATGATCCACGGCCTGCGCGACGACGGGGACGCGCGGCGCGATTGGCTGGGGGTCCTGGACGAGCTCGAAACCCCGCCGGAGCACACCTACGGCTACGGGGCGGTCTTCGACGCGATTCTCCTGCTGCATCGTGGGCAGGCGGCGGAGGCGTTGGAGCGGACGGCCCCCGAGCCCAGGCAGGTGTGGAAGTGGGTCACCTGGATCTGGCATCACTGGTACGTCGCCCTGCGCGCCGAGGCCGCCGTCCTCGCCGGGAGTCCCGACGCACGTGACCGCCTGGCCGAGGCCCGGACCGTCGTGGCCGGCAATCCGGTCGCCGCAGCCCTCGTGGAACGGGCTCAGGCGCTGCTCGACCATGACCAGGAACGGCTGCTCGCCACGGCGGACGCCTTCGACACCGCTGGCTGCCCTTACCAGTCGGCCCGGACCCGCCTGCTCGCCGGCGCCTCCCGCGGCGCCGCCGACCTGGCCGGGCTCGGCCTCGCCCCCATGGTCCTGCCGGACCTCCGAGGCGCCTCGGCCGCCACCTGACCGCGAGCAGATCCCCACGGAACCCGTGGAAGGGCTTCAGAGCTTGACGAGCTTGGCGTATGGAGCGCTGATGCGATACGTCTTCGTCCCGAAGTCGACGACGACAGCGATGTCGTCATCGACACCGATGACCCGGCCGAGGCCGTATCTGTCGTGGCTCACGAGGTCCTGCACGACGAAACACTCGACAGGAGGGGAAGGTGGCACAGGTACGTTGAAGGGGCTTCCAGGCAGGACTCGCCGGACCCCGGCTTGGTTGCGTCTCATTTGTGCCAGTATGCGCCCTGCGGCGGCATGAAACGAGCCAAACGCTCGCACTGAGACCGTACTGCCGCCACCGCCACGCGAACCACGGCCTCTTTCTCAAGGCGTGCGGTCCCCCGCGCGACATCGGGATCCGCCTCGCCACGCGTGGGGACGGTGCGCCGGAGGGTTCAGAGATCGTGGCCCATGGCGGCTGTGGCGGCCATGATGTCGACGTAGTCGCGCAGGTGGGTGATCCGGCCGTTGTGAGCGGTGAGCACGATGATGTTGGGGAGGGTGAAATCGCCGGCGGACGGGCTGGTTCCGATGGCCTCTTGTTCGACGACGATCGTTCGCGGGTCGGCGGTGTCGTGCAGAGCGAGGGTTCGGTAGCGCTCGTACTTCAGGGGGTGGGTTTTCCACCCTGCGGCGATCCAGGTCACGATTTCGTCCCGGCCCTCCAGCCTGGACGGCAGGCCGGGACGGGTGAAGGGGAATTCGTGGATCGCGTCGGCCGCGTACACGTGGTTCATGCCGTCGACGGACTGGGTGATGGCGGCTTGGCGGAAGCGGGCCAGGACGTCGTGGACGGTGAGGGCTTGGTGGTCCAGAGGGGATCGTCTGAGGGTCACCTTGCGATGGGTGATCTTCCAGCCGTCGGGGTGGTGGGTGACGATGTCGTCGTAGGTGACGCTGCCGGTTGTTCCGTCGGCTTTGATGCCTAGGCCTTTGGACCGGACCTGGGCCGAGTTCTCGTCGATCTCGGTGATCACGATGTTGGTGACGTGGTGAGCGACCGGGTTGGCGTCGCCGAGTGCGCCTGCGGCTTCACGGATGGCCTCGATTCCGTGTAATGAGCCGAGGCCGAAGTTCTCCATGTCGTAGGTGACGTCCGGGGTGAACAGCTCGCCGTACCGGTGGAGTTCGCCGGCGTCTGTCAGGTGACCGTGGCGGTTGATCAGATCAATGATGTCTGCTTTGCCCTGGTTTGATAGCGCCATGAGGGTGGCTCTCCTTGGGGGTGGATGCCATAAGGTGAGGCATGGTCCGGTTAGAGGGGCACGGTAACGGACTGTGTCCCCCCTTAGCAAGGATGGGGTGATGGGGGTGGCGGATCGGGAGGCGGGGTCGCGCGGCGCGCGGCCGAGGCGTGCGGATGCGCGGCGTAACCGTGAGCGGCTGGTCGAGCAGGCGAAGGTGGCGTTCGCCGAGTTCGGGGTGGAGGCGTCTCTGGATGAGATCGCGCGGCGGGCCGGGGTGGCCAGCGGGACGTTGTACCGGCACTTTCCCAGCCGGCTTGATCTTGTGGAGGCGGTGCTCGCTGAGCAGATAGGCGAGTTGGTGGAGCTTGGACGTGGACTGTTGGCGGACGAGGACGAGTTCGGTGCGTTGGTGACGTGGTTGCGGGCCGCGGTGGCGCATGCGTTGAGCTATCGAGGGCTGGCGGCGGCGGTGATGAACTCGGCGCTCGGACGGGGGGAGGAACTGGTGGCGGGCTGGCATGCGGAGATATTCGACGTGGGGGGTGCGTTGCTGGCGCGGGGCCGCGCGTCAGGGGTGATCGTCAGCGGTGCGGACGACGCGGATGTGCTGAGGATGGTCGGTGCGATCGCCTGGGCCGCTCAGGACGCGCCGGACCGGTCGGCTCAGGCCGACCGGCTGCTCGGGCTTCTCGTGGACGGGCTGCGGCGCGGCGGTTCCCAGTAGCGCGCCGGCCTCGCAGGGGGTACGGCGGCGCGGCGGCCGCACGTAGCGCCGGCCTCGCGGTTCGTGCGTTTGCGCAGGTGACGACACACGGACAGTAGTTCATCTCCTGGAAACCCACCGTGTTAGGTCTGTCGGATAGAGTCCCGGCATCCTAGACAACGTTGATCCATTCATCGGTACAGCGGCGACCGACCTGCCTCGGGCTCGTGGTCTCGCCGGGACTTGGTGGTGGCCGAAGCCTCAGGTGGGGAACACGCATCCGGGGGCCACGTCGCCGCTGGGGATGGTGTCGGCCTGTGCTTACTCGGGGGCTTATCCGACGGGGTACGGGCTTTATACGAAGAACACCGAAGGTGTGCCTGAGGAGATGTTCGGCCAGGTACAGGCTTCTGGTTTCACGCATTTTCAGCAGTCGGGGACAGGGGCTATACGCAAGTACTACAACTATGTGCGGGTCACGCCTATGGTTCAGCCTTTGGATGTGCTGGGAGAGGCTTGGGGGCTGCGTGACGAAGTGGCCGAGGCGGGATATTATGCGGCCACGCTTGACACCGGGGTTCGGTGTGAGCTGACGGTGGGGGCCAAGGTGGCCGTGCATCGGTATACGTTTCCCGCGCATCGTAGTGCCCGGGTGGTCATTGATCTTTCCTGTGGTGGGTTGGGTATCGAGCATGGCCGCACTGTGCCGTTGCGGGCTCAGGTGGAGAATATGGGGCGAGGACGGGTTCAGGGGACGGTGGTGATGGAGGGGGTGCCGCTGTCGGTTCATGTGGACGTCGACGCGCCTGGGTGGCGGCAGATGCTCTGGTACGACCGGCGGCTTATCGAAGGCGGGACGCGGCTCGATTTCGACAGTATTCGGCATACCAATTTGCGGCCGTTCGGCATGTTGTTCATGGGGCCGGTGTCGGCGGGGCAGACGGTCGAGGTGCGGCTGGGGTTCTCGTTGCGGGGGTGTGAGCAGGCGCGGGAGAACCTCGAGGCGGAGTGCGGGGTGGGCCGGGAGTCGTTCGACGTGGTGCGTGCGCGGACCCGGGTGCGGTGGGGGGATCATCTCGATCGGGTGCGGGTCGAGGGGGGGACGAAGTCGCGGCGGACTGTTTTCACCACGGCGCTTTATCATTCGCTGATCAAGCCGTGTGTCGCGGACGACGAGAGTCCGTTCTGGCCGACGCCGGGGCCGTACGCGTTCGATGTCTGCACGATGTGGGACATCTACAAGACGCAGTTGCCGTTGTTGTCGGCGATCGTGCCGGACAAGGCCGCGGGGTTGCTTGAGTCGTTGATTCGGGTCTGTGAGGAAGAGGGGAATTTTCCGATCGGGTATCGGATGGCACGGGGTGCCGATCGGTTCTTCCGGCAGGGAAGTGCGCTGGCGCACACGGCGCTGGCGGACGCGCACGCGCTGGGGTGGACGCAGTTCGACTGGAACTGGGCCCTGGTGCATATGGCCGATGATCTGCGGCGGATGTACGGGGAGGATTTCTTCGAGCATGGCGTCGTGCATCCGATCAGTCACACGCTCGATCTGGCTTATGCGCATCACTGCACGGCGAAGGTGGCGCGGGCTCTGAATGACCGGCGACTGGCCGACGATCTGGAGAACCGGAGCCGGTTGTGGCCGAATGCGTTCGATCTGGCGACGGGGTTGTTGCGGGATTCGGAGTTCTACGAGGGAGGCAAGTGGAACTACTCGTTCCGGTTGCTGCACGACATGGCGGCGCGGATCGCGCTCGCGGGGGGTGACGAGGCGTTCATCGACAAACTGGACCGGTTCTTCGGGTACGGGGCCGAGCCCGTGAAACAGCCGGGGCTGCGGCCTCGGCTGGCGGAGATGGCGGCGGGGTACGCGCTCAACCGGTTCGAGGGGTTGAACAACGAGCCGGACATGGAGGTGCCGTGGGCCTATCACTACGCGGGGAGGCCTGATCGCACCGCCGAGGTGGTGCATTCGGCGTTGACATGGCAGTTCGGCACGGGGCCCGGCGGGTTGCCGGGGAACGACGACTCGGGAGGGCTGAGTTCCTGGTACGTGTGGGCCTCGCTCGGGCTGTTCCCGATCGCGGGGCAGAGCATGTTCCTGGTCAACGCGCCGGCGTTCGAGCGGGCCGTGCTCAAGGCCGGGGGGAACGAGTTCGTCATCGAGACCAGTGGACACCGGGAGACGCCTATCAGTGTCGACGGGATCGAGCGGGAGCCGGCGGCGCAGTACGTGCAGTCGGCGACGCTCAACGGGGTGCCGCTGCACGCCACACATTTGAGTGCCGCCGACGTTCATCGCGGCGGTGTGCTGCACCTGCGGCTCGGGCCGGAGCCGTCGGGCTGGGGACGGGGCCATCGGCCGCCGTCTCTTTCTGATCCACCTGCTACATCGAGGGAAAAGTCATGAACCACCCCCGTCGGCGTCTTGTCATCGCGGTCAGGGCCGATCCGGTCATCTGCGGTCATTCAGGGGAAGCGCGGAACCTCGCCGAGGTGGCGCTGACTCGCGGGTACGACGATGTGCGGCTGCTCACGTGGCCGATCCCGGCGCTGCAGGCGGCGGGGCTGCCGCTGAAGCCGCTCGATCGGCTGCTGCCGTACAGTCCGGGGATCACGGTGGAACGGCCGGAGCCGGTCGGGGACTACCGGGTGCCGGACGGGAGGTTCCAGGCGGGGCTCACGGGACGGCTGGTGGAACTGCTGGCCGAGCCGGTGCGTACGACCTGTCTGTCCATGTATCTGGCACCGCATACCAATGTGGTGGTGGACGCGGTCACCGCGGCACGTGCGGCGGGGTTCGCGCCGGATGTGCGTACTTTCGCCAAGGCGGTCGGGTCGGACGTCACCAATGTGATCAAGTCGTGCCTGCGGAACGGGACGTTCGGCGCGGCCACGGCGCTGTTCACGACGTTCCTGGCGAACGACGAGGTCGTGGCGGTGTCGGAGTACACGCGGGACGAGATCATCTCGTCCGCCGAGCAGGTGGACGAGCAGTGCGGCACGTCGTTCGCGGAGCAGTGCGCGCGACGGGTGACGGTGAGTTATCCGCCGATCGACTCGTCGGCGTTCCTCAATCTGGATCCGGACGACGTGGACGCGGCGCTGGCGCGGCGGGGGCTGGAGCGGGACGGGTACATCCTGTTCCTGTCGCGGGTGGCGCGGGCCAAGGGGATCTACGATCTGCTGATCGCGTTCGGCCAGATGCGGTGCCGGTCGCGGATGAAGCTGGTGGTGGCGGGGACGGGTCCGGCGCTCGATCATGTGCGGGCCATGGCCAAGGAGGACGACCAGGTCGTCTTCCTGACCGATGTGGACGACCACGAGAAGGCGCTGCTCATGCGGGGGTGCGCGGCGTACACGCTGCCGACCAAGCCTGAACCTGACTTCGTGGAGACGTTCGGCATCGCGCTGGCGGAGAAGATGCTCACCGGAGGTGGGCCGATCGTGACGACGACCACCGGGGGGACGGTGGAGGCGGTGGGTGACACCGCCGTCTTCGTGGAGCCCGGGGACATCGCCGATCTGGCGGCCACGGTGGACCGTGTGGTGCTGGACATGTCGCCGGGTGAACGGCAGGACCTGGAGTTGCGTGCGCGCACGCGGGCCATGCGGTTCGACCGGGCCGCGGTGTTCGACGACCTGTTCCCGGCGGACGAGGCGCCTGCCATCGAGGTCGCCTGAGGAGGCCGACCTGCCTGCCGGGGCTGCTCCGGGGCTCTGGCCGTCCGAAGGGGGCCGCGGCGGCTGACGGCGGGGAAGGCCACTTCCGGTGTGGGGAGGTGGCCTTCGGCCGGTGTGCCGCGCTAGCCGCAGTGTTCGAAGGGGCTGGTGTAGGAGCTGCCGCCGATGGAGCCGCCCCACTTGACGCACTGGCCGGCGGCGGTGCGCTTCACGGGGCCCGCGTAGTAGCCGTAGCTGCCGGAGTCGGTGGTGCGGCTCGCGCCTTGCGGTTCCAGGAAGGCGGACATGGACGCTTCGGTGCCGGGTGCGGTGGTCTTGAGAGTGGTGACGCAGTTGTTGCCGTTGGCGGAGTTGTACAGCAGGTACGTGCGGCCGCCGGTCAGCGCGGCGGAGTCGATGGTCGTGTAGCCGGCGCCGCAGATCTCCTCGGGGGTGTACGGGTTGCCGCTGCCGCCGCAGGAGTTGGTGCTGGTCACGGCCTTCTTCTGACCGAGTGACACGGTCACTCCGTCCACGGTGGGGCTGGTGTCCACGGTGCCTGAGGAGGTGCGCTGCTCGTAGTGCAGGTGGGGGGCCGACGAGCCGCCGGTGGAGCCTACGGTGCCGATGGCGGTGCCCTGGCCGACGGAGAGGGTCGCGCCGGCGGCGCGGACCATGGTGGCCAGGTGCGCGTAGCGGGTGCGGGTGCCGTCGCCGTGGCGGACTTCTACCCATTTGCCGTAGCTGGTGCTGCCGGCGTCGTTGAAGTAGGCGGTGCCGGCGGCGGTGGCGCGCACCGTTTCGCCGTTGATCTCGTCTCCGCCGTACGTCTGCCAGTCGATGGAGCCCGAGGGGTTGTGTCCGGGGGACCAGTTGTTGGCGTAGAAGGTCTTGCCGCAGTTGAAGGGGCTCTTGTGGGACGCGAAGGTCGCGCTGTGCGCCGCGGGGGCCTGGGGTAGGAGGGCTGCCGCGAGGGTCAGGGAGAGGACGGCGGAACGGAGGGTGGTGTGGCGGGGCATGCTCACCTCTCTGGACAGGTGGGTATGGGGTGCCGCTTTCCTTGATAAACGTGAAAGTTCTCTTCATCAAGGCCTGTTGGGCTGAAAGGCGGTTGAACGATTCCCCCGCGCGGTGGGGCCGAGAGAACAGCGCGTGGTCCGGTCGACCGGTGAGGCGGGGGGACGCGCCGATGGGGTCGCGGGGAACAGGGCCGGTCCGGCATGGTGGAGCAGGAGACGCGGGAATAGTGATGATCCACGCGGGGATTGATGGTGGGTATGACGACCACACAGTTCGACCCGCGTGCGTTGCTCGCGGAGAGCCGGCTCGGGGTGCTCGCGACGATCAAGGCGGACGGACAGCCGCAGATGTCGCCGGTGACGCCGTTCTACGACCGGGAGGCCGGGGTCATCTATGTGTCGATGACCGAGGGACGGGCCAAGACGGCGAATCTGCGGCGGGACCCCCGGGCCACGTTGCAGGTCACGGCGCCGGACGGACGGTCGTGGGCCACGGCGGAGGGGGTGGCCCAGCTCGTCGGGCCGGGGACCGATCCGCAGGGACCGGAGGTGCAGGCGCTGGTGGACTACTACCGCAGTGCCGCCGGGGAGCATCCGGACTGGGAGGAGTACCGGGCCGTGATGGTGGCGGACCGGCGGGTGCTCATGGTGATGACGGTCGGTCACGTGTACGGGGCCAGGCTCGGCTGACGATGTCCTCCCCGCGATCGGGGGTGATCGCTAGGGTTTGCCGGGTGGAAGAAGCATCCTTATCGAGTTCTCCCGGTTTGTCGCAGGGGGATTCGCTGGCGTGGATGGCGGCGCTGGGGCTCGCGGCCTGGCCGACGTGGGAGGAGTGGCGGTACCGGCTGAGCCCGGAGGCGTCACAGCTGTACTCCTGCCTCGGGGGGTCCGAGCACCCGGGGACGGTGGACGCCTTGTTGTCGCCGGTCCGCGGGGACCTCGGCATTCTGGTCGGTGACGTGGAGGCGTTCGCGGTTCCCGCGCTGGTCGTCGTGGCGGCGTTCCTCGGGTGCGTGGGACGGGGGGACGCGCGGCGGACGGGGTGGCGCGCAGCGGCCTGCCTCGGGGTGGTGGCGGTCGTACTGCCGGTGGTGGCGGTCTACGGCAAGCCGGAATCGTGTGGGGTGCTGCCGATCCTCAGCCGTGAGTGGATCGCCGGTGTGGTGAACGCCTTGGGGTGGACGCAGGTGTGCCTGCTCGGTGCGGCGGCGCTGGTCGTGACGGCGAGCGGGGCGGCACGTGAGAAGGGTACGGCCGCCGGCGCGGCGGAGTGGCGACGGGTCACGGCGCTGATCGTGGACTACGTGATCCTTCTCGTGGTCTTCTCTTTCGCCGTTCAGCCGGTGCTGGAGCTGTTCGGCGGCGATCAGGTCTACCTGGGGAGCGGGCTGTTGAACGCGATCTGCCTCTTGACGTCCCCCCCGGATCCCATGGTGTTCGCCGTCGCCGGGCTGATGTTCGTGTACTTCTGGGGCCAGCACCTGCGGTGGGGCCGGACGCTCGGGAAGCGGCTGCTGGCGGTGCGGGTGGTCGCGGTGGACGGCGGGAGGCCGGTCACGGCGGGGAGGCTCGCGCTGCGGACGGTGGTGTTCCCGGGGCTGGTGCTGGTGCCGTGGGCCGGGCCGGTGGCGCTGGTGGCGGCGGGGTTGGCGGTACTCGTCGATCCTCAGGGCCGGTTGCCGCATGACCGGGTGGCCGGGACCGAGGTCGCGGCGGCGAGGAGTGGCCGGTATCGGTGAGCGGCCGGGGTACTCGCCTGGTCGCTTTGGCGTTCGTGTGGAGCCGTTGCCGGTGGTCGCCGGTGTCGACGCGGAGGGTGGGGTATGGAGTTCCGGCTGCTCGGACCGGTCGAGGTGTGGAACGGGGGGCGGCAGGCGCGGCTCGGAGGGGCCAAGCCTCGGGCTCTGCTGACGGCGTTGCTGCTGGAGGCGGGGCGGGTCGTGGCGGTGGAGCGGCTGATCGAGGCGGTGTGGGGGTCGTATTTCCCGGCTACGGCGCGGGCTGTGGTGCAGACGTATGTGGCTTCGTTGCGGCGGTCGCTCGAAGAGGTGGGGGTGACGGGGGTGATCGTGTCGCATCGTGCCGGGTACGTGGCACAGGTGCCGGTGGAGGCGATCGACCTGCGGGTGTTCGAGCGGCTGGTGGCCGAGGGCCGGCGGGATGTGGTGGAGGCGCGGCATGCCGAGGGCCGGGATCGGTTGCGTGCGGCGCTCGGGCTGTGGCGAGGCGCGGCGCTCGGGGGGATCGGGGACAGTTTCCTGCGGGCCGAGGCGGCGCGGCTGGAGGAACTGCGGCTCACGGTGGTCGAGGAGCGCGTCGCGGCGGACCTGGCGCTCGGGGAGGAGGAGCGGCTGCTGGACGAGCTGGCGGCGCTGGTGGCGGCGTATCCGGCGCGGGAGCGGCTGCGGCGGGACCTGATGGTGGCGTTGTACCGCGCGGATCGGCAGGCGGACGCGCTGGCGGTGTACCGGGAAGGCCGGCGGGTGCTGGTCGAGGAGCTCGGGGTCGAGCCGGGGGTGGAGCTGCGGCAGGCGCACGAGGCGATCCTGCGGTCCGATCCGGCGTTGCCGGGCCCGCCGCGGGGCCGCGGGCCGCGGCAGCTTCCTCCCCCGCCGCCGGACTTCGTCGGCAGGCAGGACGAGGTGGCGTCGCTGCGCACGGCGCTGACCAGGCCGGACGCGATGCCGATCTGCGTGGTGTCGGGGGCCGGCGGCATGGGGAAGTCGGCGCTGGCGCTGCGGGTGGCGCACGAGGTGGCGGGGGACTTTCCCGACGGTCAGCTTTATGTCGACCTGCGAGGGACCAGTGACGCGCCTGCGGGACCCGAGGAGGTGCTCGGGAGGGTGTTGCGTGAGCTGGACCCCGGTACGGCACGGCCGCCGGCGACGCTGGAGGAACGCGCGGGCCGTTACCGGACGCTGATGGCGGGCCGGCGCAAGCTGGTGGTACTGGAGGACGCGGCGACCGAGGCGCAGGTACGGCCGTTGCTGCCCGGCGGGTCGGGGTGCGCGGTGCTCATCACGTCGCGCTACCGGCTGGTGGGGCTCGCGGGGGCCGTGTTCGCCGAGCTCGGTGTGCTGCCGCATGACACGGCGATGGAATTGTTCATACGTATCGCGGGACCGGAGCGGGTGGCGGCGGAGCGGGGAGCCGCGGACGGCATCGTCGGGTTGTGCGGGGGGTTGCCGCTGGCGGTGCGGATCGCGGGTGCGCGGCTGGCGTCGCGCCGCCGGTGGCCGCTGGCGCGGCTGCTCGGCCGGCTGGACGACGAGAAGCGCCGGCTGGACGAGCTGACCGTCGGCGACCAGCAGGTGCGTGCCGGTATGAGCCTCAGCTACGCGTTGCTGCCCTCGGCGGCGCGGACGGCGCTGCGGCGGCTCGGGTTGCTGGGGTTGCCCTCGTTCCCCGCGTGGGTGGCGGCGTCGGCGCTGGACACCGATCTGGACGAGGCGGAACGGGTCCTCGAGCACCTGGTGGACGTGTCGCTGGTGGACGTCGAGGGGGTGGATCCGGCGGGTCAGCTGCGGTACCGGATGCACGACCTGATCCGGCTGTTCGCGAAGGAACGTGCCGTCGTGGAGGACGGCGCGGCCGAGCGGAACGCGGTGGTGGCGCGGGTGCTCGGCGGGTGGATCTGGCTGGTGGAGCGGGTCGACGAGGCGGCGCCACCGTACCTGATCTCGGTGCCGGCGTCGTACCGGCTGGCGTGCCCGGTGGACGAGCGGGTCGCGGCGCAGGTGGTGGCGGCGCCACGGGTGTGGTTCCGGGTGGAGCAGGAGGCGCTGATCGCGGGGGTGGAGCTGGCGGCGGGGGCCGGCCTGGACGAGCTGGCCGTCGAGCTGACCACGGCGTTGTCGTGCACGGTGTTCGGTGGTCATCAGTACGTCTTCGACGACCCGTTCGCGAGCTGGCGCCGTACGCACGAGGCGGCGTTGTCGGCGGTGCGGCGCATGGAGAACGCGCACGGGGAGGCGACGCTGCTGGCGGGGCTCGGTCAGCTGCACTACGAGCGTGACATGTTCGCCGAGTCGCGGGCCTATCTCAGTCAGGCGTTGTCGATGTTCCGTGCCGCCAAGGACGTCCGTGGTGAGGGGGCCACACTGGCGTCGCTCGGCGCGGCGTGCCGGGAGCAGGGGTACCTGCCGGAGGCGCTGCATTTCCTCGACCGGGCCAGGGAGCTGCTGACGGGGCTCGGCGACGCCTCGGCGCTCGGTCATGTGCGGCGGCTGGCCGGTACGGTGCGGCTGGAGACGGGGGAGTATCCGGCGGCGTGGGACGACCTGCGGGACGCGCTGGCGCTGTTCACGGCGGCGGGGTCGCGGCGCGGCCGGGGGCTGACGCTGCGCAGCATGTCGCTGTACCACCGGGCCAGGGGTGAGTGGACGGCGGCCGAGGAGCTGGCGCGTCGGGCTCTTGGGATCTTCCAGGCGGCCGACGACCGCATGATGGAGGCGTACTGTGTGCGCGCGCTGGCCAAGGCCCTGCTGCGTCAGGGGAGGTTCGAGGAGGCGGGGCCGCCGTTGCGTGAGTCGCTCACGGTGCTGCGGACGCTGCACGACTCGTTCGGGGTGGCGTGCACCTTGCGTACGCTCGGCGAGCTGCACCTGGCGGAGGGGAGGTTCCTGCGGGCCGGGGAGCGGCTGGAGGAGTCGCTGCTGATCTGGGAACGGCTGGGGGCCGCGTTGTTCCGCGCGCGTACGCTGCGCGACCTGGCCGAGGTGCACGAGTCGCTCGGCGACGCCGCGGCGGCGGCGCGGGCCAGAACGGCGGCCGTGGAGACGTTCCGGTCGCACGGGTCGCGGGAGTACGGCGAGATGACGCTGTAAGCGGGATTACAGAGAAATTCCAGGGGCCCGGTCCATGCTGCGACGATCATCCGCCGACAGCCTCATGGAGTGGCCCCTATGGCGCAGCACGTGCTTCTGTCCGACCCGCGTATCGCCGCCGTTCCGGTGAAGGAGTGTGGCGAGCCGCTTGTCGACCTCAGGCACGAGAAGGTCATCCGGGTGGATTCACGGCTGGCCGACCTCACGGGTGCGTACGCGCATGTCAGGCTGAGCGTCGCCGACCGGCTGACGGAGGCGCAGGCGCGGCTCCCCCGCGGCCTGATGCTGCTGCTGGTGGAGGGGTACCGGCCGTACGCGCTGCAGGAGAGCCACTTCGCCAATCGTGTGGCGAGGATGCGGCGCGCGCGTCCGGGGTGGACGGAGAAGCGGTTGCGCGCCGAGGCGGGGAGGTTCGTCTCACCGCCGGACGTGGCGCCGCACGTGTCCGGCGGCGCCGTGGACGTCACGTTGTGCACCGTGGACGGCACCGAGATGCCGATGGGGACGGAGGTGCACGCCACGCCGCCGGAATACGTCGACCCGCGGTTCACGAGGTCGCCGCTGGCTTCGGAGGAGGCGTGGGCCAACCGGCGGATGCTTGCCTCCGCGTTGACGGCCGCGGGGTTCGTCAATCATCCGGCGGAATGGTGGCACTGGTCGTACGGTGATCGTTACTGGGCTTTCGTCGAGGGGGCCGCGCACGCGCGTTACGGACCGGCGGCCTTCGAGGGGTGAGCCGGTGACCTGGCGGTTCCCGGCGCGGCGAAAGCCGCGAAACATGCTGATTACCTTTATGTAGGTAATTTCTCTGATGTGCGGCTTCCATGGGCCCAACAGGGTGGGGAGTACGGCTCTCGCGTGAGCGGAGTTGTCGTCCATACCAGTCGCACGAGGTGCAGATGCGTTACGAACTGCTGGGGCCGCTCCGGGTTTTCGATGGACGGGAGTTCCATGCGCTGAGCGCTCCCAAGATGGAGATGACGCTGGCCACACTGCTCGTGAGAGCGGAACGGGTCACCACCAAGGAACAGATCGTCGAGGAACTGTGGGGGGAGCATCCGCCTCGCTGCGCCTCGGCGGCGTTACATGTGTACATCTCGCAGTTACGCAAGTTCCTGGCGGCGGCCGGGGAACGCGCGGCCATCGTCACCAAGGCCCCGGGGTACGTGTTGCGGCTGCAGGGGGCCGGGTACGACGTGGCGGAGTTCCAGCGGGCCGTCCAGCACGGCCGGCTGCACCTGCAGGCGGGACGGTACGCCGAGGCGCTGGCGGAGTTCGAGAAGGGGCTGGCGTTGCTGCGGGGGCCGGTGCTCGAGGACCTCGCGGAGGGGCCGGTGCTGAGCGCGTTCGCGGCGTGGGTCGAGACCGAGCGGCTGGACTGCCTGGAGTTGTCGATCGAGGCGCGCAACGCGCTCGGCCGCCACCGTGAGGTGATCGGGCCGTTGAACACGCTGATCGCGCAGTATCCGCTGCGTGAGTCGCTCTACCGGCACCTGATGGTCGCGCTGTACCGGTCGGAGCGGCAGGCGGACGCGCTTGCGGTGTACCGGTCGGCGCACCAGGTGCTGAGGATGGAGCTCGGGGTGCAGCCGTGCCGTTCGCTGCGGCGGCTGCATCACGCGATCCTGACGTCGGACGACCTTCTCGATCTGCCCGCGGCGAGCTGACCGTGCCTGGCGGGCCGACGTGGGTGCGGCGGTTCCATCCGGGCCCGGACGCGGCGGCGGAGGTGGTGTGCCTCCCGCACGCGGGTGGCGCGGCGGCGTACTGGTTCCCGTTGTCGGCGCTGCTCGCGCCGGCGGCCGAGGTGCTCGCCGTGCAGTACCCGGGACGGCAGGACCGGTACAAGGAGGCCGCGCTGGAGGACCTGCACGTGATGGCCGGCCTGATCGCCGAGGAGCTCGGCCCGGCGTCCCGGCCGCGTGTCCTGCTCGGTCACAGCATGGGTGCGTCGCTGGCGTACGAGGTGGCACTGCGGCTCACGACGCCGCCGGACGTGCTGGTGGTGTCGGGACGGCGCGCGCCGTCGCGGCGGCGGCCGGCCGAGCACCTGGACGACGTGGAGCTGGTGGCCAAGGTGCGTGCGCTCGGCGGCACGGACGCGGCGCGGCTCGCCGACCCCGACGTGCTGGAGATGGTGCTGCCGGCGCTGCGTGCCGACCACCGGGCTCTGGCGGCGTACCGGGACACGCCGGGTGCGGTGCCGTGTCCTGTGGTGGGGCTCGCGGGGGACGGCGACGCCGAGGCGCCGGTCGAGGACGTGGACGCGTGGCGGCATCACACCACGGGTGGGTTCACGTTGCGGGTGTTCCCCGGCGGCCATTTCTTCGTCGCCGAGCGTCTGCGTGAGGTGGCCGATGTCGTCGCGGGGCTGCTCCCCCGGGCCGTGTCGTGATCAGGGAGTTGCTGCCGCCGTGGGTGGTGGCCGTGGAGACCGGTGAGGACCCGGCGGACGCGTGGCTGTACCCGCAGGAGGCGGCGGTCGTACGCGGAGCGGTGGACGCGCGCCGCCGCGAGTTCACCACGGTGCGGCACTGCGCGCGAGCGGCGCTGCGTGAACTCGGGGTGGAACGGCGTCCACTGCTGCCGGGGCCGAGAGGCGCGCCGCTGTGGCCGCCGGGGGTCGTCGGCAGCATGACGCACTGCGCGGGGCTGCGCGCGGCGGCCGTGTCCTTGCGGCGGCACGCGGCGTCGATCGGCATCGACGCCGAGCCCGGTGAACCGGTGCCGCCGGGGATCCTGCGGGCCATCGCGTCACCGCGCGAACAACGGCACGTCGACGACCTGCTCGAGCGGATTCCCGGGGTGCGGTGGGACCGGCTGCTGTTCAGCGCCAAGGAGGCGGTGTACAAGGCGTGGTTCCCGCTGACCGGCCGCCGGCTGGACTTCCCCGACGCGTCCGTCGAGTTCGACCCCGGCACCGGGACGTTCCTCGCGCGGACGGCCGTGACCGGCGGCCGGGAACCGCGGTACTTCAGCGGCCGGTGGGGGGCCGGCTCGGGGTTGCTGGCCACGGTGGTCACGGTCCCCGCGTGGCGCGTCCGGCCGGAGGTGTCAGCCCGGGGTGCCGGCGAGGAGGCGGGCCAGGGCCGCGCGGGAGCCCACGCCTAGTTTGGTGTAGACGCGGGTCAGGTGGACGTCCACGGTGCGGGGGCTGATGCGCAGGCGGCCGGCGATGTCCTTGGTCTTGAGGCCCTCCCCCGCGAGGTCGGCGACCTGGCGTTCGCGCACGGTGAGGTCGGCGAGTCCGCCCGGCGAACCCTGCACGCCGCCTCGGGTCGCGGAACGCAGGTGGTCGCGGGCCCGTGCCGCGGCGGGGCCGGTGTCGCCGAGCAGGCCGAGTGCGTCTTCGTAACTGCGGACCGCCTGGTCCCACCGCTGCGCGCGGCTGTGCGCGTGACCGCGGGCCAGCGAGGCGTGTCCGCCGGCCTCCGGCAGGCCGACGGCGGCGGCGGCGCGCTGCGCGCGTACGGCCCACTCCTCGATACGATCGCCGGTCTCCGCGCCGGTGCGCAGGCACGCGGCGGCGAGCAGTTCGTAGCACCTGGCGGCGAGCACGGGAACCGGTTCACTGACCTTGACGTCGCCGTCGGGGAGGAGCAGCGCGACGACCCGCTGGGGGTCGCCGCCGGCGAGCGCGGCCTCGGCGAACAGCAACGCGTTGAGCGGCGTGCGTGAGACGATCGACGGCGACACCGGGTGTGGCGGCGCGTAGCGGGCCATGGTGGGACGGCCCTGGATGGCCCAGGCGGCGGCGGTCACCGCGTCGGCGAGGCCCCCCTGGTCGGGACGGCCGGTCCGGTCGGCGGTGGCTCTGGCCTCCAGGGTGGCGCTGAGCGCGTCGGCGGTGCGGCCGAGGTGGTAGAGCGTGTAGCCGAGGGTGTTGAGCAGCATGGGGAGCATGTGGACGTCGCCGCGTTCACGTGAGGCGGTCAGTGCGTGTCCGGCGTGCGCGCGGCCGTCCTCGTACCAGCCCATCATGGCTTCGGCCCAGCTCAGCACCAGCAGGTGCGCGGCCTCGCGCGGAGTGGCGGGCCGGATGGGGCCGCCGGGGACGAGCGCGTGCGCGGCCTGGCGCAGCGGGGTCTCGGCGTCGCGGGTGTCGCCGGTGATCGCGGCGCACATGCCGAGCAGCGCCAGCCTGCCGCCGCGGGTCACCGGGTCTTCGTAGCCGGCGTTGCGGGCCAGCGCCTCGACGTCGGTACGGGCCGGTATCGCGCCGCCGATCACCTTGACGAGCTGCGCCTGGCCGAGCAGCAGCGTGCGGGTGACGGGGTCGGCGCCGTGCGCGCCGTTCAGTTCGGCGGCGATGACGCCGAGCGCGTCCTCGCCGTGACCCACCGCGGCCATCGCGGTGGACAGGAACGCCACCGCCTCGGCGCGGGCCCGCGGGTCCTGCCGGCCGCCGAGGACGTCGCGGCCGAGACGCCGGAGGCCGGCGGCGTCGCCTGTGGCCGCGAAGGCGCGTGCGACGGGTTGCCACAACCCCGGTTCCGGCGTGGTGTCGCCGGCGGTGGCGCGGCGCAGCCGCAGGGTCGCGCCGACCCAGTGCGCCGCCTCGGCGGGGTGGCCGGCGTGCAGCGCGTCGTGCGCCGCGGCGGCCAGCACGCCGGCGTCGGAGGGCCGGGTCTCGGCGCCGGACCGCTCGGCGTGCCAGGCGAGCCGGGTCGCGGACGCGGCGGTCCGTGCCAGGTGGTCCAAGGCGCGGCGGTGCGCGGAGGCGCGCCAGCAGGAGTCGATGGTCTCGTACACGGCGCGCCGCACCAGTGGATGCCGGAACGTCAGCGCGCCGGGGTCGGTGCCGGCGTACCGGACGAGGTCGCGGGTGCGCAGGTCGCTGAGCAGCCGGCACGTCTCGGCGCGGTCGAGCTGCGCGACCTCGGCGGCGGACTCCATGTCGAAGACGTCGCCGAGCACGGCCGCCGCGTGCAGCACGGTGCGGGTCCGGGCCGGCAGCAGTTCGGTCTCCACGAGCAGCCGCGCGCCGAGGCCGCCGTGCGACCAGGGGCCCGTGTCGTCCGGGCCGCCGCCCGGCACGGCGAGCGCGGTCATGTAGAGCGGGTTGCCTGTCCCCTGTTCGTGCAGCCGCCGCACGTCGGCGGTGACGAGGTCGCCGAGCAGGGCCGCCGACTCGGTGAGGGGAAGCGGCCCGAGCCGTACCGATCCGACGGTGCCGAGCTCGGCGCCGTGTTCGAGCACCGAACGCAGCCGCAGGGGGACCTGCCGGGGCCGGTACGCGACGACGAGAGTGAGGGCCCCTTCCAGGGGACGGCGCATCAGGGTCTCCACCAGGTGCACCGAGGACGGGTCGGCCCAGTGGAAGTCGTCGAGCAGCAGCAGGAGGGTCTGGCCCGGTGCGGCGCCGAGGCAGCCGGCGAGCGCGGTGCGCACGGCGCCGTGGAACCGGCGGCGTTCCGCGAACGACATCGCGCCGGTGCAGGTGGTCGCGCCGAGCGTGTCGAGCAGGGCCGCGGCCTCCGGCACGATCCTGCCGCCCTCGCCGCGCCAGGTTCCGAAGGCGTGCAGCAACGGGTGGAACGGCGCTTCGGCCTCGGCTTCGGCGCAGCGTCCACGAAGCACGGTGCCGCCTTCGCGGCGTACCTGCTCGGCCAGGGTGGTGAGCAGCCATGTCTTGCCGGTGCCGGGGTCGCCGGTCAACTCGGCGACGGCGCCGCACCGCTCGCGCGCGGAGGCGGCGAGCTGTGCCAGGCGGTCGTATTCGGAGCTCCGGACGACGGTGGCCCGTCCGGACTCGTTGTGCAGAGTGGTGACGGTCATCTTCGCAAGTGCCTCCCCTGGTCGCCGGGTCGCATGCGCCTACCTAATTTACCTTCACAACACGTCGGTACTCAGGGGTGGATGCGCGGGAATCCGGCGGCGGGGAGCTTGGAGCGCGGTGAACAGGGCCTGGAGCGTTAAGTCCAGCTTTAGGGGCCGGTCCGACGATGATCCTCAGTCCTCTGCCCCCCGAGGACGGAACGCAGGTCACCGAGCCGAGGAGTCGACCGCCGTGCCCACGCTCCGCGACGTCCACGAACGCCGAGCCGTGCGGCGCGTACCCGTCGGCGACCTGCTCGAGGTGCTGGTCGGCCTGGACGGCGGCGAGCTGGCGGTGCGGCACCTGGACCTGGTGTACGCCTCGGCGGGCCGGCCCGTGCGGCTGCTGCGGGAGTACCGGAGCCGGTCGCGGCTGCGTGCCGGGGTCGGCGCCGGATGGCGCCTGGTCGCCCCGGCCGCGCCGGAAGGCAGCGAGCCGTCGGTGCTCGTGGACGACCAGGGCCGGGTGGTCACGCTGCACGGCGACGAGGACGGCCTGATCACCAAGATCGTGGACCCGCTCGGCGCGCAGGCCGCCGCGCTCACCTACGACCGGCGGGGCCGGCTGGTGCGGCACACCGACGCGGCCGGCCACCCGTACACGTTCACGTGGGACGACGACGGCCGGCTCACCGGCCTCGGCGACCCGGCCGGTGGCTCACTGGAGTTCGCCTACGACGCGCGGCACGCCGTCACGCGCGTGGAGTGGCGCGGTGACGGCGGCGCGGGACGGCTGGCCTTCGGCTACGCCGAGGGAGGCACGTCGGTGACCGACGCCGGGGGACGCGTCACGGTCCACCGGTTCGACGTGCGCGGACGGCTCATCGGCGTGGCCGGGCCCGCGCGGGACGTGTGGCGCTGGGAGTGGGACGACCGTGACCTGCTGACGTCGTCCATCGATCCGCTCGGCCGGCGCACCGCCTACGAGTACGACGACGCGGGGAACCTCACGGGGCTGCGGCTGCCGACGTCGGCACGCGTGTCCGCCGGGTACGGCGCCGTCCCCGGGCTGCCGACGGCCCTGCGCGACCCGGCGGGTGCCGAGGTGCGCCTCTCTCACGACACGGCGGGCCGTCCGGTGCGCATCGATGCGCCGGGACGCGCGGAGCCGCTGGAGACCCGCGCCTACGAGCCCGTGCACGGACGCCTCGCCGCGCGCACCGACGGCAACGGCGCCACCACGACGTACGCCTACGACGACGCGGGGAACCTGGTCACGGTCACACCGCCGGAACCGCTCGGGGCCGTCCGCTACCGGTACGACCGGCTGTCGCGCGTCACCGGGGTCACCGCCGGTGACGGCCGCCGCACCGGGTACCGGCACGACGCGGCCGGACGGCTGACGGAGGTGACCGACGAGGACTCCGGGGACGTGCTGGTGTCGCTGTCGTACGACGCGCTCGGCCGGGTGAGCCGCCGGTCGGGCCCCGGCTGGTCGCAGGAGTACCGCTGGACCCGCACCGCGCGCGGGAACAGGCTCACGCGCGCGGTGCGCACCGCGCCGGGGGAACCGGCCGAGGAGGTGCGCTACGAGTACGGCCCGGACGGCGAGCTCACCGCGCTCACCACGCTCACCGCGCTGACCAGGGCCGAGGAGACCACGCGCTACGCCTACGACCCGGCGGGACGGCTCGCGACGGTCACCGCGCCGGGTGGACAGGTCGCGAGGTTCACCCACGACGCGGCCGGCCGGGTCACCGAGGTCGATCTCGGCGCGGCGATCCAGAAGATCACCTACGACGCGTCGGGCCGCCGCACGGGGCTGACCGTCACGGGGCCCGGCGGCACGCCGCTGTCGGCCGAGTACGGCTACGGCACGGCCGGTGCGGACCATGACGTGCTGCTGCGCGCCGTGGTGGACGGCGAGGTCACCGAGTACGCCTACGACGGGCTGAAGCGGCTGGCCCGTGCCGGTGACGTCACCTACGAGTACGACGCGGCGCACAACCTGGTGCGACTCGGCGACGTCCGGTTCACGGTGAACGCGGCGGGCCAGGTGACGTTGTTCGGCGAGACGGAGTTCACCTACGACGGCGCGGGGCACTTCGCCGAGGAGGTCAACCCCACCGGTTCGTTCACCTACAGCGCCACCGGCCAGACCGTCACCGGCGTCTTCGGCGGCCAGAAGGTCGTGGACGTCGCCTACGACGGGCTGGACCAGCGCACGCCGCGCCGGATCACCGAGACCACGGTGGACGGCCGCACCGTCACCCATGTGCTGACCTGGTCGGAGCTCGGCGCGATCCGCGTGCTCGACGACGGGGTGGCCACCGGATTCGTGCGCACGCCGGACGGCGCGCTGCTCGCCGTGGTGACCTCGGCGGGCCGGCACCACTGGGCCGTGACCGACCAGCACGGCTCGGTGCTCGCGCTCGTCGACGAGAAAGGCGAGATCGCCGCGCGGTACCGGTACACCCCGCACGGCGCGGTCACCGCGACCGGTGACGCCGCCGCCGCGAACCCCTTCCGGTTCCGCGGCGCCTACCAGCTCCTGCGCAGCGCCTATGTCCTCGACGACCACCTCTACAACGGCCGATGGGGCCGGTTCACCCAGCCGGACCCCACCGGACAGGCCTACGCTCCGTACACCTTCGGCGACAACGACCCGGTCAACGCCGGGACGTGGACCCGCGCCGGCCTCTGGACGGCGCTCGCCGGGCCGCCTGAGCGCGTCACCGCCGCGTTCTTCCCCACGCCACCGGAACCGGCGGACGGCGCGCCGCCGGAGCCGGGACGCTCCGCGGCACCCGGCGTGGCGCCGGACCGCCTTCCCCTGATCACCGGTGCGTCCCCGCGTCGTTTCCCGCTCCATTCCTAAGACACCGCGAAGAGAGGAGAACCCATGGCCGACCAGGTCGTGGTTCGCGTCCCCAAGGAGATCGTGGTCAAGGTGGTCGACGACGTGAACGTCCCCGACCCGCAGATCGGTCAGACCGGCACCTTCGACGACGAGCTGTTCGACGAGGCAGGCAAGCTGATCGGCACGTCGCACGGCTCGTTCCGCATCGAGTACGTCCGGCCCGGCGACGGAGGCCTCATGACGTACTACACCGAGGACATCACCCTGGAGGACGGCACGATCCACGCCGAGGGCTGGGCCGACTTCAACGACGTGCGCACCAGCGAGTGGGTCTTCTACCCCGCCACCGGCACCGGCGGGAGGTACGAGGGGCTGACCGGGTTCCGCAAGTGGCGGATGACCGGGGTCCGCGCGTCCGCGGAGGCGCGCATCCTGCTGTCCGACTGACAGCGCCGCCGCCTTGAGAAGGGACGCTCATGCCCCGTGACGTGCACATACTGTCGGCCGCCTCGTCGTTGCCCGGTGCCGCCGTGGACAACGCGGCGCTGGCCGGCCGGTTCGGGATGGACGCGCTGTGGGAGCAGTGGGTCGACGTGTTCATCGGGACCAGGTCACGGCACCTGGCCCTGGACCTGGCGTCGGGGACGGTCACCTCGACGCTGGCCGAGCTCGCCTCCGACGCCGGCGGCAAGGCCCTCGCCGCGGCGGGGGTCGCGCCTGCCGAGGTGGACGCCGTGGTGCTGGCCACCGCCACCCCCGACAAGCTGATGCCGGCGACGGTGAACGTCGTGGCGGACCGGCTCGGCATCGACCAGGTCCGCTCGTTCCAGCTCCAGTCGGGCTGCTCGGGTGCGGTGCAGGCGCTGGACGTGGCGCGGCACATCCTGCTCGCGGGGGACGCGCGGACGGTGCTCGTGCTCGGCGGTGACGTCGTCGCGCGGTTCTGGGACGTCCACCGGGACCTGCGCGCGGCCGCGCCGCAGGAACTCGTCAACTACGTGCTGTTCGGCGACGCGGCAGGCGCGGCCGTGCTGTCGGCCGGACCGGGGCCGGGCTCGGCGACGGTGCGGACCCTGTTCACCCGCCTGGTGGGACTCGGCAGGGAACCCGGCGCGGTACTGGAGTGGTACGCGCCTGCGGACCGGGACACCGATCGGCCGGCGGCGACCGAGGACTACAAGGCGATCGAGCGGCACGTGCCGGAGATGACCGGGGAGGTGCTGCGGGAACTGCTGGAGCGGACCGGCTGGAAGGACGGCGACGTCGACCTGCTGCTGCCGCCGCAGTTGTCGGGCCGGATGACGCGGCTCATCACCGAGCGGCTGGGGCTGCCTGAGGCGCGTGAGGTCTCCTGCGTGGACGAGGCCGGCAACTGCGGCAACGCGATCGTGTTCCTGCAACTGGAGCAGGCGCTGCCGCTGCTCGCGGGGGGCCGGCGCGCGGCCGGGGTGTCCATCGAGTCCAGCAAGTGGATCAAAGCGGGGTTCGCGCTGGAGGGTGACGGAGGGGACGCGGCGTGAGCGGCCCCCTGACGACGCTGCACCAGGAAGGCAGGCTCGCCGCCGAGTGGCCGGCCGTGCGGGGGCTGCTCGCGGAGCTGGACGGGGACGACGCGGCGCTGCTGCGGGCCGGCCGGCACCTGGCGCGGCTGGATCCCGCCGAGGTGCTGGCCGCGCATCCCGCGACCCCGGCCCCGGTCGTCCGGGTGACCGGGAACGGCACACTGGCCGCGCTCGGACCGGCGCTGACCGCGGAGTTCGCGCGGCACGGCCTGCTGGCGCGGGTCACGCCGTCGGACTTCGGCTCGTGGGTCTTCGAGCTCGGCGACCCCGGCAGCGCCTTGTACGCCGGGCTCGCCGCCGCCACGGGGCCCGCGTTCGCGCTGTGCGTGCTGGACCCGGCGCTGGTGACCGGCGAGCCGGCGCCGCCGTGGCGGGCCGGGGACGTGCGGCGGATCCTGGACGAGAAGGTCACGCTGGTGGAGCGGCTCGCGGAGGTGTTCGCCGCCACGGCGCGCGGCGCCACGCTGGTGCTCAACACCTTGCCGCTGCCGAGAGAGCTGACCGGTCAGCTCGTGGACCTGCGGGAACGCGCGCGGCTCGGCGCGGTGTGGCGTGAGGCCAACGCGCGGCTGCTGCGCCTTTCGCGGCCCGAGGTGGTCGTCGTGGACCTCGATCCGCTCATCGCCGAGGGGGTGCCGGCGCGTGAGCCGCGGCAGAGCGTGTACGCCAAGGCGGGCCTGTCGGACGCTCTGCTCGCCGCGTACGCGCGCGAGACCGGCCATGTGGCGCGGCAGGCGTACGGCCTGGCCAAGAAGTGCCTGGTGCTGGACCTGGACGAGACGGTGTGGGGTGGCGTGCTCGGCGAGGTCGGGCCGGAGGGGATCGAGGCCGGCGAGGGGTACCGAGGTGAGGCGTTCCTGCGGTTCCAGAAGGTCGTGAAGCAGATCGGCACGCAGGGGGTGCTGCTGGCGGCGGTCAGCAAGAACGACGCCGAACCTGTGCTGAGGACGCTGCGCGAACACCCCGGCATGCTGCTGCGCGAGGAGGACTTCGTGCAGGTGCGGGCCAACTGGCGGCCCAAGCACGACAACCTGGCCGAGCTGGCGAAGGACCTCAACCTCGGCACCGACAGCTTCGTCTTCGCCGACGACAGCGCCTTCGAGTGCGGCCTGGTGCGCCGTGAGCTGCCGGGGGTCGCGGTGGTGCGGGTGACCGAGGAGCCGGCTCTGCACGTCGAACGGCTGCTGCGCGACGGGTGGTTCGACGTGCCGCGGCTCACCGAGGACGACGTGGCCCGTCCGGCGCGTTACCGCGAGGAGCGGACCCGCCAGGACTTCCTCACGACGTTCGACTCCCTTGAGGACTACCTGAACGAGCTCGGTGTCGAGGTGCGGCTCGCACCCGCCACCCCGGAACGGTTCGCCAGGGTTTCGCAGATCACGCTGCGCACCAACCAGTTCAACCTGACCACCCGCCGGTTGCAGCCCGCCGACGTGGCGGCCCTCGCCGCCGACCCCGGCGCGCGGGTGCTGACCATCGCCTCCTCCGACAGGTTCGGCGACAACGGCCTGGTCGGCGCGGTGTTCCTGCGGCGGGACGGCGACACGCTCCGCATCGACAACTTCCTGCTGAGCTGCCGGGTGTTCTCGCGCGGCATCGAGCAGGCCGTGCTCGGCGCGGTGCTGCGGCACGCCGGCGAGTCCGGCGCCAGGCAGGTGCGCGCGTCGTACCGGCCCACCGCCAGGAACGGCAAGGTCGCGGCCTTCTACCCGGGGAACGGGTTCGAGACGGTGCGGGACGGCCCGGACGGCGCCGAGTTCCGTCACGTGCTCGCCGGACCTCCGCCGCCGGTGGCGCATGTGCGCCTGACCGCCGACTTCGGGGACCCCGGGCTCCACGCCACCACCGCAGAACAGGACACGCCATGATCACCGTTGACCGTTTCGTCACCCTGCTGCGCGACGAGATGGCCCTGGCCGTCACCGCCGACGAACTGGCGAAGGACCTGGACGCCGTGGACTCGTGGGACTCGGTGCATCTGCTCACGCTGTGCACGATCCTGGAACGCGAGACCGGCCGTTCACTGAGCCTCGCCAAGGTGCTGGAGGCGCCGAGCCTCGAAGCCGTGTACCGGCTGGCCACGGCGTCATGAGCGTCGTGAGCGCGCTGCGCACCATCACGAGCCCGCGTACGGGGACGGCGCGGGCCGCCGGGGAGGCCGCGCCGCCGCGCGAGCGCAGGCACACGCTGTTCTTCCTCGAAGTGATCCGCGACTTCTCCCCCGTGTTCCTCGACACCGAGGTGGACATGAGCCGCGTGCTCGCGCACCGCGCCGCCGCGAGCGAAAGCGAAGGCCTGCGGTACTCGATCACCGCGTACGTGCTGCACGCGGCGGGCCGTGTGCTCGCCAGGCACCCGGACGCCAACGCGGCCATCGCGGGCCGGGTGCGGCCGAGGATCGCGCGCTACCCGTTCGTCAACGGCAAGGTGGCCCTGGACCGCACGCTCGGCGGTCAGCGGGTGGTGCTCGGCGCCGTCATCCCCGGCCTGCACGAGGCGGCGCTCGCCGACGTGCAGGCCCATCTGGCGCGGGTGCGGGACGGCGACCCCGAGACGCTGCCGGACTTCGCGGGGGTGCGGCGGCTGCACCAGGCGCCGTGGCTCACCGGACGCGCGCGGTTCCGCAAGGCGGCGCGTTCCCTGGTGCTGCGGCCCCACCTGACCGGAACCTTCGCGGTCACCTCGCTCGGCCACCGCGCCGTCGACGCGTTCCACTCGGTCGGCGGCACGACCACGACCTTCGGCGTCGGCCGGATCACCGACCGCGTCGTCGTACGGGACGGCGCGCCGGCGGTGGCGCCGGTGATGCGGCTCAGCCTGTCCTTCGACCACCGGGTGATCGACGGCGCGGAGGCCGCGGACGTGCTGACCGAGGTCAAACAGGCACTGGAGAGCGTATGAACGACGTCGCGGAACTGAAGAACTTCGTGGTGGCGCACGCGCGGTCGCAGGGCATGGCCCCCGAGCGCTACACCGCGGTCCTCGACCGGGTGCGGCACGACGGCGAGGGGCCGGGGTCGTGGGCCCGCGAGTGGAGCGACGAGGCGGCGCGGATCGCGGACGAGGGACGGCTGCTGGAGGCGTCCGCGCACTACACCATGGCGCGGTTCCCCTTCGTGGACGGCCCGGCGCGCCAGGAGGCCATGGAACGGTGCCGCGAGACGTTCGGCCGCTGGCGCGCGGGGTTCCCCGCGATCCACGCGCTGGACGTCGAGCTGCCGCGCGGCCGGGTGCGCTGCTGGACGATCGGCCTGGACGCGCCGCGGCCCCGGCCGCTGCTGGTCATGACCGGCGGCATCATCTCGGTGAAGGAGCAGTGGGCCCCGGTGCTGCCGCAGCTCGACGCGCTCGGCTTCGCGGGGGTGGTCACCGAGATGCCGGGGGTCGGCGAGAACACCGTGCCGTACGACGTGGACGCCTGGCAGGTGTTCCCCGCGATCCTCGACGCGGTGGAGGGACGGGCCGACACGGCGCGGTCCTACCTGCTGGCGCTGAGCTTCAGCGGCCACCTGGCGCTGCGCGCCGCCGCGCGTGACGGCAGGATCGCCGGCGTCGTCGGCGCGGGGACCCCGGTGCGGCACTTCTTCACCGACACCGGGTGGCAACGGCGGGTGCCGCGGATCACCACCGGCACCCTGGCCCACCTGACCGGCGTGGACGCGGCGAAGGTCTACCCGCTGATGCGCGACTGGGCCCTGACGCCTGAGGAGCTGTCGGCCCCCGGAGTGCCGGTCGCGCACGTGACGAGCCTGCGCGACGAGATCATCCCGCCGGCGGACGCGGCGCTGCTGGCCGAACGGGTCGGCCGGCTGCGGCTGCTGGCCCACGACGACGTGCACGGCGCGCCGTCGCATTTCGCGCTGACCCGGCTGTGGACGCTGCTGTCGGTGCTGCGGATGCACGGCGGGTACCGGGACCAGCGGATCGCGCTCACCCGCGAGTTCGCCAGGCTGCGACGGAGGCGAGCGGCGTGAACGGGGTGGAGCTGAACCTGGCGGACGGCACCCGGTGCCTGCGCAACGTGCTCGGCCGGTTCGCCACCGGCGTGGTGGCGGTGGCGGCCCTCGACGACGACGGCCGGCGCGCGGGGCTCGCGGCGAACTCGTTCTGCTCGGTGTCACTGGTGCCGCCGCTGGTGTCGTTCTGCGTGGCGCGCACCAGCACGAGCTGGCCGCGGATCCGCACGGCGCCGCTGATCGGCATCACGATCCTCGGGTTCGAGCAGCGCGAGGCGGCGGTACGGCTCGCGGTGACCGGCAGCGACAAGTTCCGCGGCATGCCGTGGGTGACCTCACCCGGCGGCGCGCCGATCCTGGACGGCGCGCTGGCCTGGCTGGAGTGCTCGGTGGAGGCCGAGCACCCGGCCGGGGACCACGACATCGTGGTGGCGCGGGTGCACCGGCTGGACGCCGAGGCGGACGGGGACCCGCTGCTGTTCTTCCGCGGCGCCTACGGCCGGCTCAGCAGGTGACGCCGCGGGGCCCCCGGCCGGCCGCGTCACTTCCCTGTGCGATCCGTGCGGCCGGTGCCGAAGGCCCGCAGGAACGTGTCCACGCCGGCGACGACGACGTCGGAGAGCTCGCCGGAGTCGAGGGGCCGGGATCCGCCGTAGGTCGGCAGCTCCTCGTAGACCAGCGCGATGAACTGGTTGGCGGCCCGTACCGGGTCCTCGATGCGCAGGTGGCCGGCGTTGGCGAGGCGCGCGAGGCGGCCGGCGAGGGCCTCGATGAACTGGTCGGGGCCGCTGGCGCGCACGGCGTCGAGCAGGTCGGGGAAGCGCACGGCCTCGGCGTACAGCAGGCGGCGCACGGCCTGCGAGCTCTCGTCGACGTAGCAGGCGACCAGTTTGTGCGCGACCTCCTCGAGGCCGGTGCGCAAGGCCTCGTCGTCGCCGGGGAACGACTCCAGGGCCGCGAGGCTCTTGGCGTTGGACCGCGCCGCGGTGTCGGTCATCACGTGGCGGAACAGGTTCTCCTTGGAGCCGAGGTGGTTGTAGATGGTGGGCTTGGCCACCCCCGCCTCGGTGGCGATCATGTCGAGGCTCGCCTGCGTGTAGCCGACCCGCGAGAAGACGCGGAGCGCCGCCTCCAGGATGGCCCGGCGCTTGTCGAGCCTCCCGCGGTCGGCCGGCGGCGGTGTCTTCTTCTCGGTCTCGCCAACGCTCATTTCGCCATGCTACCGTCCTAAGCATCGAATTGAACTACTCAGTTCAAATGCCTTGCCCTTACAGTTAAAGGGAGTTGTCATGTCCGACACGACCGCGGCGGGGAGCGGGCCCGCACGGCTCGACTCCGCGCTGCTGACGCTGATCGGCGTGATGGTGCTCGGCGGGATGATGTCCTACCTGGACGCGACCATCGTCAACGTCGGGATCAGCACGCTCAGCGGCGAGTTCCAGGCCACCCTCTCCACCATCGAGTGGGTGACGACCGGCTACCTGCTCGCGGTCGCGGTCGCCATCCCGCTCGCCGGCTGGGCCACCGTCCGCTTCGGCGCCAAGCGCATGTGGCTGCTCGGGTTGTCGCTGTTCCTCGCCGGTTCCACGCTGTGCGCGTTCGCGTGGAACGCCGAGAGCCTCATCGCCTTCCGCGTCCTGCAGGGCTTCGGCGGCGGCATGGTCGACCCGATCATGATCGGCGTCGTCGCCGGCGCCGCCGGGCCGCAGCGCATCAGCCGGGTGATGGGCCTGATCTCGGTGCCGATCACCCTCGGCCCCGTCATCGGCCCCATCGTCGGCGGCCTGATCCTGGAGAACCTCTCGTGGCAGTGGATGTTCCTGGTGAACATCCCGTTCGCGCTGGCCGCGATCATCCTCGCCGTCGTGGTGCTCCCCGCCGACCCGCCGCGTGAAGGCGGCCCCGTGCCGGTCGACTGGCTCGGTGTCCTCCTGCTTCCCCCCGGCTTCGCGGCGCTGGTGTTCGCGCTGTCGCAGGCGGCGGGACACGGCTTCGGCAGCGCGACGGTCATCGGCGGTCTGGTCGCCGGAGTGGTGCTGTTCGCCGCGTACATCGCGCACGCGCTCGCCACGCGCGGCACGCCGCTGCTGGACCTGCGGCTGTTCCGCAGCAAGGGGTTCACCGCGAGCGTCACCACGATGTTCCTGATCGGCGGCGGCCTGTTCTCGCTGCTGTTCCTGCTGCCGCTGTACTACCAGCAGGTGCGCGGGCTCTCCATCCTGCAGTCGGGCCTGCTGCTCGCGCCTCTCGGCGTCGGCACGCTGATCGGCATGCCGGTGGCCGGCAACCTCGCCGACAAGTTCGGGCCGCGGCGCCTGGTGCCGGTCGGCGCGCTGCTCATCGCCGGCGGCGCGCTGGTGTTCACCGGCTCGGGACCGCAGACGTCGCAGGTGCTGCTGACCGCCGCGCAGCTCGCCATCGGCTTCGGCCTCGGGCTGGTCGGCGCGCCGACCATGGGGTCGGTGTACCGGACGGTGCCGGGTGACGCGGTCGCCGGGGCCACCGGCGCGGTGTTCATCCTCAACCAGATCGGCGCCTCGCTCGGCATCGCCGTCGTCGCGCTCATCCTGCAAGGCGGCGGCGCGCACGCCACACCCACCACCGAGTCGTTCGGCGACGCCTTCTGGTGGCCGTTCGCCGCCGGCCTCGTGGTGTTCCTCGCCGGCCTGCTGCTTCCCGGCAGGCAGGAGCCGGCCCCCGACGTCCCCGCAGCCGCGCCGGCCGAGCCGGTCGGCGGCAACGCCTGACCCCGCACCCTGTCCGCCGGACCGGCCCGCTCCGGTCCGGCGGCGCGCACCACCCGGAGGAAGCACCATGACCAGCGGCTTACCCGTCTCCGTGCTGGACGTCGTCCCCGTCTTCGAGGACGGCACGGCCACCGGCGCGCTGCGCGAAACCGTGGCGATCGCACCGAAGGTCGAGGAACTCGGCTACCTGCGGTACTGGGTCGCCGAGCACCACAACACCACGAGCCTCGCCACCTCCACCCCCGGCGTCCTCGCCGGCCGGCTCGCCGCCGCCACCTCGACGCTGCGTGTCGGCTCCGGCGGGGTGCTGCTGCCGAACCACGCGCCGCTGGTGGTCGCCGAGCAGTTCGGCACGCTGGAGGCGCTGCACCCCGGCCGCATCGACCTCGGCCTCGGCCGGGCCCCCGGCACCGACCCGCTCACCGCTCGCGCGCTGCGCAGGAGCGCCGAGGGAGGCGACGACTTCGCGGCACAGATCACCGAGCTGCGCGGCTACTTCGCCCCCACCGGTCACGTCGGCGGCATCGTCGCGGTGCCCGCGGCCGAGGCCCGGCCCGACCTCTGGGTCCTCGGGTCCAGCCCGGGGAGCGGTGAGCTCGCCGGGTCACTCGGCCTGCCGTACGCCTACGCGCACCAGATCAACCCGCACGCCACCGCGCAGGCCCTCGCCAGGTACCGCGCCGCGTTCCGTCCCTCGCCGATCTGCGAGCGGCCGCGCACCCTGGTCGCCGCGCTCGTCACGGTCGCGGACACCGACGCGCAGGCCATGGAGGCGGCGGCGTCGTACCTGCTCGGCAAGATCCGCATGCGGACGTCGCCGCGGTTCGACGCGTTCCCCTCGGCGCAGGCGGCCGCCCGCCACGTGTACGGCGACCTGGAGCGGCGGTTCGTCGAGGACCTGGTGGAGCCGCAGTTCGTCGGCGGTCCCGAGACGGTGCGCGCGAAGCTCGCGCGGCTGGTGGAGAGCACCGGCGCGGACGAGCTGATGGCACTCACCGTGGTGCCGTCGCAGGAGGACCGGCTGCGGTCGTTCACGCTGCTCGCCGAGGTGGCGGCGACCGCCGGGCCCGCCGTGAACGTTTCAGCGCGGCTTTAGCACCCCTGCCGACAGTACGACGTACTTCGCACGACCCCGAGCACCGCTGGAGCAGTCATGTCCCCGCGTCGTACCGCCGTCACGGCCGCAGTCTTGTCGCTTCTCTCCCTGGCCGTCGCGGCGTGCGGCTCCCCCGCCGCCCCCGCGAACCCCTCCGGCTCCGGCGCCACGGGGGCCGCCGAGCCCAGGGCCGGCGGCGCCGTCACCCACGCCACCGGCAAGGAACCCGACTGCTGGGACCCGCACGCGAGCGCGCAGGACGTCACCGCGTACCTGCAGCGGCCGGTGTACGACTCGCTGGTCTACCAGGCCCCCGACGGCAAGCTGTCGCCGTGGCTGGCCACCGGCTGGAAGGTCGGCGCGGACGGCAAGGAGTACACCTTCACCCTGCGGCAGGACGTGACGTTCCACGACGGCGGCAAGCTCGACGCCGAGGCGGTGAAGGCCAACTTCGACCACATCACCGCCAAGAAGACCCAGTCGCAGTACGCGGCCGGGCTGCTCGGCCCCTACGAGGGGATCACGGTGAGCGGGCCGTACGAGGTGAAGGTGCGGTTCAGCCGGCCGTACGTGCCGTTCCTGCAGGCCGCGAGCACCACGTTCCTCGGCATCGCCTCCCCGGCGTCGCTGAAGGCCGGGGCCGACAAGCTGTGCGCCGGTCAGTCGGTGGGGTCGGGGCCGTTCAAGGCCGGTGACTACGTGCGGGGCCAGCAACGGCTGTACACCAGGAACCCGGACTACCGCTGGGGACCCGAGGCGACCGGCCGGACCGGTCCCGCGCCGCTGGACTCGGTCAAGGTGCGGTTCATCCCCGAGGCGGCGACGCGGGTCGGCGCGCTGACGTCCGGCCAGGTGGACTCGGCAGACGGCATCCCCGCCACGCAGAAGGCGCTGATCGAACGCGACCAGCGGCTCTCCGTGCTGGAGGGCCAGGTGCCCGGCGCGGTGGACGCGTTCTACCTCAACACCAAGAGCCCGTTGTTCTCCGACAAGAGGGTGCGTGAGGCGTTCCAGCGGGCCATCGACCTGGACGCGCTGGTGAAGTCGGTGTTCCAGGGGGCCAACGCGCGTGCCTGGAGCCTGCTGTCCCCCACCACCCCCGACAGCTACGACGCCTCGCTCGAGGGGACGTGGCCTCCGGACCGCGCGCTCGCCGAGCGGCTGCTCGACGAGGCCGGGTGGACCGGACGCGACGCCGAGGGGTACCGCACCAAGGACGGCAGGCGGCTCAGCGTCGTCGCACCGGTGTACGGCGAGGCGTCGACGTTCTCGCAGGCCGTGCAGGGTGACCTGAAGAAGGTCGGCATCCACTTCGACCTCAAGGCGTCCACCGACGCCACCGAGGTGTCCACGATGCTGGACGAGGGCCGCTACGACGTGGTGGAGCTGTCGTGGGCCCGCGCCGACGGCGACATCCTCAGCCACTTCTTCTTCTCCACCGAGTCCTCCGTCGGCGGTGGCCACAACTTCGCCAAGGTCGCCGACCCCGAGGTGGACAAGTGGCTGACCGGCGCGCAGACGACGGGTGAGCCGGCCGAGCGTGCCGCGCTGTACGCGAAGGTCCAGAAGTGGGCCCTGGACAACGCGGCGGCCGTCCCCGCGTACGTCACGACGCAGACCGTCGGGTTCAGCAAGAAGGTCCACGGCCTGCGGCTGAACATCGCCTCGTGGCCGGAGTTCGCCGCCGCGTCGGTCGAGGCCTCCTGATGGGTTCCGCCGTCCGTACGGTGGCGGCCCGGGTGGCGGGAGGCATCCTCGTCGTCTGGGCCGCCGCCACGTGCGCCTTCCTGGTGCTCCAGCTCATCCCCGGTGACCCGGTGAACTCGATCATCGGTTCCAACGCGCTGGTGAGCCCCGAGCAGCGTGCGGAGATCAGGCACCAGTACGGGCTGGACCTGCCGTTCGCCGCGCAGTACCTCGCCTACCTCGGCCGGCTCGCCACCGGCCGGCTCGGGGACTCCTACCAGTTGCAGCAGCCGGTCTCCGAGGTGATCGCCGGTCAGCTCGGGCCGACGGCGCAGCTCGCGCTCGCGGCGACCGTGCTCGCGCTGGTGCTGTCGGTCGCGGTGACCGTGGCGACCTCAGGTCGCGCGGCGTGGCCGCGCCGGGTGTCGGGGGTCGTGGAGCTGCTGGTGGTGTCCACGCCGTCGTTCTGGCTCGGCATCATGCTGCTCACGGTGTTCTCGTTCCGGCTCGGCTGGCTGCCGGT